>CAJAOR010000258.1 GCA_903942355.1 uncultured Chlorobiaceae bacterium | reverse complement strand
GCTCAGCCGTCCATTTACCAGCGAAAATCAGGTCAGGGTCAGCACATCAGGGCCATGGTCAGGCAATGCAGCTCATAAGGCAGAAAAGTATTATATCACCTCCGCAAAAAGGGATAACCGTGACAACCTTGACGTCCAGATAAGTCCTGTATCCGGACGCAGAAAGCTGTCGCCGACCAAGGAGCTAATCAATAAAATCAGTTCAGGGGAAATTGAGCTCTTTGTTATGTCAACGCAGCCCGATATCGGTATTGACCTCAAGAAAATGATTATTGACAATGAGAATCGCTACGTCATTGATTTTGACCAGCGTGGCATCAAATGGACTGTGAGGGATATTCCTGTCTTTTTCAGTACTTCTAAACAAAAGCTTTGTGTTGAAATTGACCGGCGTACCTATACGCTGAATGAATTCTTCAAATAAAAGCACCTGCGGCCCTGTACATTTCTATTATCACAGCCCGGGATCAACCGGGGCTGTGAATGCTTCTCTAACAAATCAAGGATTTGGCTACAGCAACTTCTTGCGAGCCAAGGCCGCCTGAGAAGAGGATGGATAGGCTTTAACCAAATCTCTGAACCTTGCTTTTGCATTGACGGTATCGCCAATCAACTCAAAAGAGAGTGCCTGCTTGTAGAATGCTGCGGGTCGCTTGCTGTTTTTGGTATGCTTGGTGATAACGGTCTGATACTCAAGAATGGCTTTTTCATACCATTTCTCGCTAAAATAGCTCTCCGCAATATAAAACTGTGCATCACCCGCAAGAGCTGATGCAGGTACACTCTGTATCAGTGAACTGAAGCTCTCCCTTGCTCCGGCAAAGTTGTTTTTTTTGAGCTTTTCGAGCCCTTCATTGAGCAATGCCGCATCAGGTGCAGGAGTGGGCGTCGTCGGCACTGCCGAAGAGAGTGCTTCAGGTTTGGCTGCAGGAGGGGCAACATACTGCTCAAGTTTCTGCAACCTCAATTCCAGCTCATCAACCTTGTGCACCAGAAGCGAGTCCTCCATACCAAGCCGACCAAACGTCTGGCTGTTCGTATGGGAAATCTCTTCCATGCTGCCCTTTAACCGCGAAACCTCATCACGAACCTGCTGAACATCAGAATAGGAGACCGCCGACTGGGATTTAATGGTTTCAGAGTCGGTTTTCAGTTTGTTCAGATTATCTTCAACAACAAGCAGATCCTGTTTTGATGCACAGGCAGACAGAGCAAGAACCGGAAAAAAGATAAAGGGTTTAATCTTTTTATGCATAGTCAGTAAGGGTTTCTTGCCGTTATTTTAGAACGAAGTGAGCCCGGCGATTTTTTGCCCAAGCCTCTTCGTCATGGCCTAAAGCAAAGGGACGCTCTTCACCGAAACTGACTGTTTCAAGACGGGACGGAGAGACACCATACCTGACAAGAAACTCTTTTGCACTGACAGCCCGGCGATCACCAAGGGCAAGATTGTATTCAGAGGTTCCCCTCTCATCACAGTGACCCTCAACTATAGCCTTTTTAAGAGCATTGCTTTCCAGGTATATCCCGTTTTGCTTCAACTGTTCCTGACCATCAGCACTCAGCGTTGAGCTGTCAAATTCAAAAAATACATCGCCCAGCGGTCCCGTCTGCCATTGGTCAAATCCATAACCGGTTGGTGACGATGGCACCGGTGCGGAAGGCGCCTGACTTGTCGTACCTGTATCGGGGGTTACTGCGCTTTTTGATGAACATCCTGCGGTCACCATCAAAGCGAGAACAATGATGCTGTTTCTTTTCATTGGTTCATCTCAATTATAGCATTGATAAAAAAGGGGCGGCCAGAACATGAACCACCCCTTGCTCTTTTCAGTAATAATATTGTCGTTATTCAGCAACAAAGTGAGCTCTTCTGTTCTGAGCCCATGCTTCCTCATTGTGACCGTCAGCAAATGGTTTTTCCTCACCAAAACTGACCGTCTTCAAACGGGCTGGAGCAACGCCAAGATTGACGATATAATCCTTGGCACTGTTTGCACGGCGCTCACCAAGAGCAAGATTATACTCGCTTGTGCCTCTCTCATCGCAATGTCCTTCGATAATGACATTATGGGTTGCATTTGCCTGTATCCAGTTGGCATTTGTCTTCAGTTGATCCACAGCATCCGCACGGAGTTCAGAACGGTCAAAATCATAGAAAACATCACCGAGACCTGGCAAAACAATCACAGGAGGCGGAGGTGGAGGTGGAGCTACGACAGTCTCCTCACAACAAGCGCAGGCTCCAAGAAAGAGCATGGTCGGAATAAACAGAGTCCTCAATAAAGGCTTCATAGTTTTCATTTTTCCCCCTTTTTCATTGTTTGTTTAAAAAAAACACCAGTACTACCTAAATAACGACCACGATGGCTGGGTCTGCACGTCATCACCCTGCAATAAAAGCCTCTCGTTACCTCCTTTCGAACTCATAACATACACCTTTTCCCTTCCCTGACGGTTAGAAGTATAAACAATCATCTCGCCATCTGGAGAAAAAGAAGGGGACTTGTTTTCCCTACTATTTTGCGTTAGCTGCTTGAGCCCTGAACCATCTGCATTTACAACAAATATATTGATTTCACCGTTCTTTTCCCATGTAGTGTACGCAATTTTATCGCCCAAAGGAGACCATGCCGGCTGGGTATTGTAACGCCCACTGAAGGTAAGTCTTTTTACCAGACCAGATTGCATATCCTGGACAAAAATCTGCGGCAAACCGTTTCTTGAAGAAACAAAGGCCATCTTTGTGCCATCGGGTGAAAACGTTGGCGAAATATCAATACTTTTATTGTTCGTTACCCTTTTGGAAAGCGAGCCATCAGTGTTTACGAGAAAAATTTCCTGGTTCCCTTCAGGGGAAAGGGTCGCTGCAACCTCGGTGTTGTTTCTCCAACCCGGGTCGATACTGACACCGCTTTTGCTGACTGATGCTATTTTCCCGTCAACAAGATTCCTGATATAGAGAGTCGGCCTGCCGGAAGCAAACCCAATATAGGCAAGATGCTTTCCGTCAGGAGAAAGTGCCGGATTCATTGCAATGGATTTCAAATTGGTCAGTTGCGCAACTCCATAGCCGTCAAAATCACACTCATAGATCTCCTTGAAACCGGTTTTATTTGAAATAAAAACAATTTTGCTCCCAAATACCGACTTTTTGCCGGTAAGAAGCTCAATGAGATCTGCGCAGAAAGCGTGACCGATTGAACGAAGTCCTTCCTCCCTGCCGGTGTAGGTTTTGCTGAGAAGCAATTTAGAACCTGATGCATCATACACCTTCATGTCAAGATTAATCATACCGGATTTTCTCGTAAGTGTTCCTCCGGCATAAACCTCTGCCCCGACTGATGTCAGTGCCCCGAAATTGATGACAACATTCTTCTTGTCGGTAAAGTCTTTCACGTTAAGCGGCGGGGAAATCAAGGAGAAAATCTTGGTAAAATCAAGACCATCATGCATAATGGTATCGAGACTCTGTGCAAACTTGCTCTCTTTTTTTCCATTTGCATCCAGTTTGTCGAGCACCAGAGCAATATTGCCCGACCCCTCCTTACGGATAGCGATATACTCCCCATTTTCTGCGGCAGCAAGCTTCAAAGGGAAAACAACCAGACAAAACAGGACAACAATAATGCCGGGAACAACACGATTGAATAATTGAACCATGAGCCAAAAACGCTTTAATTGTTACAGGTAATATTTAATTGGCGAATTCTTTCAAACATTCGGGCAGTAAAAAAATTGCTTATTTCCCACAACACCGACAGCAGATAAATCTTCCGCCTGACCACATAATTCACGAAAAAATATAGCAAAATATAGCGAAAATGCTTTTATCTTCCCGTGTTTTAACAACCATTTTTCACGCAAACAGAGGAAAAGCTCCCCTACTCAATACCTTCAGGAGTAAACATAAATCCTATCCAGACATCCCGGGCAACCGCTTCTTTCGGGAGAGCCGGAAGAGGAGAGGATTTCTCAAGAGCCTTTTTTACTGAATTGTTCAGGTACTCGCTTGGCGCCCTTTTGTCAAAAACAATCTGGCGAATCGTGCCGTCAGGAAGAATATTGATACGGACATAGACGCTCATCCCGTAACTGTTTTTAAGCAACTGCTTCGAAAACGCCCAGTTTTGCTGAATAATGTCAGCAATGGCCGCCTTGTACGGATCTGCAGTTCCCCCGGTGCCAGAGCCATTTCCCCCGCTGCTTCTGCTGCCAAAAGAGCCCGTTCGTCCTTCGCCGCTCCCTGTTCCTGCCTGACGGCCATTACTCTTGACTTTTTGCTGAAGATCGGCAAGCGCCTTGTTCAGCGAACTGCCGGAAGTAGGCTGAGCAACCGGGGGTGTTTTCTGTGCAACTTTTTGTTTTAGAAGCGCAAGCGCCTTGTTGATATCCACCGGCTTGTCAACAACTTTCGGCTTCACCGGCTCCACCGGAACCGGCTTCCGGGCAACCGGCGGCAATTTTTCGGGAAGCGGTTTCTTGACAGCAGGTTCCGCAGCAGCGGGAGGAGAATTTT
>CAJAOR010000257.1 GCA_903942355.1 uncultured Chlorobiaceae bacterium | reverse complement strand
GGCATGGACCATTTCGCCATCGAAGGGGATGCACTCTATATTGCCGCGAAAAACGGCACCCTGCACCGCAATTTCATGGGCTATACTGAAAATACCACCCAGATGATGCTGGCGATCGGCTCATCCTCCATCAGCGATACCTGGTACGCATTTGCGCAGAACGAGCGCGACGACATCGACTATATCAGAGTGGTCAACGAAGGGCGCTTCCCGCTCCATCGCGGTCACCTGCTGACCGATGAGGATCTGGTCCTGCGCCGTCACATCCTAAACCTTATGTGCAAGCAGGAGACCTCATGGGCAGACCCGAAGCTCTACACGGAAGAACTTGATATCGCACTCTACCGACTTGAAGACATGGAGAACGACGGGCTGGTTATTTTGGGCGACAAGAGCGTTCGTGTTACCGATGTCGGCATACCGTTCCTCCGCAATATCTGTATGGCCTTTGATGCAAGGCTCTGGAGTTCCGACAGCCTCTCAAAGGCTTATAATGTTTCACGGGATATCCAGAAGACCTATATTGAGAAAGCCCGGCTTGCAAAAGTTCAACAGGTTGGTTGATCAAAAGATTGAGACCAATGAAAAGGGTGATCTCGGTCACCCTTTTTTTATGTCCATACTATGAAAAAAAAGATAAAAATAGGCTTTATAGGAAGCGGTTGGGCTAAAGTGGCGCAGGCTCCCGCCTTCTCGCTGATGGAAAACGTAGAGCTCGCCGCAGTGGCCAGTCCGACGGCAGAGCACCGTCAGTCATTCATGCAGCGGTTCGATATCAGCCAGGGCTTTGCCGACTGGCACGATATGTTGCCCTGCGATCTTGACCTGGTCTGCGTCACCACGCCGCCCTTTCTTCATGCCGAGATGGTGACCGGACTGCTCAAAAGCGGCAAAAGTGTGCTCTGTGAAAAACCCTTTGCGCTCAATGTAACGGATGCAGCAGTCATGGTTGATGTTGCGGAGAACTCGTCAGGTTTTGCGATTCTCGACCATCAGATGCGATTTCACCCTGCGGTTCGCTGCATGAAACAGATGATTGACAGTGGCGAAATCGGCAAAGTATATGAAGTGCGCGCCGTCATCAATCTTGCCAGCCGCAACCGCCCCGACATGCCGTGGTCATGGTGGTGCGATTCAGAAAAAGGGGGCGGAGCCCTTGGCGCGATAGGCTCTCATCTGGTCGATCTGAACCGCTATCTGGTTGGCGAAATTGCCGAAGTTTCATGCAACCTCTCAACCAGTATTCCGTTCCGGCCAGACCGTTCAGGCAAGCCCTGCGCCGTCACTTCCGACGATAATTTTGCCATGATGATGAAATTCGGTCCCTCATCCATTGCCCTTGGAAGCACCTCGCTGATGCATGTCACCACCGTCGGAGCCTACACCTGGTTTTCAGTCGAAATAGTCGGCAGCCTCAAAACCATAAGGCTTGATGGCGCCGCACGATTGTGGGAGATTGCGAACAGCGATGCGAAAGGGGTACGCAGCCTGATCGATGCACCCCGGTGGAAGCAGGTTGAACCGATGTTGTCGTGGGAGGAACTCGTTCTGCAGGAAAAAATCAGGCAGTCACCTCTTGCCGTTCATGGAATTTTTGCCGTCGGTTTTGCCTTTCTTGCCCACCGCATTGTCAAGGCACTCAAGAACAAAGAAAAAAACCTTCATGATGCCGCAGGCTTTCCAGACGGGCTCATGATTCAGAAGGTGCTCCATGCTGCCCGTGAATCCGACAGGCTTCGCACCTGGGTAAAAATCTTGCCCTGAACGCCATGTCATGGATATACCTGATCATTGCCGGCTTTCTCGAATGCGGCTGGGCCCTCAGCCTCAAATATACCGAAGGCTTTACGCGCCCCTTGCCTTCGCTCATGACGGCTACGGCCATGATAGCAAGTTTCTGGTTTCTTTCACTTGCCATGAAAACCATTCAGGTCGGTACGGCCTATGCCGTCTGGACCGGAATCGGCGCCACCGGGGTCGCCCTTGCTGGAATGCTCTTTTTTGATGAACCCAGTGATATTGCCCGCATACTCTGCCTGCTGCTGATCCTGAGCGGCGTTATCGGGCTGAAGGTTTTTTCCGGAGGAAAGCTGCTATAAAAGGGTGATGGCGGAGCATGCCTATCGGACAAGCTCTTAAAATTCAGCGCTGTTTTTTTTATTTGTGTTTATGCGTTCAATTTTTTGCAAGTGCTCACCCTTATCATTACAATACAAGAAGCAACGTTTTAAAGGGTAGCCACCATTCAGGGGCTTTTTCTTTTTCATAACTGTCCACAATGTTCATGATAACTTCTTTTGAAGGCCGTCTTTTAAGTGCATTACGAGCCTTTAATCATCTTCTGCATGCTTTTCTTGCAATAGCACTGGTTCTGGCAAGCATGATGGTTGTATGGGAGTTTTC
>CAJAOR010000256.1 GCA_903942355.1 uncultured Chlorobiaceae bacterium | reverse complement strand
TTTTAAAGGAGTTTCGTGCGAACGCATACTTTGTGAAACCTTCGGTGGATGGTCGTTTGAAGCGCTCGAGAAGCAGAAGGAGAGCGCAGAGGGCAAATGAAGAACGCAATTCATGATCATTCCGTTCGAAACAGTTATGCCAGGCAACTCCTTCACGGGAGTTGCTTTTTTTTTGTCAATACCAACCCAGTGACTCATGAGAGTGTTTAAAGGTGAAGTAACCGCATTACCGCCCGACAAGTCGATCTCCCACCGTGCGGCATTGATCGGTGCACTGTCGGAAGGCACAACAGAGATCATGAATTTTTCCGCCGGGTTTGACAATCAGTCAACCCTTAGCGTTCTGAAAAGTGCGGGCATAACGCTTCGGCAGGAAGAAGTTGATGGTGCGTACGGTCGCCGTATCCGTAGGGTCGTTATCGAATCTGCAGGATTATGGAGCTTTCAGCCGCCACCGGCGCCGCTGATGTGCAATAATTCAGGCAGCACCATGCGCATGTTTGCCGGTATTCTTGCTGCCCAGCCTTTTGCCAGCGAGCTGATTGGCGACAGTTCGCTGATGAAGCGCCCAATGAAACGGGTTGCCGACCCCTTGCGCCAGATGGGTGCCTGTGTGGAGCTTTCGCCGTCCGGTACCGCGCCGATTTGCATCAAGGGAGATAAAGAGCTGAAGGCGATCAACTACCGGTTGCCGGTTCCTTCCGCTCAGGTGAAGTCACTGGTGGCTTTTGCTGCCCTCCATGCCGATGGCGAATCAAGAATTTTCGAGCCGGTGCGTTCACGTGACCATACCGAAGTGATGCTTGGTCTTGAAAGCTTTGAGCAGGATGGTGAACGGGTTATTGTGGTGCCGGGCCGAAAGGGAGTTGCGGCAAAGCCCTTCTATATCCCCGCAGATCCTTCCGCCGCCTGTTTTATTGTTGCGCTGGGCCTGCTTGCCCATGGTTCAGAAATTATGATCAGGGATGTCTGCCTCAATCCGACTCGTGCGGCGTTTCTTGATATTCTGATTGAAGCCGGGGGTGCGTTGACGATTGAAAACCAGCGGGTGATCGGCGGCGAAACTATCGGAGATATTCTGGTTCAAAACCATTCCAGCCTTGAGCCACTTGTGATCAGCGACCACCAGGCGGTAGCATTTATCATTGATGAAATACCGATGCTTGCCGTCCTTTCTGCCTTTGCTACAGGCCGGTTTGAGCTGCATAACGCGGCTGAGCTGAGAACCAAAGAGAGCGACCGGATCGATGCTCTCGTGGTCAATCTTCAGCGTCTTGGTTTTGATTGCGAGCAGTACCCTGACGGTTTTGTGGTCAAGGGACGCAGGATAACCCCCTCTGGCACGGTCGTGATCGACAGCTTTGACGATCACAGGATTGCCATGAGCTTTGCCATTGCGGGGAAGGCAACAGGATGCCCTATTGATATTTCAGATATTGATGTGGTTGGCGTCTCGTTCCCGAACTTTTTTGACCTGCTTGACAGTCTGCAGGTCTGAGCGCTCAGGAGAGGTCAGGCACGGCTGACCTCTTTGACATGATCAAGAAGTGCCTTGCTGAATGCTTCAGGTTGCTCCATGTTTGAGATATGTCCGGCTCCGGCAAGGAGATGGAATTCTGAACCCGGAATGAGGCTATGAATGCTTTCAGCCGTTTCAGGTGTGGTGAGCTTGTCGGCTGCACCGCAAAGCACCAGTACGGGACAGTCGATAGCTGCAAGGAGCGGGGTCGCATCGGAACGCATCATGATGGCCTGCATTGCTGCAATGATAACTGTGGCGCTTTGCTCGCCTATCATCGCAGCAGCCTCTGCAACCAGTTCCGGTTTCTCAATATAGGTTTCAGCGGTAAAATAGTTCGGTATCATGCGACTGGCGGCCTCTTCAGCTCCTCCGGCTTCGATTGCGCGGATGAACTCCTCACGTGCCGACCGTGCTGCGGGAGCATCTGCTTCAGCTCTGGTATCGCACAGAACCAGCGATGCGGTTTTCTCGGGGTAAAGGCGATAAAATTCAAAAGCCTGATATCCGCCCATCGAAAGGCCAACAACCGTCACCCGGCCAATGTTCAGCGATTCAAGGAGTTCGGCAAGCTCATGGGCGTAATCGGTGAAAGACCAGCTTACACGCTCCTCTGAGCCCTCAATACCATAGGCGTTCGGTGCAATGACCGCATAGCCTGCATTGCCAAGAGCCTCAAGCTGAAGCTGCCACATGGCGGCAGAGAGCGGAAATGCGTGCAAAAGCAAAAGGGCGTGCTGATTGATGCTGCTTGCCGGCAGGTTTGCGCTCTGATAGGTCAGCATCAATCAGTTTTCCTTTGCTTTCGGGTATCCCTTGATTTCCCGGATAATGCTGTTGGCCTCATTAAGGATTTTTTTTGCCTCGTCGCGGGCGGTGTCGATGATTTCCTGCGAGCGTGTTTTTGCCTCGTTGCTGTAGGCCTCATCGTGTTCATTGCCCTCATAGAGGTCGTTGGCCTTGTCGAGCGCATTTTTAATCTTGCCCGAAATGATCTGCTGGGTCTCTGTCCCTTTGCGAGGAGCAAAGATTAATCCCATGATGGTCCCCGCGGCTGCTCCAAGCACGGCGCCAAAGAAAAGTCCTTTGTAGTACTTGTCTTGATGTTCCATAGTGCAATAGTGTTTTGCTTTCGTGAAATATAAGGTAAAGTACAAAATGCTGGTTTTCTTTTGTTGATTTTTCTCTCTCTTTACCGAATCGGTAACGTTTTTTAAGCAACGTTTAAGAGTTCGTTTATAATCTTTTAAGAATTGCGGGTTTACTTTGTTTACCGTAGATCAAAAGATTCTACAGAGCAGAAAACGTCACTCTTTTTCATATTCAAAACGCAAACGATACGATGAACACAAACCGCAGATTCTGGCTGAGCCCTTTTGCAATCGGGGCATTCATTCTTTTCATCATTACCGGCCTTCTCGTTTTTTTACAGGTCATGACAGGCGTTTCACAACCGACCCAGGTGTGGATGAGCTGTCTGTTCGTCATTGCTGTGGTGTTGCATACCGTTTTCAACTGGAAGCAGTTTACCTGAGACGGCTAAAGAAACAGGTCAAGATCGTTCGCGAGGAGGCACATAATCTCCTCGCGTGACTCTACAATGCGCTCAATCAGATCAGGACGGCAGAGCAGCCTGAACTTTTTTGTATATCGCTCAAAAGCGAGAATAAAGTCCGACTGAAAGACTGATTCATTCAGATCGTCAAACCTTACATATTCCGACTCACATTGCAGAGCATAGTGGACGTGCTCAGAGCGTGTTGGATAGACCCGGAGTTCCTTCAGATCCGCATAGTCGAAAATATCCTTTTTTGAGGGCGGATCAATCAGCACCTCATGGCCATGAAGCCCGAGATGGTAGCGCTGGTTGAGAAACTGGCAAATTTCCGCCTCCTTGGCACGGCGCATTCCGCTGTTGCTGTTATAGATAAACCACCGCTCATCTTCTTTGTCCGATTCCGGTAAATAGGGCTGCACGGTTATGGCTCTCTTGTAGACCCGCCGCATCAGAATATCATCAAGAAGGGCGCCAAGAGGATGATTTTTTTCCGGCATAAGCTGCTTCAATTCATGCAGTACCCGGTCATCAGCATTCCCGTAGAAAAGCTCGCGCATGGCCTCCGGTGAGAGCATCTCCTGGCTGGCAATATCCTGCAACAGCCTGCGGAGCATTGCCGAAAGTGCGCGGCTGGTATGGTGCCAGTAGACATTGCGCATCATCATGTACTTCGCAAAAAGCAGACTTTCAAGGGGCGCAATACCTTTTTCGGTGATAGCAAAGCGTTCACGCTGCGGATCGGGCACAAACGACTCAATCAGCCGGTCGATATCGATGCTTCCGTAGGGGATATTGCAATGGTGTGCGTCTCGCATGAGATAATCCATCTTGTCGGGGTCAAGCGTGCCGCTGATCAGCTTGCTGAAGCGGGTTGTGCCCGTGATCAGCTCAATAACCGATTCCGGTGATACTTTCCACTCCTCATGCAGAATGCAGGCAATCGTCGGAACCCCGGAATGCTGTTCATAGATAAAGTGACGGCAAAGCTCCTCATGGTGCGAAAATACCGGCTCGCTGCCGCACCGGGGAATCTGTTCTTCAATGATATGGGCATGAGGAAAGTGGCCAATATCGTGCAAGAGAGAGGCTGCAAGCAGCACCCGGCAGTTGTGGTCATCAAACCTGAAGTGCTCATCCTGAAGGCTGAGTGCCAGAGGGCTGGTCAACATGCGCTGCAGTATCATCTTCATCAGATGATAGACCCCGATAGAGTGCTCAAAGCGCGTATGCGTCGCCCCGGGGTAAACCTGCTGCGAGAACGAGAGCTGCCGAATCCCCTTGAGGCGAAGAAACGAAGGGTGCGACAATATTTTTTTCAGCGGCCCGCTCAGCGGAATATGGCCCCAGATAGGGATGCGGATAAATCCGCCATCAGACTGGAAAAGCAGGTGTTCGGCTATCATGAGGGTACGGCGGTTGGCTGGCTAAGAGTTACTAGGCAAGATACGCAAGAAAGGGCTATAGGCAAAAAGCCTCTGATTTTACGAAGAAAACAGAGGCTTTTTAATGATGCGGTATTTTCGAGTTCAAGTTCAAAAAAACATTATCCGGCAACCCTTCTTGTTTCCTTGAGGTGCAACCGGCAGACCTTGCGGAAATGGTGCCCGTAAATGGCGAGGGTTATGGCATGCGGCAGGGCACGCTGGCGGTTGAAAAATGTCCATGCCAGCATTTTCCAGTACTGGAACCGTTCGCGGCCTACCACGCCAAGCAGTACGGTTGAGCGGGCAAAGGCAAGGAGGTGGCTGAAGCGCAATCGTTCATGAAATTGCGGTGTCTTGTATTCTCGCAGGAGTGTCTGGATTCGTTTATAGTACTGTTTCGGGGCATAGAGTTGTGTCATCATATCGGTATAGCCCTTGCGCAGGATTTCGATATCCATTTTCGGCACAATGTTGGTATTGCTGTCGGCATTGTCGCCGCTTGAGTTATGGAGCAACCGCCCCTCTTTCTGCATCCGGTCGTAGAGTCTGGTGCCAGGAAGTGCCTGAAGGATGCCGACCATGGCGGTGACAATCCCGCTTTTCTGGATGAATTCAACCTGCTTCTGGAAAATCGAGGGAGTGTCGCTGTCGAAACCAACAATAAAGCCTCCCTGTACCTCCATGCCTGCCTGCTGGATTTTTTTGATGTTTTCGAGCATGTCTCTTGAGGTATTGTGCTGCTTGCCGCAGGCTTCGAGTGCGGTGCTGTCAGGCGTTTCTATGCCTATAAAGACCTGGGTAAAGCCGGCTTCAGCCATCATGCGCATCAGTTCAGGATCGTCAGCCAGGTTGATCGAGCATTCGGTGTAAAGTCTGGTGGTTGTTTTGTTGCCTCTCTGCCATTCAATAAGCCGGGGCAGCAAATCTTTTTTCAGGTATGCCTTGTGGGCTATAAAGTTGTCGTCAACAAAAAAGATGCTGTCCTGCCATCCAAGTTTTTTCAACCCGTCAAGCTCCGCAATAATCTGGGCGCTGGTTTTGGTTCGGATTTTATGGCCTAAAAGTGCCGTTACATTGCAGAAGTCGCACTGGTAAGGGCACCCCCGTGAAAACTGCAGGGCCATCGAGGCGTATTTGTTGATGTCGAGCAGATCCCACTCTGGCGCCGGGGTTTTGGCAATATCCGGAAACAGGCTGGTTGCATAGATTTTTTTCGGTGTGCCTTGCGTCAGGTCATCGAGAAACGGCTGAAGGGTAAGTTCAGCTTCGTTGAGTACAAAATGATCGACAGTGGGGAAGTCATGATACTCGGAGGTAAAGAGAGGTCCTCCGGCAACCACCTTCAGGCCAGCCTTGTTGCACAGGGCAATAACCTTCCGGGCGGATTCCTGTTGGACGGCCATGGCGCTGATGAATGCCATGTCAGCCCAGGCAATGTCCCTTGCTGTAAGAGGTGAGACGTTGAGATCAACAAGTTTCCGCTTCCAGCTTTCAGGAAGCATTGAGGCTACCGTCAAAAGACCGAGTGGAGGAAGGGATGCTTTTTTGTTTACAAACTTCAGGGCGTGCTTGAAACTCCAGAAGGTGTCGGGGAACTCGGGATAGATCAGAAGAATATTCATCGTGGCATTGCCTCCGGCAATTCAGTTGGCTTTACTATTCAAAAGGGATATATGTTAAAATCAGGTTAGATCCCTATTTATATATACGTAAAACACTGAAAGCGGGCTATAAAGTTCCGTTGTCTGAAATTGACGAGCGGAGTCTAATAGCGGTCGAGGGTGAATTTTTCGCCAAGGTACATTTTCCGTACCTCCGGGTCGGATGCAATCTCTTCAGGGGTGCCATGCATGAAGATGCTTCCGTCAAAAAGCAGGTAGGCGTGGTTTGTAATGGAGAGGGTTTCGTGAACGTTATGGTCGGTGATAAGCACTCCGATGTCTCGTTTGGCAAGACCTTCAACAATCTCTTGGATATCCTCAACGGCAATGGGGTCAACCCCGGCAAAGGGCTCGTCGAGCAGGATGAATTTGGGGTTGAGCGCCAGTGCCCTTGCTATTTCCGTGCGCCGGCGTTCACCGCCGGAAAGCTCATAGCCCATGCTTTTGCGGATAGCGGTAATGTTCAGCTCTTCAAGCATTATGTCGGCTCTTTCCTTGCGCTCTGTAGGGGATAGGGAGGTGAATTCAAGGACGCTAAGGATGTTTTCTTCGACCGTCATGTTGCGGAACACCGAAGCTTCCTGAGGAAGGTAGCCGATGCCGAGCCGAGCCCGCTTGTACATCGCCATGCCGGTGATGTTTGTTGTGTCGAGAAAAACTTCGCCGCCGTTAGGCCGAACCAGCCCGACAATCATGTAGAATGTTGTGGTTTTTCCTGCGCCGTTTGGGCCGAGAAGCCCTACAATCTCACCCTGTTTCACCTCGATGGATGAGCTTTTGACGACTTCGCGTTTGTTGTAGATCTTTTTTAACTTGTTACAGCTTAGTGTTGCTTTCATGCCGGTGCTGAAAAGGTAGTGTTGCGCTTTTTTTCTGACGATTGGTTTCGGTGAATATCTGAATTTTTCAGCAGAGATGAGTGCAGGCGGTACAATAAAAAACGAGGCTCTTAACCTCGTTCTTTATTCGATAATTTTTTGACAACGGAGTAGAGGAATAAACCGATCGCTTACCGCTCAATCCTTGAATCGCTGTTCAATATCTTTGGTCGGCTTGGCATACCCAGCCTTTTTCGGAGATGATCCCCTGAATAGTGATGAAGAAGATCTGCCGCCATAAATAAACGGATAGGCATTTACCAAGAGGCGTTTGGTTGTTTTCCCTATGTTTTCGAGAGAGTCACCGACAACCCACCAGTGACCATCAACCAGAACTTCGACACATCTCCCGTAAGCCCTTCCCCAGTTAGTAAATACTCCAGATAGATTAGCCATGGCCGCTTCTTGTTTGAGGTTTATTTTCGCCCTTTGGTAAATTTAATAAATCCAGCCATGAAAAAAAAATATTTTATCTTCAATCGAATATCGTTTATGAGCCACTTATGAAATCGCTTTCGGGTTGCTCACTGTTTGAGCCGCTGCCAGGGCAGGTCATATTACGGTGATTTTTGTCATAAAGTGAATTAAAACAATGTGCTATTGCCGTGTAATGGCATAAGTATTTCTAACATTTGAGAAATTTCAGGATCTGATGGGAAAGGTAATGTCTTACAAGGGTGTCTGGCCGACACTGCATGAAACTGTTTTTATGACTGATGGTGCATTTGTTATTGGTGACGTGCATATTGGAGCCTATTCGAGCGTCTGGTTCAATGCGGTGGTGCGCGGTGACGTCTGCCCTATCCGTATCGGGGAAAAAACCAGTGTGCAGGACAATGTCACTCTGCATGTTACCCACGATACCGGCCCTTTGAATATCGGCAATTGCGTTACCATCGGCCATGGCGCAGTGCTTCATGCCTGCACGGTAAAGGATAATGTGCTGATCGGGATGGGAGCAGTATTGCTTGATGACTGTGTTGTTGAACCTTGGTCAATTGTTGCAGCCGGTGCGCTGGTAAGGCAGGGTTTTACGGTGCCGTCCGGGATGCTGGTTGCCGGTGTTCCAGCTAAAGTCATGCGCCCGATTACCGATGACGAGCGGCGCAATATTGAGGAGTCACCCGAAAATTATGTCCGGTACTCGCAAAATTTCCGGGATGAGGAAAAACAGCCTTGAGATAAGCGGTCTTCTTCTCTGATTTCGCTAAATTGAGCCAGAAGTTTTTGATTTTTTCAGGCAGGTATGGCGCGCTTTTTGGTAGCTTGCTTGCTTATGTTTTTTTTAAACGCATCTCACGAAACTCCTTCTCTTTTATGATGCAAAACGATGTTGTTGTTGTTGGCGGAGGCATAAGTGGCCTCAGCCTTGCTTTCTATTGTGTGCAGGCTGGCATGAAAACCACGCTGCTTGAAAAAAATGATGCTGTCGGCGGCTCTTTTGCCTCTCCCGGATACAGCGCTGACCGCAAGAAATTCTGGATGGAACTTGGAGCCCATACCTGTTACAGTTCTTACCAGAATCTGCTTGATATTGTGGAAGAGTGCGGCTTGACGAATTCGATTATTCCTCGCGCCAAGGTACCGTTTTCCCTTATGGTGGACGGTAAAATCAAATCGATTGTTTCTCAGCTCAATATTATGGAACTGCTTGTTTCAGTTCCGAACTTTTTCAAGCTGAAGAAAACCGGTTTGAGCGTGAGCGCCTATTATTCAAAAATTGTGGGGGAAAAGAACTACCAGGAGGTGATCCGCCACTTTTTTAACGCGGTGCCTTCGCAGCAAACTGATGACTTTCCGGCTGACATGATGTTTAAAAGCCGGGAGAAGAGGAAGGATATGCTGAAGAACTATACCTTCAAGAATGGTATGCAGAGCGTGGCCCGGGCCATTGCTGCAAAAAGCGGTCTGAATATTTTTACCACTCAGGATGTGAATTCAATCCTGTATAAAGATGGATTGTATGAGGTCAGGAGTGCGGGGGGGGGAGAGTATTCAGCCAAAACTCTGGTGATTGCAACTCCCTCTTCGGTAGCATCAATGCTGTTGAAGGGGATCGATCCTGATATTTCCAGCCATCTTGGCCAGCTTAAGGCGGCTGACGTTGATTCTGTCGGGGTTATTGTCCGCAAGGAAAATATAAAGCTGAAGCCGGTTGCAGCCATTATTTCGCCTAACGACGTCTTCTTTTCGGTGGTATCCCGCGATACGGTACCAGACGAAAACTACCGCGGTTTTGTTTTTCATTTCAAGCCTGGTCTGGATGAAAAAACCAAAAGGAGCCGCATCACGGAGGTGCTCGGTGTCGGATTTTCAAAGATTGAGCATACCGAAGCAAAGTACAATACGGTGCCAACGCTACGGTTGGGTCATCATGAGTGGCTTGAGAAAAACGACGCACTGCTGAAAGGGAAAAAGCATTTGCTCTTGACCGGCAACTATTTCGGTGGCATGGCCATTGAGGATTGCGTGAGCCGTTCAAAAAGTGAATTTGCCCGCCTGAAAGGGTAGCACATTCAAGAAAACCCCGGGTCATTCGGCCCGAGGGCGTCCAGCTTATCGTTGCATGCATATGGAGACGACCGTGAGTTTATTGGATTTGCTTCAGGGTGGTTACCTCTTGCCTGCAATTATTGTTGTGGTTGGCGTGGCGGGTTATTTTGCGGCCAATTCACTGTTCAGCAAGGCTATAGCAGCAATCCGCTCTTCAATCAGGGGTGCCAGTATTCCTCTGGAACTGATGACCGGGCCCCTCCGCCTGCTTTTTGCACTTATTGCTCTGGCTGTACTTCTTCATTCGATACCGCTTTCTGCCGTCGTAAAGGATGTACTTCGGCATATCCTCCTCATTGTTGCCATTATCGGGATAGCATGGTTTGTCATGCGCCTTTTCAGTGTGTTTGAGCAGTTTGTCCTGCAACGCTATGCCCCGAAAGTGCGGGAAAACGAATCGGCCCGAAAAATTTCCACGCACGTCAGTCTGGCCCGCAAGATTCTCAATGTGCTTCTTGTGCTTCTTGCTGTATCCTGTGTGCTGATGACCTTCGATACGGTTCGCCAAATCGGGCTGAGTATTCTTGCCTCTGCGGGTATTGCCGGTGTCATCCTCGGTTTTGCCGCCCAGAAAAGTCTGGCCACCCTCATCTCCGGAATTCAGATTGCGATAACGCAACCGATCAGTATCGATGATGTGGTCGTTGTTGAAAATGAGTGGGGACGAATTGAGGAAATTACCCTGACCTATGTGGTTGTTCAGCTCTGGGACCAGCGCCGCCTTATTGTACCCATTACCTGGTTTATTGATCGTCCGTTTCAGAACTGGTCGCGCACTTCGGCCGAGTTGCTTGGTACGGTGTTTTTCTATACGGATTATACCGTCAATCCCGAAACGCTCCGTCATGAGCTGGAGCGGGTTGTGGCTTCAACCCCGCTCTGGGACGGCAGAGTAGCAAAACTCCATATAACCAATATCACCGATAAATCGGTCGAGATTCGGGCGCTGGTCAGTGCTGCGAACTCGTCGAATGTCTGGGAACTGCGCTGTCTGGTACGTGAACAGTTGATTGAGTTTATCAAGAGCAACTATCCCGGATGGCTGCCGAAACTGACCATGGAGATGGATCAGGGGAAAACAACACCCCGTGAAGCATAAAAAAATGTGATTTTTGTCGATTTTTCCATAGTTTCGCCAGACTATTCTGATTGTTGCATGGCCCTTTTGGAGGGGATACCAATGATTTGGATGGTACCTGGTAAAGGGCGGTTATTTTGATCAGTTAAAAAGGAGGAGTGCATGGCGCAGGCAAAACAAGGGGATACTGTAAGAGTTCATTATACTGGAACGCTTGATGACGGCACGATGTTCGACACATCGGCTGATCGTGAACCGCTGGAGTTTACCATTGGCGGTGGACAGGTTATCGTCGGTTTCGATATCGCGGTGCTCGATATGGCTCCGGGAGAGAAGAGGGTTTCCGTTATTCCTGCTTTGGAAGCTTATGGAGAGCACAGCCCTGAGCTGGTAACCGATGTCGATCGTGAGCGGTTTCCTGCCGATATGGAACTTGAAATCGGCCAGCAGCTTCAGGTCGGGCTTCCCGATAATCAACAGGCAATTGTTATGATCGTTGATTTGAGCGATACGGCAGTCACGCTTGACGCCAATCATCCGCTTGCCGGGCAGCAGCTCACGTTTGAGATTGAACTCGTCGAGATTCTTTAGTTTACGAGGCAGGGAAGCCGCGTTGCTTTCCTGCCTTCTGCTTCCATTCATCCCCCAAGAGTCATTGAGTAAAAAGGCCTGTTGACGGCTTGTGAGCATCGATTATATACCGATCCGTATAAGACGCTGACATAAAACGCAATAATAGCTTTAACTTATTTATAAAAAAACGGTTAGAGCTATTTATTTGGGTTTGAAAATGACGTCTTATATGTACTGCAACTCAAAAATCCGCAGTATAGGCGGATCCATCTAATTATTGTTAGGTGCCTTTCAAATATGGAATCAGTGAAATGAAAATTGGACTTCAAGCATGGGGTAGTGAAGGTGATATACAACCATTCACAGCGTTAGCAGCTGGGTTGGTTCAAGCTGGCCATGACGTAACCCTTCTTGTTACGGACAATGTTGGCAGAGACTACAGCGGTCTTGCAAGAAGGTATGGTTATAAATTGATTGCTGTGAAGAATCCAGATATTCATACTACTTCAGAAGAGATTGAATCGGTATGGCGTAGTATGATTGAAATTGGGAACCCTATTAAACAAGCTGAGATGGTTTTGCAATATGGTTTTGATCCAGAAATGGAAAACATGTATTCCGCTGCAAAGACACTTTGTTCGAATAGTGATGTTGTAATTGGCCATTTCTTTGTATATCCGCTTCGGGTTGCCGCAGAGATCGCTAATGTTCCGATGGCAACAGTTAATATTGTTCACAATTGCATTCCTTCTGCATATATCACGCCTCCGGGTATGCCTGATCTTGGAAAATGGTTTTATCCAATTGGATGGAAAATTGTTGGTAAAATGATAAATAGTATTTTTCTACCACGAATTAATGCATTACGAAAAAGAGAAGGATTGCCAAATTGCACAGATGTAATGACGCAAGCATGGATGTCAGAACGACTTAATCTACTTGCCGTGAGTCCTAAAATATGCTCTGCACCAAAAGATTGGGGAAATAATAATATTGTGTGCGGATTCCTTAACCCACCAGCTGGGCTGTCATCAGAAGAACTGCCTGAAGGACTGGAAGATTATTTAAATTCTGGTGAACGTCCTCTCTATTTTACATTTGGCAGCATGTTGATTCACAATGTCGATTATATTAGAGAGACGGCGAGCATATGGAATGATGTAGTAAAAAGGTTACAATGTCGTGCAATCTTCCAATTACCGTGGGAGGATCTTTCAGTATTTGAAACAGAAGCTAATGTGTTTAAGGTTTCGAGATCCCCATATAAAACAGTATTCCCAAGGTGTTCTGTCGTTATCCATCATGGCGGAGCAGGAACTACTCAATCAAGTCTGCTCTCTGGTTGCCCGTCAGTTATTGTTGCACACATGTCAGACCAATTCTTTTGGGGTTCAGAACTTGAACGACTTGGTGTTGCGGGTTCGACACAAAAGCGAAAAGGATTATCTTTTGTAAAATTGGCCAAATCGATTTCTACGGTATTGTCCACTCCTGAAATGGCAAAGCGAGCAACAATGATCGGGAGCGCAATGTCTCAGGAGAATGGTGTCGGTTCTGCCATCAGGGAAATTGAAAAGCGATTGTTAAGTAAAATCTGAGATCAAATAGAAATATTTTCGGAAAAGGCACCTAACACTCCGCTCAACCTGTCGCGCAGCTGTTCGAGCGATCAATCGGATCACAAAATCAAATCGGACTCCGCGCGCTCACTAAACCGCTGCGCGCAGGTTAGCTAGAACGTTCGGCTCCATAGAAGATCGCCGGGCGGTTCGTTTGACAATCTCATTAATTGTAGCTACATTAAATCTATGAGAGTCGGGTTCGATCCCGCCAAGGATGCGGCAATCCAGGCGAAGCACGGTGTGTCTCTGGCTATGGCAGGTGACCTCGACTGGGAAGCCGCATTGGTAGTGGGTTGATGAACGGTTTGAGTATGGCGAGTCGCGAATGATTGTGCTCGCTCCGCAAACCGAAATCCTGTACTGCGTGGCATTTGTAGACCGAGGCGAAGTGAGAAGGGTCATCAGCCTGCGCCGCGCCAATCGTCGAGAGGTGAAACACTTTGTCGAAAATCTCTAAGCGTTCAACGATCCTCATGCCCACAGCGGAAGAGGACAAGACCATTACTGCGGCAGCTAAAAGTGATCCTGACGCGCAGCCACTCATGCTAAAGCAACTGAAGGCGATTGTGCCAATCCGCGCCCTGCGTGGTCGTCCGAGGTCTGAAAACAAGAAGCTGCTTGTGTCGGTGCGCTATAGCCCCGAGGTCATCGCCTACTTCAAGTCAACCGGTGAAGGTTGGCAATCGCGAATGGATGGTGTGCTTCGTAACTACGTAACGCGCCATTTGTAGTCGGAAATTAAAAATGAGCCAATTTCGGAAATTAGCAATCACCCAGGGAGAGGCATGAGATTACGTCATTTCAAAATGATTTGCAACTACTTTTTGACGCGGTAGTTGTT
>CAJAOR010000255.1 GCA_903942355.1 uncultured Chlorobiaceae bacterium | reverse complement strand
GACAGGCGTTCCGCCTGAATTAGTCTGCCTGAAAACAGGATCTTTGGTAAGATTTCCAGCAATGACGACACTGTTTATTTCTGGCATTTTTAATTCAGCCATTACATCTTCTCCGTTTTATTCTCATAAGGAATCATTTCTCAGCATGCGTTCAAATCAACCCTGACTATCATTTTGCAACGGTTTCGGATGCGGCGGCTTCAGCAAGTGCATTGTCTTCTGGACTGCCAATGACAACGCTGTACTTTTCAACCCTTTTGCGCATTTCAAGAAGAGCACTGGTGAGGTGAATAATCAGGTAGCGGAGCAGATCTTCCTCATAGCGAAGAACTTTTTCGATCTCGGCAATCACGGTTGTCGCACCGGTAAATTCGATGTGGGCATAGTATCCGATAGTTTTTTTCTTGATCGGATAGGCCGTCTTACGCCGTCCGATTTCGAGTACACTCTGGATATTTCCGCCTTTTTCAGTAATGACCCTCTGTACCAACTCCATTGCTGCGGTAATGGCCTCATCCTGAAGCCCTCCGTCAATGATGAGTGTACATTCGTAAAGTTTGTTTGTTTCCATAGCGCAAATTCTGATAATATTAGTCCACTCAGTTGCTTGCAATATGGCGAGGGTCTGGCATTGCGCAAACCAGCCCCAAGGCTTCAGCGGTTTCCCAGTGAACACCATCTGCAAATTTGAACCTTAAATGTAAGGTATTTGCTTCATTTTTCCAATTACAGGGAGAAAATGCTTTGTCATGATTTTTTTGTTTCCAGCAGCGAATAAGGAGCGAGCTGTTGCTGAAGTGGGGACTCATTTGCAGCAGTCGAGAATCTTCTTGGCAATCAGGGACGCAGAGAGATCGTTCATGCATCGGAAGTGCCCTTTCGGGCATTGGTTACGGCCGATATGCGAGCATGGGCGGCAAGGAAGGTTTTCAGCTTCGAAGAGATCATACGGCGTTCGGTAGGGGAGAAACCCGAAAGCGGCAGAGGAAGAACCGAAGAGCACAAAGAGCTTTTTGCTGAAAGCGGATGCCATGTGCATGAGTCCGGTGTCGTTGCAGAGCACGGCATCAGAACGTTCAAGAAGCGCTGCCGTCTGCATGAGCGAGCACTTCCCGGCAAGGTTGACCACCTTTTCGCGGGTTGCCTTCGGCAGGGAGTTCATGATTTCTTTGGCGTGCGGGGCATCCTCTTTTCCGCCGAGCAGCACTACCTGCAAGGGCATTTCCTGGAGCAATAGGGCTATTATGGCTGCAAAGCCCTGCGGGGGGTAGCGTTTGGTGAAATGTTTTGCACCGAAACAGATGGCAAGCGTTTTTTGCCGGCCCTCAAAAAAGGATTGGGCAAAAACCCGCTCTTCAGAAGAGGGGTAAAGTTCGCATCCAAGATGATCGGATGGAAGAGCCATATTGTTGAGAGCATCCTGGTAGCGGTCGACCACACTTCGTTGAACTGGGTAACAGTTGATCTTGAACTGCACCATCAGCCATTTTTTCCAGTTCTCTTTTCGATACCGAACGGTGCGACCCGCTATCAACAAACGGGCAATGGCGTACGAACGGAGATTATGCTGCAGATCAATGACCAGGTCATAGGCACCTCTTGGAAGCTCCTCTGTAGTATAAATGGCTGAGAGTCGGGGATTTAAGGCAAGGAGATCAGCAAATGACGGTTTGGTGCAATAATCAATTACTGCTTCAGGATATGCCGCGTGCAGGCGCCTGAGAAGCGGCGTCGTCAGCATGATATCACCAATTGAGCTCAGCCTGATAACCAGTATTTTTTTGATTGGCTGCATGGAGATTATGACCAGAACTCCCACCAGGCTTTGTAACCGGAAGGTTTTTTGTCGGGCGTGAGTGCCTGAAGACTTGAAATATGCGCGTCAATCGTCTGAAGCTGCTTTACCTTGTCGGGTATATCTGCTTTTCGTTCGGCTATCATCTCGCTGGCCATACGGTATGCCTGCAGCGCCTCTTCCGTCCGGCCGGTTCCTGCAAGTGCAGTTGCGCGGTTACAAACGGCAGCGATCCAATAGATACCTTCATCCTGATTGAGTTCGCCCCTCCGACTGAAATAGCGGAGCGCAATGTCGGCTGATGCGAGTGCCTCAGGATAATGGTTGAGTTCTGCCATGGCTCCTGAAAGACCGGTATGGCACAAGGCATCAAATCCCTGATGATCATACGCCTCATCCTCGGGGATAGTTCGCGAAACCGTCATCGCGCGATTGTAGCTTGCTGCGGCTTCCTCAAAAAGGCCTGCACGAAGCTTTTCATCCCCTTCACTCAAAGCAATATATGACTGTGCGACCTGTACCAGTGGTTTCATAGGTTTCTGTATTAAAATAGATAATAAGAGAGAGACCGTTCACCCGTCGCCAATACCTATAAGGGCAGCAAGCGCTTCAGGAATTTCAGGTCGTCCCCGCTGGTTGAGGGCGGTTCCGATTATTTTGGCCTTAAGAACCGGTTTATGGTCAGGAAGGCGGAAAATATCCTGATAGAAAGCAAACTTCAGGGCTGACTCACGACGCATGGTAAGGCCAACCACAAAGGTATCGCCTGACGTAAGGGGATGCTTATAGTCAAGTTCGGCACGCACCACCACCAGATTGATTCCCTGCCGCGCATAATCGCTGAAATCAATACCAACCTGCTTCAGATATTCGTGGCGGACATGTTCGATGTAGTTCTGGTAAACACTGTTGTTGACAATCCCCTGCATATCGCATTCATAGTCACGAACGCTCATCTCAAAGGTAAAGGCATAAGTATGCAAGTCCATAGTGGCAAGTTCGTTATCATGTTAAGCCGTCACAACAGCGGTTGTGCTCTTAAAGAGACGGATGCAAAATAACCAAAAAAAAAGCCCTTCGGTATTAGCGAAGGGCTTTTTTTATAAAAACTCGGCGACGACCTACTCTCCCGCTTTTAGGCAGTACCATCGGCTCTCCAGGGCTTAACTACTCTGTTCGGAATGGGAAGAGGTGATCACCTGGGAAAAAGTCGCCGTAG
>CAJAOR010000254.1 GCA_903942355.1 uncultured Chlorobiaceae bacterium | reverse complement strand
GCGAACTCCCGCGCTGAAACTTCCAGCCCTTGTCCTCTCTTTTGGAGGATCATTGGTTATGGTGGGCTTTATTGCTTTCTACTGGTCACTCCTCGACCGTCCGCCGCTCAGAACGCTTGGCGAAACACGGCTCTGGTATGCAGCGCTTATTCCGCTTGTCGGCTTTCTGGTTGAGTACCGCTGGAAGATTACCTGGCTGAAATATTACTGCATGGCGCTGGCCGCTTTTTTTCGCGGGATCAACCTGCTTCATCCTGAAGTTTTCGACAAAACCCTGATGCCTGCCCTGCAGAGCCCCTGGTTTATTCCGCACGTCATTGTCTATCTCGTCGGTTATGTGCTGCTGGCAGCATCTTCTGTGACGGCGTTGCACAACGTCTCCCGCCAGTTAATACACAAGGAAGATAATGCCGGAGAATCGGTATCGCACTATCTGGCACTGCTTGGCTTTGTCTTCCTCTCCTTTGGACTGATCTTCGGTGCGCTCTGGGCAAAAGAGGCGTGGGGCCATTACTGGACATGGGATCCAAAAGAGACCTGGGCCTTCCTCTCCTGGCTCGCCTATCTCGGCTATCTTCATGCCTGGCGCTACAAGATTGACCGCGCCAAACTGCAATGGTATCTCGCACTCTCTTTTGTGGTGCTGCTTGTCTGCTGGTTCGGGGTCAACTATCTCCCCTCAGCCGCCAACAGCGTCCATACCTACTCGCAAAGCTGAACCATTCTCCCCATCTGCACGGCATCCGCTCCGGTAGCCGTGCAGCATAGAGGCACCCCTCCACCCCCGATCAATCAATCATCGCTTCCATTTTTTTTATCTTTTAAGTTTTCCTTAATAATCCTTTAAGGATTACGCTGTTATGTTGAGAGCGGAAAAATGATAACGGCATCACGCCGGTTTATCGCCGAAAAACAATAACACTCTAAGCGGAAACTATCCATGAAAAAGAAACAGAACGCAATGTACGGGTTGCTTATCGTTGTCATAACCGTGATAACATCACTCACCTCAATGCGGGCAGAAGCTACGACCCAACCCGTCGATATTGACGGGAATACCTATAGCTTCGTCACTATCGGAAACAAGGTCTGGATGCGGGATAACCTGAACGTCTCAAGGTACCGAAACGGCGATCCCATCCGCCAGGCGAAAACCAACGAAGAGTGGCTGGATGCGGCAACAAAAAAAGAAGGTGCCTGGTGTTACTACAATAACGATCCGGCAAACGCCAGCAAATACGGAAGGCTCTATAACTGGTATGCGCTGAACGACTCCCGGGGGATTGCTCCGTCAGGCTGGCATTTGCCCGCCAAAGAGGATTGGGCAGCTATAGCCACCACGTTAACAGGAAGATCCTTTTCCGAAGATAAAAAGTCGCATACGCTCACCATATGGCGGTACCCTGCTCTTGCGGTCGATAACAGCATCCATTTCCATGCTGAGCCGGGAGGCATCAGGGGAACCGATGAGCTGGCATTCGTGTTTGCCGGTGAAAAGGCCTTTATATGGTCATCTTCAGAGCAGACACCAGCTCTCGGCTGGTATGCAGAATTCGACTTTCACAATGCCGTGATAACCATATCCACTCAAGACAAAAGGACTGGCAGCGCTGTACGCTGCATCCAGGATTGAGGCTCATTGAATTGAAATATCAAGCTTTTTGCCCAACGCCTCGGCATAGTGGGTAAGGGTAGAGAGCTTGATATCTTCAGCATGGTTCTCGATACGGGGACCCACCTTCCCGTCACTTTCCGATGCAGAAACGGTCAAAAATGACATTCAGAATCT
>CAJAOR010000253.1 GCA_903942355.1 uncultured Chlorobiaceae bacterium | reverse complement strand
TCGCGATTCAGGAAGGGTATTTTCGCCTTTCAGGCCCTGCGGATAACCGCTGCCGTCCATACGCTCGTGGTGTTCCCGGATGATTTGTGCAATCGGCAGAGGTAGCTCGACATCATGGAGGATTTGATAGCCGTTTTCAGCATGAGTCTTGACGAGCTCAAACTCGATTGCGGACAATTTGCCTGGTTTGGTAAGTATCTCGCAAGGGATGTTCATTTTGCCTATGTCGTGCACCAACCCGATCAGCTGCATGGTTTGGCACTTCTCTTCGCTCCACCCCATTTCCCGTGCTATATCCGCCGCGATGATGCCAACGCGACGCTCATGACCTGCGGTGTACGGATCGTGGGATTCCACAACTTTTGCAACTGCCTGAAGCGTACTCTGCATTGCGTTTTCCAACTGCTTTACATAACTCAGCACGACCTCCTCGGCCTTCTTCCGTTTGCCGACCTCCCGGTTAACCACTAGAAAAGATAACACCAGGAGAGAAATACCCGAACCAAACCCTAAGATCATGGCATAAATCGTATTCTGCAACTCTGCAAATGCTTCATCGGAGCATTGCTTGAGAAGCACTGCCTCGATATTGTGCATCTCCAGCAGTGAACGACGGACGTGAACCATCATCTGCCGGCCGCTATCGGTTGCGATCAACTCCTTTGCGCCTTCAAACCCTGCATGTCTCCGCACCTCTATGATTTTTATCATAAAGGCGAGTTTCTCCCCGACAAGAGGCACCAGTCGATCAAGTCGTTCTTGTTGACGGGGATTTTCGAGGGACAATCGCCGCAGATCCTGCAAATGCCGGGCAATGCCGTCTGAGGACGCTATGGCGGCATAATAGGGCTCAAGAAACACCTCTTGACCCATAATGACGTAACCGCGAGAGCCTGTTTCGGCGTCAGTGACCAGTGAAAGCGTTTCGTCAAGCTTGTGCTCCATTTGGAGCGATTGCTGGACCTGACGAGTACGTTCACTGTAGGCCTGAAGATGGATACCCATATAGAAACTTGAGCCGACAATCAAGGCTGAAGCTAATGCAAGTACAAGTATTGAGAAGCGTCTTATTTTGGTGGTACGCATAATCAGGTCAAGATAACAATGTTAACTCGCATCCTTCCCGTCAGAACAAAAGGGTCCGTTTTCTTGCAGGAAGCACCCCTTTGAAGTATCAATTTAATACTCAAAAGGAAATAATTAAACTAAGCGGAACAACTACCGGAATATTGTTCAGCCATACATTACGCTACCAATTCGGCGGACCTTACTTCAATCCTGCTTCGGATCGCCCCTGCCCGCCTGCTCAACCACTGAGCGCTTGCCGGAGCAAATAGACAGCTTTACACCGCTGCGCAGGCGGGTGCGACCAAAGAGCGTGCGCCTTGCCGCCATGATGCAGGCGCCGCATTGCTGCAAGCTGCCGCATCAACTGCTGCACGCGGGGCTACGAGCAAGCGAATGCGCGCAGCAAGAGCAGTGCGCTGAACTGCTGTGGTGCAAATGCAGGCAAGCGGCAAGCAGAGAGCGAGCCGGGCGCCATGGCAGTTGAGCGCTTTGCTGCAAGCGGAGCAAGAACGCATGGAGCGGCAGCGGAGGGCGCTGTTGAGGAGCGGTTTTGCTGCTGCGCACGATGCTGCGATGCGGGCGGGTTAAAGGGGTGCGACCTGCCATTCGTAAAGACGACCTGTCAGATTATTGGTTAATTTTTACATAAAAAAGATGGTTAGCAACAGAGCCATCAACCGGTTCGTACCATGTGCTTCGCGGCTGGGGATGCCGCAGCGGCGCAGAGTACTGCCGGTCGGGTGATCGTATCTGCACCTTCCCCGACAATCAGGACCACTACATTGGCTTCCGCCCTTGTTTTCGTCCCGTAGACACTTGAAATTTCAAAGTAATAAATAATATTTGCGTATTTTAAAGCGCATCTATCCTCCCGGCGACCGCCGCTATATAATAAAACACACTTCCATCATCAGTTCGGGAATGACCATGAAACTCATTGAAAGTCAATTTCTTCCGGCGTTTTTTTCATTGCCCGATCCTGTCTTTGTTATTGACCATGAAGGCACTATCCTTGATGCCAATGAAGCTTATGGTTCACTCTTGTCCAGGAACCCTCAAGAGTGTATCGGCAATACTGTTTTCTGGTTACTGTTGCCGGATTTGGCCCTAAAACGGCTCGAAATCATAATTGAAGCTCTGCGCAATGCAAAACCCTGCTATTGGGATGACGAACTAAACGGAAGAACCATTCGGAACAGGGCCTATCCATGCATAACCCCGGAAGGTGAAGTCACTCGATTGCTGATCATCGTCCATGATATTTCAGATATCGGAGAGGGACTGAAAAAAGAGAGGGAATTGACCAAAACAGTCATTGAATCTATTCCAGGTGCCTTTTATGTTGTCGATGCAACAGGAAAGTTTGTCTACTGGAACCATTTCATACGTGACGAGATTGTTGGGAAGCCTGAACACGAGATGAAGGATGCTGTAGGTATTGACTACATCCATCCGGATGATCGGCCGCTCGTTGCTGAAAATATCATAAAAATCATGCAGGATAATCAGGAACTGACAACCCCAAGCCGGGTTTTGTTTCACAACGGAGCAGAATTCAGGTGGCTCCTCATGACCGGCAAAAGAATAATATTGGATGGGAATCCTTTGCTTCTGGGCGCAGGCGTCGATATTACCCAACGCAAACAGGGCGAAGAAGAAATAATCCAACTCAACCATGAACTGTTAAAGGCATACGATACCACTATTGAAGGATGGTCAAAGGCGCTTGATCTACGCGACAATGAGACCGAAGGTCACACCCTGCGAGTTACCACTATGGCCCTGGAACTTGCACGCCTTGCGGGAATAACCGAAGAAGAGATGGGACACATAAAGCGTGGTGCGCTTTTGCATGACATCGGTAAAATGGGTATACCCGACCAAATTCTGCGGAAGCCCGGAAAATTGACCGAAGAAGAATGGGTCATCATGCAAAAGCACCCCGTTTTTGCCTTTCAACTACTTTCACCGATTGAATACCTGCATCCTGCTATGGACATTCCTTATTGCCACCACGAAAAATGGGACGGAAGCGGTTATCCTCGAGGGTTGAAAGGTGAAGAAATTCCGTTGTCGGCGCGATTGTTTGCTATTGTAGATGTATGGGATGCTCTTAGCTTCGACCGACCCTACCGGGAAAGATGGTCAATAAAGAAGGTGATCGAACACGTCAAATCACTCTCAGGAACAGACTTTGACCCTATGGCAGTAGAGTTATTTTTAAACCTGATCGATAACAAGCAAAGCATTTCATTCACTACCGGGGAAAAATAAAACGCCACCGCAATGCAGAAATTAAAAAAAATGGCCCGCGAGGTAGCAACCTTTATCAACTAAGTCACCCTGCAAAGAGAGTTGAACAAGCAATTCGCCCGCCTTGCCTTGTCGGATGACGATCTGATCGAAAAGGTTGATCGGGAGCTGAACAAGATTAGGGTGGTGGTGCCACAAGCAACAGGGCCCGGATCCCTTCACAATGAAAAAGACCATTCATTCAAGCAAATACCTTAACTACAATTTCATTTCACTTTTTGTACAACGTCTCCTTCCCTACGTTTCTATTCGTATTCCTTGATCTGTAAACCGTATTAACTGTTAACGGATTATTGCAGACCATCCCTGCCCAGCAGGATACCATGATGCGGTCCCATTTACCAATGATCTACTGCCGGCATTATAAAATGCCTTATAGTATCCATTCAAATTCCTGCGATACAATACGACTTCATTAGTCGTGGTGTTCCAAGACTTTAAATCTATAACATCTGACGCACTGGTTCCATTCGTGTGTCTCCAAAAAGCATCAAAGGTATTGGTATTTGGACGACGAGTCCAGGTTCCACTCCAGCCATAGCATTCAGTAACCTGCCATTGATTTCCCAATGCTGATAAACCGCCAAAATATATTGTATTGACCGGCCCTTTGGCGTCATTTTCCAGAACAGCCCCTGCCGGCATTGACCTTGGCAATACTACTCGGCCCTTCGTATCATCATTTGCTAGAGCGGCATTAATCGACTGAATAGGGTAAAACACATAGGAAAATATCAGTAAAACTAATGTTCCCAATATCTTAGATAGGCTTACGGCCCTTAGTTTACTATTATTACTTTTCATAATCATAGTGATAAATATTTGAGTTTTAAGGACACATATCTCAATATTATGAATATGTATTTTACTTTGCAAAGTATTTTCTACGATTCATTATGTTTGGAGACTTGCTAGCATAGCCCCCTGTTTGCATTGCCTATCCTACCTACCTACCTACCTTGCCGTTCCGTTCCGCGACTCATGATTTCGAAATAGCCCGCATAACTGAACAGACTGTTGCTTTTTTTGCACAGTAAGCTCCTTGACGATGCCGAGCTGCTCAAGATGGGACCGCGCCTTGCAAGCCGCATGACTGCACGCGGGGCTACGAGCAAGCGAATGCGCGCAGCGCTCTTGCTTCTGCGGGCAATGCTCTGCATCAGGCATCAGCCAATGCGCTCAATGCTGCGTTGCGGGGCGGTTTATGACCACTCCAGCATCAAAGAGCGGTTACATCCCGAGAAAGGCTTTCTTAACATCCTTGTTGTTGAGCAGTTCTTCGCCTGTTCCGGTAAGCACAATAGAGCCTGTTTCAATGACGTATCCCCTATGGCTGATTTTCAGCGACTGATAGACATTCTGCTCAACAAGAAGTACCGTAACGCCGCTGGAGTTGATGGTATTAATGGCACCGAAAACCACCTCGGTAAAAAGAGGCGATAATCCCATACTTGGCTCGTCAAGCAGCAGGAGCTTCGGATTACCCATCAAACCCCGTCCTATTGCCAGCATTTGCTGCTCACCGCCGGACATGGTACCTCCAAGCTGATTTCGGCGCTCAGCAAGTTTAGGAAAAAGGGTAAAGACCCGTTCAAGATTGGTCTGGCGATCTTTCTGGTGAAGATAGCCTCCCATCATCAGGTTTTCAAGAACGGTCATCTCAGGAAAAATCTTTCGCCCCTCCGGAACATGAACAACCCCCCGCTTGACAATGGTATGTGCCGCAAGAGCGTGCAGCGATTCATGATTGTAGGTGATGGTGCCTGATGATTTGATAATCCCTGAGATAGCTTTAAGCAGGGTTGATTTGCCAGCACCATTACTGCCGACAACAGAGACAATCTCTCCCTGGGCAATTGTAATGTTTATCGCCCTGAGAATGGGCATTTCACCATAGCCGGCATTCAGATTTTGAATATTAAGCATGGTGACCACCTCCAAGGTACGCGGCTATGACATCAGGGTTATTGGTAATCTCTTCGGGCGTGCCTTCCGCAAGCTTTACCCCGGAGTTCAGCACAACGATCCGGTCACAGATAGAGGTAACGGCTTTCATATCGTGCTCAATGAAAACAATGGTCGCCCCTTTTTCCCGGACAGAGCGGATGATATCAAGAATGCTCCCGGTTTCCGTATAGTTCAGCCCGCCGCAAATTTCGTCCAGCAGCAGCATTTTCGGATGGGTTGCAAGCACCCTGGCAAGCTCAAGCTTTTTCTTCAGACCGATAGGTAACGATCCGGCCGATTTGCCGACATACTCAGTCAGGCCGACTGACTGCAGATTTTCCTGTGCAATCGCTTCGGCCTCCCGTATGGAATTAGTGATGCAAAAGGCACCGACCATGACGTTTTCAAGCACCGTAAGGTTTCCCAGCGGCTTGACTCGCTGCCAGGTTCGTACCATGCCCAGATGGCACACTTCGTCTGGACGCAGAGAATTGATTTTTTTGTTATCAAAAATCACATCTCCGTAGGTTGCAGGGAAAAAACCCGTGATGCAGTTAAACAAGGTGGTCTTTCCGGCACCGTTAGGGCCGATAAGGCCAAAAATCTGTTTTTCATCAACAGAAAAGCTGACATCCGAAACAGCAACATTTCCGCCGAAATGCTTGCTGACATGACTGATATGCAGGAGATGCTGAATCATTTCACCCTCCGGAAGAGCCCAAGAATACCTTTGGGCAGATAAAGTATGCACAGCACCGTAATGATGCCATAAACCAGCACATGGGCATGAGCAAGGTTTTCTTTCAAAAAGAGGCCAAAAGCTGACGTTTCAGATACCAGTCCAGCATTGACCAAAACATCTCCGAGATAATTTGATCGAAGCATCTCGGCAAGCGGTACGAGCAGAAGCGCTCCGACAACCGGACCCCACAGGGTTCCGACGCCTCCGATAATTGCCGTCAGAATGATTTCAATCGAAAGCTTGAGATCAAGGACTGCTGAGGTATCAATAAAGCGAATATAGACGCCATAGAGACTTCCAAGAACAGAGGTCAATACGGCTGATATCAATAATGCCTTGTTTTTATAAAAGGCAAGATTAATACCCAATGATGCGGCTGCATCCTGATCCTCACGAATCGCCTGCAGATAAAATCCTGTTTTTGATTTCCGGAGTTGGGCTGTGATAGCGAGCGTAATGACAAGCACCAGCAGCATCCCGTAATAAAAAGGATTTTTACTGTTAAGATCAAGCCCCCACAAGGAAACATCAGAGAGCAGAATACCTTGTGCGCCTCCGGTAAACTCAAAATTAAGAACGGAGAGCCTGACAATTTCAGCGACAGCAATGGAGGCAAGCGCAAAGTAATGGCCGCGCAACCGGAACACAATGCTCCCGGTAATGAGAGCAATAATGCAGGCAACCACCATCCCTGCCACTATACAGAGAATCGGATTGAGATTGAAAAGCGAAATCAGAATCATGGTGGTGTAGGCGCCGGCTCCAAAATATGCTGCATGGCCAAAGCTGTACTGGCCCGCATACCCGCCAAGAAGATTCCATGCCGAAGAGAGAGCGGCCATCATCAGGACTGAAATCATGATTCCCATGAAATAGGGACTCTCTCCCACAAAAAGCGGTACCGCGGCAGCCACTGCCGCAAGAATGACGATAAGTACGATCTGTTTCATCACTGTTCTCCCTTTTTACCGAACAACCCTTGCGGACGAAGAAGCAGAACCGCAAGGAAGAGCACAAAAACAACAACATCCTTCCAGTCTGATGAGATATAGGTCGATGACATTGCCTCAACCACCCCGATAATCAGCCCGCCGACTCCAGCCCCGGCAACCGAACCAAGACCACCTAAAACACAAATGGTAAACGCTTTCAGCAGAAAACTGTGCCCGGCAAGCGGATGAATGTAATAGGTCGGCGCTATCAAAGCTCCTGCCGTTGCAGCCAGAGCCGTACCAATACCAAAAGCAATTCCACTCATTTTAGCGACATTGATACCCATTAACTGGGCGGCTTCCCTGTTCTGGCTGGTTGCCCGCAGCGCCATGCCCGTCCTGGTTTTTAAAAGAAACAGGGAGAGGATTGCCGTAATCCCGCAGGTAATGAGAAAGGAGATCACCAGAGGAACAGAGAGATAAATACCGCCAGGCAGGTTAAATGCGCTGCTGGAATAGGTGGTCGTCAAAATCTTCGGGTCACTGGTAAATACCAGAAGCGCCGTATTGCTCATGATCAGACCAAGACCAACGGTCAGCAGAATCTGATTTTGATGAGGATGATGAATAACGCGACTGATAAAAACTTTTTCCATCAGAAAGCCAAACAAAAAGGCTGTCGGCATGATCAGAACCAGCGATACATAAGGATCGATATGCAGCAGGGTAAAGGCAAAGTACGCGAAATACATGCCAAGCATCATCAAATCACCATGAGCAAAATTACTGATATTCATGACGCCAAAAACAAGCGACATACCTATTCCGGCAAGAGCATAGACTCCCCCGGTCAGAGTTCCTGAAAGAAGGGCTTGAAGAAATAACAACATGATGTTTCTCCCTGTAAAATGAGCTGCCGAGGTGCTTAAAACCGTTTCGATCAAACAGAAAAGTTAAAATGAACCAAGCACCTCCATCAACTTACAGGAGGCGCCCGGTTTCCGGACTCTATATGAACATATACAGAAGAGACTTACCGCTTGAAGGGATAGATCAGTTCCTTTTTGCTGAATTGAGCAGGGTAAACCGTTTCATACTTACCGTTTGAAATTTGCTGAACCAGCATGGGATGGTTGTTCTGGTTGGTATAACCGCCGTAATCTGCAAATTTTACAGGCCCCATAATACCGTTCCAGACTCCTGCTTTCAGACCTGCCTGAAGTTTGACGGCACTTTTTGCAGTTGTAGCCGTAAGCACCATTATCCGCATTGCTTCATAAGCACAGGCTGCATGATAGGATGGATCCTTCCCAAACTTTGCCTTGTAGCGAAGAGAAAAGTTGGCTGCACCCGGCCAATTGACATCATCCGTCCACTGTGTGGCAGAAATGACCAGATTGGAAATTTCAGCCTGCTGGGCAAACTGGGCAGTAGTATAACCGGCACCTGCGCCAAGAAAAGCCTTTGGCGAAAGTCCGATCTCCTTGGCCTGACGCATCAGGAGAATAGCATCGGCATCATACGAGACCAGAAAAACAAAATCAGGATTTGCAGCCTTGACTTTGGCAAGTGAAGAGCGATAATCGGGCTGTCCCTGCTGGTACTTCTCGTTGGCAACCTCTTTCAAGCCCATTTTAGCAGCATTCTCCTGGGCGGTCTTGACCGTCGATACACCAAAATCATTTGCCGCATAAACATATGCGATTGTTTTCGGCTTATACGGCGCCACAGCTTTCATCAGCACACTTGAATAGACATTGGCAGGAGCATTCAGGCGGAAAACATTCTTGTACCCCTTCATGGTGATCTCCTCCTTGGCTGCCGCAGGAATAAGAAGCGGCACTTTATACTGGTCAGCCCTTGAGGCAACCACATTTGCGCATCCAGAGGTATACGGACCGACCACACCGATAACACCATCACGGGTTACCAGCTTTTCATAGGCCGCAAGAGCATTTTTCGGATCACCGCCATCATCTTCCTTGACAAGAACAACCTGAATACCCTTTGCCTTCAAATCCTCAATCGCCAAGGTGACGCCATTGGTCAGATTCTCACCAATTTGTGCCTCTTTTCCGGTGATTGAGTTGATAAAACCGATCTTGACTGGAGCAGCCGATGTCAGTATCGGAAAAGCCAGCAGGGCGGCTGCAATAAGCGATAAAAACTTCTGTTTCATGTACTGTCAGCTCATCTGTTTAAGGGTTATTGACCTGCACTAAATACTGCGAAATAAGCTTTTTCTTGAGAGCTTGAAGGTTCATTTAAATAATTCCATATATAATTTACCACACAGAAAAGAAATAAGAAAGCCTGAGCCCCTCCTTATTATTAATCCGATTCCGGATTTCAATAAACCGGAGTCTTCAGGAATTTCAACGAAGCGCTGGAGCTGTCACCGGCTCCTCCCTGATGATTCGTGCAATCGGCAGGGGAAAACTCGACATCATGGAGGATTTGATAGCCGTTGTCAGCATGAGTCTTGACGAGCTCAAACTCGATTGATATCAATGGAGGTTATTGGCTTACCAGTGCGGATTGCGGTTCCTGTAGGGCCTCGACCAAATTCAGTATCATCCCATGATATGGTAACGGATTCAAGGTAACCTTCCTCGAAACCTGATTGAGCTATCGGGCGTACGCGTTTTGCCTTGTCGTGTTCTGCATAACCAATCCATTCAGTTATGGATTGCCTCGGTTTCAAATACCATTACCTTGCCCCTCCCTTGATTTTTTGCACTGTACATTGCGTCATCTGCATGTTTCATCAGCGTTATTTCGTCTTCGCCGTGATCAGGGTAAACTGCGATACCGATACTGCATGAAATATTGATGGTATGGCCTTCGATGTTGTAGGGTTCTTTTATGTTGTTTCGAATTTTTTCTGCTATGGCAACCGCATCCGATAGGGCAACAATCTGCGGCAACAGGATCACAAATTCATCACCCCCGAGGCGGCTGATTGAGTCTGTGCTTCGTTTCAGGGTTGCTGCTGAGCGGGCTGCCACTTCCTGTAAAAGGGTATCGCCGACGGCATGACCAAGTGAGTCGTTGACAATTTTAAAATTATCAAGATCAAAGATGAGCAAGGCTGCCATTGCTTTGTTCCGGCGACATTGAGCGAGCGTCAGCGATAAGCGCTCAGAGAGTAGACGACGGTTTGGCAGGCCAGTCAGGTAATCGTGCATGGCAATGATGAGCTCCGCCGCTCGCTTTTCCTTCTCTTCATTTTGAAAGAGAAGTTCCTTGTTGGCAAGGACCAGCTCCGCCGCTCGTTTTTCCTTCTCTTCATTCTGATAGAGAAGCTCTTTGTTGGCAATGACAAGCTCACTGTTGAGCTGCAGCAAGGCCTCCTCGGCCCTCTTCCGTACGCCGACCTCCCGGTTGACCGTAACAAACGAAAACAACAGGAGAAAAATACCTGAACCGAACCCGATGATCATGGCAAGAATCGTAGCCTGCAACTGTGCTGAAGCTTCATCGTAGCGTTGCTTGAGAAGCACTGCCTCGATGTTGTGCATCTCCAGCAGTGCACGACGGACTTGAACCATCATCTGCCGGCCGCTATCGGTTGCGATCAACTCCCTTGCAGCTTCAAATCCCGCATGTCGCCGTACCTCTATGACTTTTTTCATAAAGGTGTAGTCGGAAATTAAAAATGAGCCAATTTCGGAAATTAGCAATCACCCAGGGAGAGGCATGAGATTACGTCATTTCAAAATGATTTGCAACTACTTTTTGACGCGGTAGTTGTTTTT
>CAJAOR010000252.1 GCA_903942355.1 uncultured Chlorobiaceae bacterium | reverse complement strand
CACAAACCAGTCCTGCAGGGTTCTGAGCTGTTCCAGATCGTACCCCTTTCCTTCAATGGTATACCAGAAAACATGGCCAACACCGGTTCCGTCAGGGCCAAGTGTTGGTACGACGCCCTGCGGCAAGAGCGATGCGGCATAGTTCAGCCGCTCAAGAACGCGGGTTCTTGCCCAGTAGATATCAGCCTTGTCGTCGAAAATGACATAGATCATCGAAAAACCGAAGGCGCTTGATGCACGCACGGCGCGAACCTGGGGCAGTCCCTGCAGATTGACGGCAAGCGGATAGGTGACCTGGTCTTCCACCACCTGCGGCGAACGGCCCGGATAGTCGGTAAAAACAATGACCTGATTGTCCGATAGGTCTGGAATGGCGTCAACCGGCGTCTTATAGACCGACCAGATGCCCCAGGTTATGACAAGGCCAAAAACCATGAGGATAATGACCCGGTTCCGGGTTGAATATTCAATGATCTTTTCTATCATGGCTTTTTGTCCATCTTCATGCCCGGCATATTGTCAGGTTCGCTGCTGTTGCCTTTCAACTGTGATTCAGAATCAATAAGGTAGGCACCGGAGACCGCCACCTTGTCGCCCGGGTTTATTCCGGACAAAATCTGGATGCTGTCGGTACTCTTCTGCCCGACCTGAACATCGCGCGGTTCAAACATCCCGGGTGAGCTTTCTACCCATACAACCTGCCGTTTTCCGCTGTCAATGACCGCACTGAGTGGAACAACAATACTCGATTCAAGGGGTACGCGGATAGTGGCGCTGACAAACATGTCGGGCTTCAGTTTCAAGCTGGGATTCGCCATCTGCACCCGCGCCTTGACGGTTCTTGTTTTGGGATCGAGAAAGGGGTAGATGAAGGCAATCCGGCCGGTGAACACCTGCTCAGGGAAAGACTGGGAGCGAACCTCAACCTGCTGGCCGATATGAATATCGGGAAATTCGTTTTCATAGAGTTCCAGCTCAACCCACACCGTTGAAAGATCGGCAATGTTGAAAAGCACCTCTCCGGTGCTTACGTATTGCCCCTGCTGTACCATTTTTTCAATCACGATGCCAGAAAAAGGGGAGTAGATGGCAAGCCGGACACTGGGCTTTCCGCTTTTTTGTAGTGCCGCAATCTGGCTCTCCCTGACCCCGAGCAGCTTCAGTCGCTCTCTGGCTGACGAAACCAGCCACTCTCCATGTTGTGAGATAGAGGGGAACGGTGAATTTTTCAACTGTTCTCGGCTTCTGATGGCCAGAATATATTCCTGCTGTGCGGCAACAAGATCGGGGGAGTACAGCTCAGCTACCGGCCTCTCCTTGCTGACCGTGGCCCCGACACTGTTGACATGCAGCTTGTCGATACGGCCGGCAGCCCATGCGGTGACTTTGGCCTGTCGTGACTGGTCGTACTGCACGATCCCGGCAGCGTTGATCTCCTTGCTGAGGATCTCATTTTTTGCTTCAACAGTCGCGATATTGGCCATTACCCGTTGAGCGGGGGACAAAGAGACGTGAGCCGTCATATCTGCCGGCCTCTCTGCTGCACTGCTTGCTGAGCTGTCAATCTTCTTGATCAGCTCCATCCCGCAGATCGGGCAGAGGCCGGGCTTCTCCCTGATGATGAACGGATGCATGGAGCAGGTGTAGAGCTGCTTGACCTGGGTTGCTTTTTCGGCAGTTGACTTGCCGGCCTGTTGATTTTGCCAGAGGAACCAGCCGCCACCAGCAGCAAAAACGAAAAGAAGAACCAGAAGGGGGAGTGCGATTTTCTTGTTCAGGGCCATGCTTATACCGTTATGTAGTTAGTTGTCGTGATGCTGAGAGCTCTCTGGTGCTGCCGTGAGATCCGTTCCGATTGCAGCTTCGAGTTGTGCAAGTTTCATCATATACTCAGCCTGCGATTCATACAGCTCACGCTCCAGGTTGAAGAGGTTCATCCGGCTGTCGAGCAGCATCAGAAAATCAACCTTGCTAACCCGGTAGCCGATGAGTGCCGACTCGAGTGACTGCTTTGCCTGGGGAATCAGCCCACCCTTGTAGAGTTCAACCAGTTTGCGGCGCCGTTCCAGTTGGACAAGGCTTTCGTTGACGGTATAGGAGATGCTGTTCTTCAAGGCATTCAGCTCTTCCGTCGCCATTGCACGCTCAAAGGTTGATTCGGCCACCATTGCCTGACGTTTTCCCTGCTGCAGAGGCAGGTTGAAGGTTACGCCAATGCTCACCATGTTGTCACCCGGATCGGTTGCCATCTCTGTCGATACCGCGTCACGGATCATATATTCCGCAGAGAGGCTGAAATCGGGATAACGTTCCTTGCGTGCCAGGCGGTGAGATGCTTCGGCCTTGTTTTCAAGACTGGAGAGGCTTTTAATCTGCGGACGCTGATCAATGGCTGCCGCATTCAGTTGCTCCCGGGATAGGGTGATGAATGGCAGAGTGAAATCAGCAACCGGGCCAACCGGGGTATTGCCCGGGCGGCAGAGCAGATAGTTGAGGGTGGCTTCCAGACTCTTGCGCTGCTGCTGCAGGGTAATCTGCATGTCAAGCATCTTGGATTTTTCCAGCCCGGCCTTGAAGATATCCTGCTGCACACCCTGTCCGACGGTGTACTTCAACTCGGTCAGGGTCACAAAATCAGTCAGTATCCTGAGGTTTTTGCTGACGATCTCCAACCCCTTGTCAACCGCCCATATCTGGTAGTAGCTCTCCTTGATCATGCGCGTCAGCTCAAGCTTCCGCTCTTCGAAAGCCCAATGGTAAGAGTCGGCTTCGTACCGGGCAACGTCACGGCGCAGGCCGCGCTTGCCCCAAAAGGGGAGTTGCTGTGAAAGGCCAATCACCTTTGCGGACTGGGTATCCTTGTTGAAAACAAATGGCTCCCGAGCTGGTGTGTTCTGTACCTTCAGCATGACCATCGGATCGTCGAGCGCTCCGGCCTGCCTTACCTTGCTCGCAAACATCTGCCAGCGAGCTGCGGAAGCTTTCAGTTCCGGATTATTGGCTAATCCGGCAGCTACAAGTGCGGTCAGATTTTCCGTCGGTACTTTGGCTGCATCCGCTTTTGCAGGAGCAGGAAAAAGAAAGAAGAGCATCAATAACGCAAGTGCAGAAGATCTTTTCATGAGAACTCTTTTATCATAGTTTCTTATCAAACGGCTATGATTTTTTTATAAGCTTAAATGAATGTATAAGTTAATATGTAACAATGGTGAAAAAAACCGTTTATTTTTCCCTGATTGATAAGCGAAGCAACCAAGAGCTGAAACATAAATAAGCAAAAGCTAACCATAGAGCCACCATCCTCCTGTGCTGGCGCCTGTTGCCTTTGCGAAATACGGCAAATATCTGTAAATTGTAAGTACTTTCGTGAGGCAAAACAGTAGGCGTCAACTTTAATCAAACACAACCATCATGAAGCTCATTGCAAAAGCCCGCTTCGCACGGTTATGGATTATGGCGTTGCTAACTGGGATGATTATGTGTTTGATTTCATCGGTATCATCCGGTGTTTCTGATGTCGATTCGAGCGCTTTAATATTCCCAATTCCAGCTAAAACATAACAGTCGAGGATATATAAAACGATAATCAACAATCATATTATAGGATTAATTATGGAAGACTATAATGTTATAAATACTCTGCTTCAGCCGATCATTAAAATATTCTTGACTTATTGGTTTATTTTGTTGCTGATATATTTATATCCTTATATCGTTGCAGTTGTACGTAAGCATAGAAGCAGTACATATATATTAATATTGAATCTATTTTTTGGATGGACACTGATAGGTTGGGTGGTTTCGCTTGTTTGGGCGTTCACAAGCGACCAAACTGCCTCCCCAATCATCTCAGGACCAAAAAATGACAAAGAACTGTAAAAAGAAATGACGGTCAAAATTTAATCGGCGGGTAATATGGTGTCAAGATATATGTATTTGGCAGTTTTGATACTATGGTCACTCTCGAACCGAGTGGGATGGGCAGTTGGGAATTCCGCCAATCAATTGGAGTCTGCCGGATTATCGCCAAAGACATATCATGGCGCTTGGTTTGACATTGAATATCCTTCTGATTTCAGGGTAAAAATCATTCAGTTCTCTTCTACAAAGTCTGATGAATCTGCAGATGCAGTGGAGTTTGTGTCGCTAGATAATAGCGTTACATTCTATATTTTTTCACCTCAATGGGGCGGTAATGCACCTGGAATTAAATTAATCCCGCTTGTTGAAAAGATGAGCACCAAAACAATCGTCAAAAGCAAAAAAGGAACAGTTACCTTGTATACTATCGAGTCGAATAATAAATTTTATATTCGTTCATATCAGGACTTTGTGTCAAATGACGGTGATATTCATTGGGTTGTAGGAGTCAAGTACAAAGATATCAATTCTTATAATATGCACAAGCAGCAGTATTTAAGATTTAAAAGTTCACTAAGGCAGTACGCTGACTAATGTTTCTGGTTTTGTTTTTAGCTCTGATGACAACGGCGCAGAGGGTGATACTCTGAAAATCTTGATGTTTTAATAACCCAAAAAGAGGAGAAATGCCATAGGAAAAAGTTTTGTTGCAGGTGTGCGCTGCGACCTGAAAAACAGATGATTCTCAAGCTCTGAAAACACTGATTTGATTTCCCCCTTCACCCTTTGACCGGTACATGGCATCATCGGCATGTTTCATCAAGGTCAGTTCGTCTTTGCCATGATCAGGATAAACAGCGATACCGATACTGCACGAAATATTGATGGCATGGCCTTCAACCGCAAACGGTTCCTCCATGGCACGCACAATTTTTTCTGCACTTGCAACAGCGTTGGCAATTGAGGGGATTTGCGGCAACAACACAACAAACTCGTCTCCACCAAGGCGAGCAATTGAATCCGTGTTTCTCTGCAGGGTTTGGCGCATACGGATTGCCACCTCCTGAAGCAATGAATCACCAACGGCATGACCAAACGTATCATTAACATATTTGAAGTTGTCGAGATCAAAAATCATCAGCGCGACCATTGTCTTATAGCGTCGACCCTGGGCAAGGGCCTTGCCCATACGGTCAGAGAGAAGACGACGATTTGGAAGACCCGTTAAAGAATCATGCATGGCCATATTTTCCATCACATACTTTTGGGCATGCAGTATCTTCTGTTCATCCTCAGCCATTTTTTTTGCAACAATATTCCAGGCAATATCGGCAATGAGACCCAACCATTTGACATCACTCTCATCATAATTGCAGCGCTTGTTGCCAACCCCGAAAATCGCAACAACCTTGTCGTTGCGCAAGATCGGGACAACCACCTCACGCCTTACTTCCGCATGCCCTTCCGGCAATCCTTTGCGATGATTGACTGCGGTATAATCATTTTGAATAACCGCTTTCTGCTCCCGCACCGCATCGGCCCATAACCCTGCGTCATCAAGGTCGTGGTGCACACCCTCTCCTGTCGTATTGTACCCCTGTTTGCTGGTATTGGTTGACCAAACATGTCTGGTGAGTGTTTTCTGATCTTCACCAACAAGGTGAATGAACCCGATTGAGCTTTCTGTCAGCAGCTCAGCCTCATCAATGGTTGTCTGCAGCAACTCCTCAATAGAATGGCCCGCTTCCATCAAAATCAGAGAGAGGTGAAATGCGTTGATGGTTTCGTAATGCCTGGGTTCAGTGACATCATGAACGATTTCATAAATAAGAGATCTCCCCATTATCTCGATTTTGCTCCAGTATACCTCAACATCACGCACTGATCCATCTGCACGCTGGTGGCGGGAGAAAAAATGGGCTTTTGCACCTTGCAATTTCCCTGGGTCTGTTTTTGCGGTGATGCGATTAGATCTAATTTCCTGTACATGCATTCGACAAAGTTCCTCTATGGACCACCCGTAAAAATCCTTTGCCGCTTTATTGGCATCAGTAATAAGGCCTGAATCAGGATCGGTAATAAGCATGATGGCGGAATGTCCTTCAAACATGCTTCTGAATAGCTCCTCTTTTTCCTTCAGTTCCTTCAGAGCCACTCTGGTGTCGGTCACATCAGTGAGCGTAAGATAGTATTCTTGCATATTTTCACCGATGATGCCGTCAAGGCGAAACGTTCGCTCTCGTGAATTGGACTTACCACTTCCACTACTGACGATCATAACCTCACTATGCTCCTGTGCCCTGCTCATGAGCGCCCTGTTCATCATGCTGTTAAACGCCGGGAGGTCTCGCTGGGCAATAAAGCCGCCAAACCGAACTCCCTTCAGTTGAGAGCGGGAAACAGAGAGTAACCTGGTTGCAGTAAGATTTGCCTCCAGTATCGTGCTGTCCGGGGCTAGAGTCAGGTAGCCGACTGGTGCAAAATCATACAGATCAGCGTATCGCCTCTGCTCATTCTGGATTTTATCCCGTGAATACTGAAGTTCTTCTGTCTGCATATCAAGCTCAATCTGGTGAACCGAGAGTTCTTGCAACATGCGCCCAAACTCTTCTGTAGAGGTTTGGGAATCAGGAAGGAACCCGCTGGCATTCAGCCGATCCTCAGCCCGCCGTCGTAACTCTGTGCGGTCTGATCGATCAATATCATCCCTTTTCATGTTGCGACTCTGCGGCACCTTGCATATGAAAAAGAGTAGGGTAGTGACTGCATTTTTGCCTTGGTTGTAACAGCTTTTTAAGTAGTAATTACGTAAAGTACATATATAATGAAAATATAATCATATTTTTTTTCAGGGATTTGCAGCTCAGTAGCAGCTGCTGTTTGCGCAGTGCCGATCATTCATCCATTCTTGCATCGCCGATAAGGCAGAGCTTGGCATACATGCCGTCGTGCTCGACAAGTTCTTGATGGGTGCCTCGTTCGATAATTTCTCCGTGATGCATCACAAGGATCTGATCAGCATTGCGGATCGTTTTCATGCGGTGGGCGATAACGAGACAGGTCCGTTCTTTCATGAGCCTCTGCAGCGCTTCCTGTATGATCTTTTCCGTTCCCGTGTCGATACTTGCGGTTGCCTCGTCGAGGATAAGAACCGGCGCGTTTTTCAAGAGTGCGCGCGCAATGCTGATCCGCTGTTTTTCTCCGGTGCTGAGCTTTACTCCCCGTTCCCCGACCAATGAGCTGTACCTTTCGGGTAGCAATTCAATGAAAGAGTGACAGTTTGCATCAATTGCCGCTTTCATCATTTCCTCTTCCGATGCAAGCGGTTTACCGTACAAGATGTTTTCACGGATCGTGCCGTTGAAGAGGAAGGGCTCCTGGCTGACGATGCTGATATGGCTGCGGAGCAAATCCGGATGGAGTCCAGAAATGTCGGTCGAATCAATGGAGATCCTGCCCGAAGAAGGTTGGTAGAAAGCTGCCAGTAAATTCACGAGCGTCGTTTTTCCTGAACCGGTGGGTCCAACCAGTGCCACGGTTTCACCGGGACGTGCATGGAAGGAAATACGTTTAAGTACCGGGATATCCTTACGGTAGCTGAAGGTTACCTCTTCATAGCCTACATCGCCCTGAACAGGCGTTTTCAGTTCGCATGTTTTTGGATTCCATGGTTTTTCATCCTCAGCATCAAGAATGTCGAAAACCCTTTCGTATGCCGCAAGAGCTGACTGCAGCATCTGGTTCAGGCCATCGATACGTCCGATAGGCTCGTAAAAGAGCGTCAGGTAGAACATGAATCCCACCAGCTCGCCAATCGAGAGCTTCCCCTGAATCACCATTGGTCCGCCAGCCCATAGGACAAGCACCATGCCGAGCGATCCGGCAAAGGTCATCGTCGGGGAGTAAAGAGCCCATATATTCATCACCTGAACCGTGCTTCGGCGGAATTTGTCGGCCTGCGCGGCAAAACGGCGGTTTTCATATTCCTGTCTGACAAAGGTTTTTATCTCACGAATCCCCTGCAGGTTGTCCATGAGCAGCACGTTCATGTCACCGATTGCTTTGCGTTGCACCCGATAGCGACTTCTGGCCGTAAGGGTATACCAGAGAGCACCTGCAATGGAGAGCGAGAGAGGAAGCAACGCCAGGAGCGTAAGCGTTACGTTCTTTGAAATCAGTATGACAAAAATTACAGCAATACTCAGAAAGGTCGTCACAGCTCTTTCGAATCCATCGATCAGAACGCGGTGCACGGCTGCCACATCTTCGATGACGCGTGTCATAATGTCGCCGGACGCACGGTTGTCGAAATACATTACAGGAAGGCGTTGCAGTTTGCGGTATACCGTGCAACGCATGTCGTAAATGACGTTCTGCCCGAAGCGGGTATTTACGACAATCCTCAGGGCGTTTGATATCCCGCTGAACAGGAAAACTGCCAGCAGGAAAAGCACTGAAGGGTAAAGAAGCTCCATCTTTTTTCCGCCAATGGCATCGTCAATAATGTATTGGGTGATTTGCGGAAAGACGAAATAAAAGCCGATGGTGAGGGTAGCAAAAAGAAGGTTTGCTGTAGCAAGAAGCCAGTAGGGTTTCAGATAAATAATCGTGCGTTTGAAAAATGCCGGTTTCGATTGTGTTCGCAGATTATTGTCTGACATGGTGCATTTCACGTATGTTTCGATACTATTTTTATTCAGCGCCTTCGGTACCGTGTCCGTTCTGAAAGATCTCTTTCAGCTTTGAGAGCAGAGTAGGATTATTTCGGTATATCTCCAACAACAGTTCAGATGCTGGAACATTTTCCAACGGTTTTGTGAGCAGTTCGGCGAAATGCCGGTTACGGCTTTCCTCGCTGACAGCCCGATCGCTGATGATGGTAAAAGGATCAAGATAATCAAGCTCCGGAATTATGACAGGCATTTGGGTTTCAGGCAGGTCCAGGACGATGTTCTTGATGAACAAACTTGACACCTTGCGCTCCAGGTGAGCGGCGATGCATTGCTGGCTCGAAGGGGTATTTATCTCCAGAGTGAGTGCCTGATTGAGGTAGATGCACCGTTTGCACTGGTAGGCGTCGCAATTGCGGCAAACCGGGGCCAGAGAGAGCTCGAGAAACCTGCTGTGCTGGTATTCCGGGATGCCGTTCAACGATCCGAGTGTGCTTTCGGGCTTCTGGTAATAAAAAGCTGGACAGAGGTAGAGGTTTCCGTCCGGCCCGCAGGTCAGATGTTCGACACCTGCATTGCAGTTGTTCATATTCACAAGAAAGGGCCTGTCGGTAATGACGCTGACTTCGGGCATGTTTCCCTTTCGGTATTCTTCTTCGAGATATGCCCTGACGCGGTGGAGCTGGAATTCGTAGAGCTCGAAGAGGGGCGAGGTGAAGTTTTCAACATCCTTAAGGGTAATGTTTAGGCGTCTGAACCTGCCTGAAAGGTGTTTTACGATATCCGGAAGTTGCTCCAGATCGTTACTGCCGATTCGAAGAATGACATTACGAAGATTGCTTGCGCTCAGGTTTTCAATGCTGTCCAGGCAGTCTCCTGCATCGATAACCGCCACGATTTCTTCGGAGCTGCCAATCATTTCCAGCGGCATGATTTTTACATGATCGACGCTTTCTATCAGTTCGTTGTATATTTCCGGCAAAGGGGTGGCGCCATACAGGAAGCTTATTGACAGGTTGTTCCTTATCGCATGATTGACCGCTTCGCGGAGCGTTTCCAGGGAAATGAGGCTGTTTTTACTCCCTACGGAAGTTTCATAACAACAGAACGGCACGGCATCATGTTCGAGAATGACGATCAGGTATTGTATCATGCGTACTTATTTATGGCTCTTTGGAGTTTATGCCAGTAATGGTTGTTAGCCCTAACCCTTGCTTTGTGCATTTTGCAAAGGTAGGTAGCACGCTCGAAAATTGTGGAACTTCCTGCAAAATCGTAATTCACCGCCTGGCACCAGGCGCATCCTGAAGCAACATCGCACCGCATGCATTCATCAGTGCTTTGCGAAAACCTGTCGAGCGAAAGGAATGGACGGAGCAAGTTGCCCTGCATCCCATCGAAACAGTTCCCGGTGGAGATGGCTTGCCTATTGCCGAGAGAAGGAGGAGTGAACCGGTGGCAGGGGTAGAAATTGCCTTTGCTGTCTATGGCCAGCATTTTGCCTGCACCGCACCAGTTATGGTTCCCTTCGATGGGTTTGCCTATCGTTTCGGAAAAAAAGGAGCAGGTATTCTCTCGGTAAAGCCCCTCTGCGATAATGCGGTTTGCAAGTTCGACGAGCTGTTCCTCGAAAAGAAGATCATCACCCTCCTGCCAAACATTTTCGAAAACCACGTTGATACTGACGTGCTTGATCCCGATACTGTACAGATGGAGCACGCTTTCGGAGATAAATGGTATATCAGCGCTCGAAACCGTGACCTTGGTGCTGCCGTTTGGAAACTGACCGAGCCAGATCGGAATATTTTTTGCCGTATCTGCATAGGAGCCTTTTCCAGACGGGTAGACCCGGTGCAGATCATGTTTTTCAGGCGTTCCATCGATAGTTACGCCGATGCTTAGGTAAGGGTGGTTTTTTTTGATGAAATCCTGAACTTTTTCGTTCCCATAAAGGATACCGTTGGTAGTGAAGCTGAAGCGGAAATTGTCTTTCCATGGGTGACTGAGCTCGGCCTGCCGAGTCTTGACGTATTCACAGATACGGTCGATAAGCTCGATTTCCAGAAACGGCTCTCCTCCGATGAAATCCCATACAACCGCTTTCTCAGTGAAAATCTCCGGGTGTTCAAGAATGTAATCAACCGATCTGGAGGCGATTTCAAAACTCATCCGGCTTTCTGTGTTCTTGCCTATGAAGTAGCAGTAACCACAACGCAACTGGCAGTCCTCGGTGACCATGAACGTGATCGTTTTCGCAACGGCTTGCTGCCAAATGCCAGGCGGTTTTGCAATAGTATCAATCATGGCGACTTACAGGTTCTCTATTAAGAGAAAAACCGGGCTGCAGATAAGGTGAATTCTGCAGCCCGGCACTTGGTTTTCTCTACAACATCACGCTTTGCTGACCGTGATGCATTCATCCTTGCATCCCGACAGGCACTGTCCTCCGCACTCGCAGTCTGCGGATGATATGGGCTTCCGTTGGTTGTAAAGTTCTTTCTGCATTACCGGATTCACAAATGCAAGGCCAGGTAACGTCTTTTTATACATACGGAGCATGAGCCCCTTAGCGCCATCCACTGTTGTTTCCATTGGTTCTCCTTGTCTTGATCGTTACGTAAAGAATAACCGGCTATTATAAAAACTGCCATCTGTAATATAAAGATAATTTCAACATATTATTTCAACAGTTGGACACCAGTGATCTGCTATATGCAAATGAGCTGTAATGCCCCATTCTCGATATAATAAAATGTAAATTTAAGTCTGTGCAATTTCCGCCATTTCCCAACCTATCCGCGGAGTTATCAATGAGACATTTTTTTTCTCCCATCCTCATCACTGCCAGTATGCTCCTTTATGCATTTACCGGGAGCCAATCCGTCGCGAATCCCGTACAGACGAAAATAAAGGATATGGTGGATGCCAAGTTTACGGCTTTCAAAACGGCAAATGGGGTGCCCGCAAATGGAGGGGTGATGGTCTACCTCCTGACACCGAAGGGGGCCTTGACTGCCTCGTCAAATCTGCCTGCGGATGTTGGGGCGAATACGCACTACCGGATCGCCAGCGTCACCAAGACCTTCACCTCAGCGGCCATCATGCTGCTTGATCAACAGGGAAAACTCCGTATCGATGACCCCGTTACTGCACTGATCCCCGGCACCAGCATGCCCTACCTGCCCGACTCGCCCGATTATAATATCCCCCACAAGGCCCAAATCACCATCCGTCAACTCCTGTCCCATCGGGCAGGTGTCTTTGATGTTACCAACGACAGTATACCCGCTGGTCTGAGTGTCCCTTATTTCATGGAACCCGGCATAGCTGAAGCCCTTCACCAGTACACCTTTGATGAATTGGTGGGGGTCGTGGCCACCACCAGGCAGTCCTACTGGGTGCCCAATGGAGGATTTCACTACAGCAATACGGGCTATTCCTGTCTGGCCAAAATTGTTGAGCGGGTTTCCGGCAAAAGCTATGACCGCTTCCTTGCCGATAATTTTTTTGCTCCGATGGGCTTAAGGAGTACTTCTGCACCGTGGAATTCAAATGACATCTCAATTCCATCTCCCTTTCTTAAGGGATACAGTCGCCAGAAGGCCAGCGAAGCATTCATCGAAAAGACCCGTGACAACATGTCCCTCCAAGTTGGAGAAGGAAACGTGATTTCTACTCCGGCGGATGCAGCGCGGTGGATGCGGATGATTCTTTCAGGCCAAGGACCATTGAGCAAAGCGCAGATAGCTCGCATGACCATGATTCCGGCTGGCAATGAATCAGCTAAATATGCCTTGGGATTTATCTCATCCTCTGCTATAGGCATCGGTCACAATGGGGCTCATGTGGGCTACCTTAACCTTGTCGTCTACAACCCGGTGGATGATGTCGCCGCAGTCGTTGTTTTCAACTACACAGACCTTAGCGATCTTGCAAAACAGATGACTCTGATGGGGCAAATCGTCAGTGAGGCCAGGAAGATCGCCGGGTATTGATGCTGTTGGCAAGACCGAGAGACAAAATTACGTGTTTTTACTTAATAAAGCAGTAGTGTCCGGTTAAAAGCAAAAAAGGTCTGAAAAACACTTGAGAAACGGTGATATTAAAAGTGACCAAACGATTGATATCAGCCCTATCCACAAGGAGTTCCAGACCATGAAACAAGTTACAACGATGCTTAGTGAGT
>CAJAOR010000251.1 GCA_903942355.1 uncultured Chlorobiaceae bacterium | reverse complement strand
GACTGCAGCCGCAGGTCTGGTATGCAGCCCAGCCTTGTTTTTTACAATAACTTCCTGAACAATCACGAATTTCAGATACCTGTTTGTATAATTAAATTACAGCGTTTTCACCATTGCAATCTCATCACACGCCATTAGCTTTGGGCAATGAGTACAATCCCTCCATATTTTCTGCGGAAAATACTCCTTCTTGATTTCTCTGTACCCGAGGCGGCAGAAAAACTCACGGCTGAGCGTCAAAACAAAAACCTCCTCGACGCCCTCCTCACGTAACACCGACTCAGCCTTTTCAACCAGCAACCGCCCTATACCCCTCATTTTGTAACGGTTAAAGACGGCAAGCGAACGGATTTCGGCAAGCTTCAAGGTATAGAATGCGATAGCACAGCAGCCAATCACCTCTCCGTTATATTCTGCAACAAAAAAATTACGGATATTTTCAACAATATTTTCACCGGAACGCTCCAACATGATGCCCTGACGAGCATACTCCGCAGTGATGGCGGAAATTGCCGGAGCATCAGCAAGGCGCGCATACCTGACATACAATTCAGCCTTTTGCATGATTATCCGACACTCTCATCCAGCGGTTCAGCCGCCCTGGTGCGACCCGAGACCTCTCTCCACAGTTCATCCTTGAGCTCCTTCAGCCCATGACCGGATACACTTGAAATCGGCATTACCTTGACTTTATCTTCAAGAACGGGAATCTCAAGATCTTCAGCCGCAATATCCATTTTCGTAATAACCACTATCCGAGGCTTGTCGAGCAATCCCTTTTCAAATTTCTCAAGCTCTCCCAGAAGCGTTCGATATTCAGCAGCAATATCTGGCGAATCAGCTGAAATAAGAACAGCAAGTATTTTCGTCCGTTCAATGTGACGGAGAAACTGCAAACCGAGCCCCTTTCCTTCTGCCGCTCCTTCAATAATTCCGGGAATGTCGGCCATCACAAACGATTTATACTCTTCATAGCGCACAATACCAAGATTTGGCACCAGTGTTGTAAAGGGATAATCTGCAATTTTCGGCTTGGCCGCGCTGATGACCGAAATCAGGGTAGACTTGCCCGCATTGGGGAATCCAACCAATCCGACATCAGCCATAAGTTTCAGCTCCATATTGAGCATAAGCAACTCGCCTTTCTGACCTGGCTCAGCATAGCGTGGCGCCTGACGGGTTGGTGTGGCGAAGTGCTGGTTACCCCTGCCGCCTTTGCCGCCTTTGGCAATCAATATTTCCTGATCCTCGCCCGTCATGTCAGCAATGATCTCATTGGTTTCTCCGTGTCTGACGATAGTACCACAAGGAACGTCAATGACAATATCCGCACCATCCCGGCCTGTTTTCCGGGCACCCTGCCCATGGACACCACGAACGGCGATATACTTCTTTTTATATTTGAAATCAAGCAGAGTCGTCAACTGCCGATTGGTTCTCAGCCATACATGGCCTCCCCGGCCACCATCGCCACCATCCGGGCCACCTTTAGGCACAAACTTCTCTCTCCGAAAACTCACACACCCGTTGCCACCGTCTCCAGCATGGACAAAAATAGACGCACTATCAACAAACTTCACTCACGCACCTGCCTTTTGAATAATCTTTCTCTTTCTCTATTTTAAACATCAACATCTAAACACTATAAAAAACATGGCATCAACCCGCACCGGCAAACCCCCTATCGAAGAGCTGATCTCTCGTCTCGAGGAGATCACCCGGAATATCGAAAGCCCTGAAACCGGACTTGAAAACTCTATAGGCATGTATGAAGAGGGACTTGCCATCGCCGAAAACTGTAAAAAAAGGCTGCTCGAAGCCAGAAAAAAAATCGAGGTGATCAACCCTGAACTTGCAAAAAGCTGGCCCGAATCACCACGCACAAAAGATCTGTTCGACAGCGAATCCTGAAATCACTTACCCTTCAAGCTTCCTCAGCAACACATCATTGACCACCTGGGGATTGGCCTTGCCTTTCATCTGGCTCATGCACTGCCCAACAAAAAAGCCAAGCAGCTTGGTTTTTCCGCCACGATAGGCCGCCAACTGACCGGGGTTGGCATCAAGAATTGCCTGCACAACCATCTCAATCGCTCCGCTGTCTGAAACCTGAGCAAGACCTTCCCGTTCAACAATCTCCGCTGCTGAATCTTTACTCTTCAACATCAGTTCGAAAACCTGCTTGGCGATGGTATTGCTGATCACACCTCCCCCAATAAGCGAAATAAGCCCTCCGAGCCTTTCGGGCAGAATGGAGAATTCCGCAATATCAAGATACTTCTCCTTCAGCGTTCGCATCACCTCCCCCATAACCCAGTTTGATGAGGCCTTGGCATCACCCGAAACCCTGACGGTCTCCTCAAAATAGTCCGCAAGCTCCCGCTCGACAGTAAGCACCGCAGCATCATAGGCCGGAATGGCATACTCTTCAGCAAATCGAACAGCGCGCTCTTCAGGAAACTCGGGAAGCTCAAGCAGAATACGATCAATCATCTCCCGGTCAACAAGCACCGGCACAAGATCAGGATCGGGAAAATAACGATAATCATGGGCGAACTCCTTGCCGCGCATGGAGCGTGTCTCCCCCTTGTCGGCATCCCAGAGTCGCGTCTCCTGCAGAATAACGCCTCCACTTTCCAGAATCTCTCTATGGCGCTCTACCTCATACTCAATAGCTTTCTCAACATTCTTGAAAGAGTTCATATTCTTGATCTCCGATCGGGTACCGTACTCTGTTGCCCCGACTGGCCGCAACGAGACGTTTGCATCACAGCGAAGACTTCCCTCCTCCATATTGCCATCCGAAATGCCAAGATACTTGACGATCTGGCGCACCTTCTGCAGGTAGGCCGAGGCCTCTTTCGGGGTCCGCAGGTCCGGATAGCTCACAATCTCAAGCAACGGCACACCGCTCCTGTTTAGATCGATATAGGTCTCCTCGCCGATATCATGAATCGATTTGCCGGCATCCTCCTCAATATGAATCCTGATCAGCCGGATTTCCCGGGTTCCCTCTCCAGCATCAATAGGTACCATTCCTTCGCTGCATATCGGCTCTTCAAACTGCGAAATCTGGTACCCTTTCGGAAGATCCGGGTAAAAGTAGTTTTTACGGGCGAGTACGGAATGGGGAGCAATGGTGCAACCCGTTGCAAGCCCAAGCTTTACGGCATCCTCAACCACACGACGGTTCAGTACCGGCAACGCTCCGGGAAGAGCAAGACAGACGGGACAGACATTGGTGTTGGCTGATTTTCCGAATTGTGCCGAACAGCCACAAAAGGCCTTGCTAACGGTATTGAGCTGACAATGAACCTCAAGACCGACCACTAATTCATACTTCATTGCAAAAATTAACGTTATTGAAAAAACAGCGGCTCACGAACTCAGAAGCCCCTTCTGCTTTATAAAAAAGCATGTATCAGTAGGACTTATAGGAGAACTTCTGACCACCAACAGTAGCTTCAGCCATAACTCCCGCCTTCGGACGAACAAAAACAGCTACGCCATTGGAATAATCGGTATTGGTTGCCATACCCGAAGTAACAATAATAGCACCCACTTGAGCACTTAGCACAAAGTTGCCCCTTTTGAAGGTATCCAGGTCGTTCTTGCCTTTAAAGAAAATGATTTCCGAAAAAGACTGCCCGCCAAGCTGCGGACCAACATTAAGCTGGGTAATCGATGAACGTCCTATAAGATTATTTTGTTCATAGACATATCCTTTACCATGCCCACCACCGAACAACATGAATCCCCCCTTATAGACATCGGGAAAAACAACAAACCCGTAAGCGCTTTCAAAAAAACGGGCAAGTCCGTGATGTGACCTGAAAGAGTCGGCGGATAACCTCGCATGTTCCTCGTCGGCAGGGTCCCATCCAGCCCTCGCCACAGAACCGAATACTCCGGCGAACAGAAAAGCAAGAGTAACAATTTTCATCATTTTCATCATTGTCGCTTGTGTTTTTTTGTTTAATAAAATCAAAGCATAGAAAACGTACAATGATTTGCAAACCTTAATGTACGATTTTCAGCCGAATAAATCACTTCAGCAAACACTACCGCGGGAACCATCTAAAAAGTTTGTCTTATAAAAAAAATATCCCGACAGCTATGAACTAATCGGGATATTTGAGACCAAATCCAGAAAATCGGAATGAGCAAAACTACCCCCCGACTTCAATTTCGCGCTTCAGGGCTTCCCTTTCAATTTCAAGACGTCGGATTTCGCGGTTTATCCTATCGAGCTCTTCAGGGCTGCTGTCGATTTCAAGTCGAAGGCGCGATGATGCCTCATCAATCAGATCGATAGCCTTGTCGGGCAGAAAACGGTCTGCAATATAGCGGTTGGAAAGCTCCGCTGCAGCAACAATGGCCGCATCCTTGATACGCACACCATGATGGATCTCGTATTTCTCCTTGAGACCGCGCAGAATGGAGACGGTGTCCTCTACGCTCGGCTGATCGACTACTACGGTCTGAAAGCGGCGTTCGAGGGCGGCATCTTTTTCAATATGCTTGCGGTACTCATCAAGCGTGGTGGCTCCTATACAGCGCAGTTCGCCACGGGCAAGCGCCGGCTTGAGTATATTGGCCGCATCCATTGAGCCTTCGGCTGACCCGGCACCCACAAGCAGGTGGAGTTCATCAATAAACAGAATAATTTCGCCATCAGAAGACTGTACCTCGCGCACTACCGCTTTCAGGCGCTCCTCGAATTCTCCGCGGAACTTGGCACCGGCAACAAGCTGGGCAATATCGAGTGCAGCAATCTGCTTGCTCTTGAGATTCTCAGGCACGTCACCAGCCACAATACGCTGAGCAATTCCCTCGACAATTGCAGTCTTGCCAACCCCCGGCTCACCAATCAGCACTGGATTGTTCTTGGTACGGCGACTGAGAATCTGCAGCACCCTGCGAATCTCCTCGTCACGTCCGATAACCGGATCAAGCTTGCCCTTGCGTGCCTGATCATTGAGGTTACGTGAATATTTTTTCAGTGAATTATAACTTTCCTCAGCGCTTTGACTGGTAACGCGCTGCGTTCCCCTGATGGTCGTGAGCACTTTGAGAATTGAGTCACGGTTGAATCCCGCATCCTGCAACATCCGCGAAACCGTAACACCGGCTTCACTCATGGCAATCAACAGGTGCTCCGAACTGATATATTCATCCTTCAGGTTTTCAGCCTCTTTCAGGGCAACATCAAACACCTTGCCGAGATTCTGCGAAAGATACTGACCGGTAGCTGAAGCTCCGGTAACCCTTGGAATTCTGCCTATTTCGCGATCAAGCGCCGTTTGCAGCGTTTCGACTGGAGCCTCCAGTTTCTGCGCAATCTGCACAGCGATACTGCTCTTGTCATCAAGCATGGCATAGAGCAGATGCTCCGGCTCTATCTGCTGATGCTGCCGACTTCCGGCAAGTGTTGACGCCGTCTGCAATGCCTCCTGGGCTTTCAGGGTAAATTTGTTCGGGTCAAACTGCATGGTTCTGATTGTTTTGTAAAACGTTCAGGTTCAGGAATTTGAAGAATTTCCAGAAGATGATGGGGGAATGTTTTTGATAAAAGCGCCCACCACAAGCCGCAAGATCTGCGTGCCAGTAGATAAGAGTTCAACGCTTTTCTCCTGAATGTGCCGTTGGGTATCAAGCTGCTCCTTGAAAAGCTCGACACACGCCGGATCATAATCTCCTTGACTCACGTAGGCATCAATAACCTCTTCAGCTTCAGCGAAAGGCATATTGAAAACCTGCAATCCAAGCTTTGCCCTTTCGAAAGAGTCAAGAACTTTTTTACCACTGCTTTGCTGCTCCATAACGTCTCTGTTTTTCGTCTGAAAATGAACTACTTTTACTTTATTTAATTAGCAATGTAACAATTTTTTCAACAAGAAAGGGGGAAAGCCCCAACCGGAGAGGCTCTCCGGAGCACTATTCAAAGCCAAGTCCCACCGCCTCTTCCGATGATAGTTTCAGCAAGCAGGAAAACAAGGCCTGCCGCAAGAAAATAGCGATAAAGGGGTTCACGCTCACCGGGTTCCATCACCCAGCGTGAAGCCGCCGCAATACGATTGATTCTTTCTGAAACCTCCCTGTAAACAGGATGCTCCGCCTTGCTCCGGAAGTATAACCCTGCAGCATCACGGGCCAACAGCTGTAATGTTTCCGCCCTGAAACGGCTCATCACCACCCTGCCGCTCTCATCCCGCTTCAGTCCATCTACAGCCTCCCCAGACGGAATAACAACGGGTTGACGCATCCCAACTCCAACCACGAAAACATGAACACCCGCCTCTTTCAATTGCTGAACTGCGCCCTGAATCCCGCCAGAGTGATCTTCCCCATCGCTCAACAGTACAACAATTTTCTCCCCTTTTATTCCTGATGCCAAACGACGTTCCGATTCAGGTTCAAGAAGTCGACCGGCAAGCTCAAGGGCCGTACGAAAAGAGGTTCCCTGCTCTTCGATAAGATCGGGTGAAGCCATGCCAAGCAGTGCATCAAACGCTTCCTGATCAGTCGTAAGAGGACACTGAACAAGAGGTGCTGCCGCAAAAAGAAGAATAGCCCGCCTTCCACCATTGACGGCACGACTGATACTGGTGATCTCCTGTTTTGCCTGACCAAGACGGTCGGGCAGAACATCTCTGGCCCTCATGCTACGGGAAACATCGAGCATAAAGACAATATCGGCACCTTTTCGCAGTACCGGTCGCCCACCACTGCACAACCGTGGGCCTGCCATGGCAATAAGCAGCAAGGCCATGCCGCAAAAAAGCAACACTTTTTTGAAAACGAGAACCCTCGTCGGTACGCCACGAATCATGCCTCCCTTCAAAAAGGGCCTAGAAAAAGCCTCACGAACCAGAAGCTGCCTCATGACCCCATAGCCCAATATCACGGCAAGAGGCATCAAAAGCAGCAAATAGACAATATTATCAGGCCATGCGAAACACATAGGCTTACCCCTTTCCAATCACTATTTCAATAACCACGTGCACTACGGTATTCTGAGCAATCGGGTATTTGAGAGCACAACCTCAAGAAAAAGCAGTACAACCGCCACCAGCAAAAGCTGGATAAATACCCCTGAACGATGCTCCATAATCGGCCCGGCAAGCCGTTTTTTTTCGAGCCTGTCGATGGCTTTGATCGTTTGATCAAACGCAGCCGGATCCTCCACCCTGAAATATCCGCCCCCAGTTGTTCGGGCAACACCCTGAAGCGATGCTTCATCAGTCCGAGGATAGCGGCCACTCTCCCTTGATAGATCAGGGCTTTTTTGAGCAACGTTAAAGCCGGCATTGATAACATAAATCCTTATTCCGCTCCTGAAAGCAATCCCAGCAGCCGTTCCGGGGCCAATCTCTCCTGCATTATTTTCACCATCGGTGACAAGAATAATGACTTTGTGCAACGACTCCGATGCCTTGAGCCGATTGACGGCAATAAGAATCGCTGAACCAATGGCCGTACCATCATCCTGTATGACCGCAGGCGAAAGACGGTCAAGCAGCATGGCAAGCACCTCATGATCGAGCGTCAACGGACACTGGGTATACCCTTTTCCCCGAAAAACCACAAGACCAATCCTATCGTTCGTACGGCGCAAAACAAAGCTGCGGGCAACCTCTCGAGCTGCATCAAGACGACTTTGGCCACCAAAATCTTTTTGAAGCATTGATTCCGAAATATCAAGCGCCAGCATCACATCAATGCCCCTTGATTCAGCTTCACTTTGACGGAAAAGAAAATGGGGTCCCGTAAGTGCAAAAACGGAGAAGACCAGCGCACTCCACCGCAGCCATTGCGGCAACTGACGCAACCATCGGCGAGCTTCAAACCCTGAATCCCTCAGACGCTCAAGGGCCGGAAAAAGAATCGCTGGAGTTTTGCCGTGTCGCTCCCGCCTCTCCCTGAACCATTCAACCAGGGCAAACAGCAGCAATAGCAACAGCCACCAAGGCTGAGCCAGTTCAAGACGAGGTATATGAGAAAACCACTCCTGCATAAATACTATCCGTTTAGCTCAAACCAATAACCCGCCACTCGAACAGGATAACCCTCATCATGCCCATCAATCAAAAAAAACGGTTCCGCAAGGCTTATACCCTCGGAACGGTTAAAAGATTGTTTTTTAGTATACATTATTATTGTATCTCTTGGATAATCCTTGCAAGCAGGACGGTGACTCTCTACCCCTCACTCTTGACGGAATCGCGGGAGGATCGGATAACTTCTGATGCTTTGTGAAGCGACTGGCGTGACTCTTCAACATCAGGGCGGCTATCGGCAAATTTAACAAGATCGGCCTGCTTTAGCAGATTCATGATGCTTTCAAATCCTGCAACACCGAGCTTTTTCAAATCACGTTCAATCTCCTGTGTTACGGCTTCAAGTGCACGGATACGGTAATGATTTTCAAGAAAAGTACGCATGATATTACTGAGCTCTTCGTAACATTCGTGAGGGGGCATTCCTGCTGAAAGACTTGATCCAAGTTTTCGCAGCTTTCGCTGGGCAACTTGTCCGGAATCGACCCTCTCAGCACTGTTGCGCACCGTACGTTTGAGCAGAAAAAGCAACAGGAGCACCACGCCGGCAACACTTAAGACTCCAACAATAACAACGGTAATTAAAAGAGAGGGGATCGAGGGCTTAACCGGTGGCTTGACAGGCCTGAGATCGTGCATGGAAGAGTCGGTGAGCGCACGAACAAACACAGACGCCGATGGCTGGCAAGGTATTTTTTTGGTGACCCTTCCTGCTGTATCCCGAAGCACAACCGTAAAGGGCGGAAGAGATTGACGACCAATGCCAAAAACGGCAAGTTCAAACTCGAACGCCTCCATTCCTGCACCGGAAAACGGAAGTGAAGAGGAGTGTTTTCGACTGATCAGTTCAAATGGCGGCTCAGCTAAAATGCCCGACCTGTCGAACCCTTCAAGTACAGCGACCTCTTGGTTTGAATGATTAACCGTAATGGTGCAACGAATACGGTCGCCAACAAGAACACTATCCGGGGTCACCCTCACCGTTATCTCGGGCTGCACTTTCCCCTCTGCACCGCAACATGCAATAGGAAAGAACATCGGGAGCAACACCAGAAGCAGAAAGAGTAGCTGCTTGGGGAACCCGGCCACCATCCATTCAGACCTTCCGTTCACGGTGCCGGAAAAAAGAGTTGAGGTCGCCAATAAATGAGCGATTGGTATCGAGAAAAATCGAGTCGATCCGCATGCGCCGGAGACGCTGACGAAGCTCCTCATACTGCTTCGACTGCTCACTGCGATAGCGCTCGAGTTCCCGTCGGCTGCCGCCATCAATCGTGAGCCGAAGAGCTGTTTCAGGCTCTTCGAGGTCGAGCAGACTACTGAGAGGCAGAGCTTTGTCGAGCGGGTCGCTGATGTGCACCAGAATAAAGTCGTGGCGGGTGTTGAGCAGCTTCATCCCTTTTTCGTAATCACTGTCAACAAGATCTGTCAACAAAAAAATGATCTCCTGCCGCTTGCGGGTATAGCGGATAAAAGAGAGGGCCGCGGCAATATTGGTGGTTCGGCTACGGGGTTTGAGCCGAACGAGTTCTTCGAGAATGACCAGCACATGATGGCGCCCTTTCCGGGGAGGAATATAGGTTTCAACTCGGTCTGTAAACACCAGCAGTCCAACCTTGTCGTTGTTCTGGAGAGCGCTGAAAGCAAGCACGGCACTCACTTCAAGAGCAAGATCCTTTTTGCTTTGCTTCCGGCTGCCGAAAAGCATTGATGCCGATGCGTCAACAACAAGCAGCAGGCTCCGTTCCCGCTCTTCGGTAAAAAGTTTAACATACAAATCGTGCTTTCGGGCGGAGGTATTCCAGTCAATAGATCGGACATCGTCGCCGTACTGATATTCGCGAACATTGCTGAACTCAATACCTTTCCCCTTGAACGAAGAGTGGTATTCGCCACTGAACAGCTCGCTGGCCATGCGCTTCGAGCGAATTTCAACCCTCCTTATGATATTCTGGAGCTCTTTCAAACGCTCTTCACTCTTTTCCATTGCCCTCTCCGCGCTCATGTTCTGCCGCCAAAGTTATGGAACCTGCACATGCTGCAGGATCTGTCGGATAATATCGTCAGGTTTGATGTTGTCAGCCTCGGCTTCGTAACCCGGTCTTATGCGGTGACGGAGAGTATCGTAGGCAATTGCCTTGACATCCTCCGGGGTTATATATGCCCGATGCTGCAGAAACGCATGCGCTTTGGCTGCAAGAAGAAGAAATATCGAAGCCCTGGGAGATGCTCCATACTCAATCATGGCTTCAAGATTTGCCATGCCATACTGCGTTGGTTTTCTGGTAGCAACAACAAGATCGACAATGTATCGCTGCACTCTTGGATCAACGTATATACGGTCAATGAGAGCCCTTGCCCTTGAAATATCGTGAGGCTGCACGACCGGTATGACCGGCAACTCACTGGCAGTGGTAGCCGATTGCAGCATAATCTCCAGCTCCTCATCGTAGGTAGGATAATCGACAATAATCTTCATCATAAACCTGTCAACCTGCGCTTCAGGAAGAATGTAGGTGCCTTCATGCTCAATAGGGTTCTGGGTCGCAAGTACCATAAAGGGCTCCTGCAGTGGAAAAGTCTGGTTGCCGATCGTTACCTGATGCTCCTGCATGGCCTCAAGCAATGCAGACTGCACTTTGGCCGGAGAACGATTAATTTCGTCCGCAAGAATAACGTTGGCGAAAACCGGGCCTTTACGGGGATAGAACTCCATATCCTTGGGATTGTAGATCATCGTGCCGATCAGGTCAGCCGGAAGCATATCGGGGGTAAACTGGATGCGCTGAAACTTCAGGTTCATTGCGGCGGCAAACGTCCTGATGATAAGCGTTTTGGCAAGTCCGGGCACTCCCTCGAGCAGAATATGGCCATTAACCAGCATGGCAATAAAGATCCTCCTGATTACTTCATGCTGACCAATAATCCGCTGTGAAAGCTGTTCCCCCGCTTTTTCGAGAAAACGGGAAGCCTCCTTTATCTGCACTCCAAGCTCCTCCAGTTCTACTGCATGCTGCATGGCACCTCATCTATTATACCTGTTAAGGGAACCCTTCCCTGGTCTGTTCCGCGTTGCACATCCTGCGTCGTGCAGTATAACATGAAATCCTTATCTCTTTCGACGCTGTTCTCCTGCCTGACGCTCCTTAAGATTTCTTAATAAAACCTCTGAAGCCCACAATGAGCAACGCTAATCCGCCGATCGTTGCTGGCCATGTATAAAGATCTGGGATGAAGAGAATACTGTTGAGAAGACCAAGATCAGGAGCTAAAAGAAGCATAAGGTTTGCTCCGACGAGAATCAAAAGAATATGGAAAACGCTTACCTTCCCCTGCGGTTTGCTATTATTGCCCGGATTGTTAGCTTTGCCCATAGTTCTCAAGAAAAAATTATATCCATGAATATTTTAGGCATTGAAACCAGTTGTGACGAAACATCAGGAGCCGTACTTTGCGGCGGACAGGTACGCTCTAATGTTGTCAGTTCACAACGCTGTCATACCCTCTTTGGCGGTGTCGTGCCGGAACTGGCTTCACGAGAACACGAACGGCTTATTGTTTCAATTGTTGATACTGCCGTAACTGAATCCAATATAACAAAAAATGAACTTGATGTCATAGCGGCTACTGCCGGTCCGGGATTAATCGGCGCCGTCATGGTCGGCCTCTGTTTTGCCCAGGGAATGGCGTACGCACTCAAAATCCCCTTTGTCCCAGTCAATCACATCGAAGCCCATATCTTCTCTCCCTTTATTGATGAGGGCCGTTCTCAACCACCCCCTGAAGGTTCATTTGTTTCGCTGACCGTTTCCGGTGGCCATACCCTCCTCTCTATTGTCTCGCAGGATCTCTCTTACAACGTCATCGGCCGGACGCTTGATGATGCCGCCGGAGAGGCATTCGACAAGACTGGCAAAATGCTTGGTCTCCCCTATCCTGCAGGCCCGGTGATTGACAAACTGGCCGAAAGAGGCGACCCGGGCTTCCACCAGTTTCCGCGAGCGCTCACCTCGCAGTCACAGACCAGTAAAAGCTACCATGGAAATTATGATTTCAGCTTTTCCGGCCTAAAAACCTCTGTACGTACCTGGCTGCAAAAACAGACTCCGGAATTTATCGAAGACCATAAGGCGGATATTGCCGCATCAATCCAGGATGCCATCGTCAACGTACTGGTCGAAAAAACCATTTCGGCTGCGCGTAGCCATCAGGTCAAGGCGGTTTCAATTGCCGGAGGTGTCAGCGCCAATTCGGTATTGAGAAAAACCATGCAAGATGCCTGTGATAAAGCTGGCATCAGACTCCATGTTCCAGGAGTCGTCTACTCAACCGATAATGCCGCCATGATCGCCACTCTTGCAGGACTGAAGCTCTCCCGGGGCGTAAGGGCCGAACACCGTTACAATATCGCACCTTACGCAAGCTTTGCCGCCGGTTCCCGGAAGGCGTGATTGAAATAGTTCAATAAATACATTACATTATTGCTCTCAAAAAAAATCAGTTACGTTTTTTCTAATATCACGACCATACCATGCCCAATACGTTACTATCACTCTTCCTCTTTGCACCTCCCGTTGCAGGCCAGGCTGCACCAAATCCGCTCATTCAGATTGTCCCGCTGGTACTTATCTTTATTGTCTTTTACTTCTTTATGATCCGTCCGCAGCAGAAAAAGCAGAAGGACCGGGAAAAAGTGCTCGACAGCCTGAAAAGAGGGGACAAGGTTGTCACCATAGGCGGGATTCATGGCACCGTTGCCGGAATCGATACGGAAAAGAAAACTGTTCTTGTTCAGGTAAGTGATACCACAAAAATCAAGTTCGACCGCACCGCTGTTGCCAATATCGAAAAACAGGAAACGGGCGACAAACTTACGACCAAGGAATGAGAAGTATCATGCAAGCAACACCAGCAAAATTGGTCTTGGAAAATGGATCAGTCTATAACGGAACCGCATTCGGCCACATTGGTGAAACAACCGGCGAGGTGGTTTTCAATACATCGCACACCGGATACCAGGAAATTCTTACCGACCCTTCGTATGCTGGCCAGATGGTGATGATGACTTATCCGCTGATAGGGAACTACGGCATCAACCCGACGGATAATGAATCAGAAAAGATCTGGGCTTCGGCCTTCATTGTCCATGAAGTGTCGCGTGTTCACAGCAACTACGAGGCCACGGAAAGTCTTGACGCTTGCCTCAAGAGAGCGGGTGTCATGGGTCTTGCCGGTATTGATACACGCAAGCTTGTTCGCGAAATACGTGAGAAGGGGGCCATGAGAGGCGTTATTTCTGCACTTGAAACCAACGACGAAATACTGAGGGCTAAAGCCCTTCAAAGCCCCGAAATGAGTGGCCGAGACCTGGTCAAAACCGTTACCGCCAGTGAAAATTATACTCTTGAAAAAGAGCATGCCCGCTACCATGTCGCGGCATTCGACTACGGCATCAAAACCAATATACTGCGTATGCTGCAGGATGCAGGGTGCCGGGTAACCGTGCTCAAGGCCGGAGCAACAGCCGATGAGGTGTTCAAGCTCAACGCGGACGGAGTCTTTCTTTCGAACGGCCCTGGCGATCCCTCGGCTGTTGATTATGCCATCAAGACCATCAAACAACTTGTCGAATATAACCGTACTACACGTCCATTGCCAATTTTCGGTATCTGCCTCGGCCACCAACTGCTTTCGCTGGCTTGCGGTGCCGAAACCTACAAACTGAAATTTGGCCACCACGGCAGTAATCATCCCGTGAAAAACCTCACCAGCAAGAAAATAGAGATAACATCACAGAACCACGGTTTTGCCGTGAACATGGAATCACTGCCCGATGATCTTGAAATGACCCATCTCAACCTCTACGACAACACTGTTGAGGGGGTAAAGCACAAAACGCTGCCCTGCTTTTCGGTTCAGTACCACCCGGAAGCTGCGCCTGGACCACACGATTCGCACTACCTCTTTGATGAGTTCACCTCACTTATGGATTTAACGTAACCCATTTTTCTCTCCGAGATGAAAAAAAGATTATTCACACCAGGGCCGACCCCTGTACCCGAAAATGTCATGCTTCGCATGGCTGCTCCGATTATCCATCACAGGAACCCCGAGTTCATGGAGATTTTGACCAGGGTTCACGAGGATCTCCAATACCTCTTCAGAACAACCCAGCCTGTTGTTGTACTCAGTTGTTCAGGAACCGGCGGCATGGAAGCCACCATTTCAAGCCTCTTCAAACAGGGTGATAAAGTCATTACCGTCAATGCCGGCAAATTTGGCGAACGGTGGGGGGAACTCGTAAGGATCTTCACCGGCAATTGCGTTGAAGAAACGGTCGCATGGGGTTCGGCCATACAGCCTGAACGACTTGCGGAACTGCTCAAGGAACACCCCGATGCCAAAGGTGTCTGTCTGACGCATTCGGAAACATCAACCGGCACTGCGGCCGATATCCAGACGCTCAGCGCCTTGATTCGCGAACACTCAGATGCGCTTGTGCTGGTTGACGGCATTACGGCAATCGGAGCTCACGAGTTTCATTTTGACGACTGGGGCGTCGATATCTGCATCACCGGTTCACAGAAAGGCCTCATGATGCCCCCGGGGCTTGCTCTGGTAGCTGTTTCTGAACGAGCACAGGATATCATCAATGGTCAAAAAGGCATGACGCAGTACTACCTGAGTCTGAAGCACGCCCTAAAGGCCCATGCAAAAGACGATACCCCTTTCACTCCTGCCGTTTCGCTGGTCATCGGCCTCGACGAAGCATTGCAAATGGTGAAGGCTGAAGGCATTGAAAATATCTGGAAACGTCATGAAAGCCTGGCATATGCCTGCCGTCAAGGCTGCAATGCGCTAGGCATGAGGCTCTTCAGCAACTCACCTTCGTTTGCTGTTACTCCGGTATGGATTCCCGAAGGAGTCAAGTGGTCAGCATTCAACAAAGCCCTCAAAAACAGCAATGGCATAACCGTTGCCGCAGGTCAGGATGAGTATAAAGACAAAATTTTCCGAGTCTCTCATCTTGGTTTTTATGATGAACTCGACATGCTAACCGTCATCGGCGGCATTGAACGGGCACTCAAGGAGATCAACTTTGCTTTTGAAATCGGCGCTGGCGTCAGTGCTGTTCAGAAGGCATTTCTCGGCAACTAAAGCCCGGGAGTACTTTCACCATGATTCTCCTGCACGCTCTCCTGCTTGTTTTTGCACCTGCACCTTCAATGCAGGAGATGCTTTGGGAGTATCGCATGCAACTCAAAGCCGATGCGCTCTATGAGCAGCGCTCATACCGAGAAGCGGAAACAACTTTTCGGCAACTGGCATCCCTTCCTGATCAAAAAGAGAAGGCTGCAACCAGCTTCAACCTCGCCTGCGCCCTCTACATGCAGGGCAAATATCCTGAAGCGGCAACGCTCTTTGCCCTCAGCTCAAAACCTGACAATAAACAGCGGGAGGTCAGGGTGAAAGCGATATTCAACGAAGGCAATGCTCTTGCCATGATGGCAAGAGGAAATAATGGAAAGGCACAAAAACGGGTACTTTTTCGCAAATCGCTCAATCGCTTCAAAGCAGTACTGTTAACCGACCCGAGCGAGGGTGATGCAAAAATCAATTATGAAATTGTCCGCCGTTACCTGGATGAGCTTGACAAATCAGAGCACGCTTCTTCTGCAAGCTCCCAAAAAAAGAGCTCTGCTCAATCAACATCCGGCATCAGCCCGGATACTGCGGAACGCCTGCTTGAGCATGCCCAGCAGGATGAGTCTACGCTGATGCGCCAACTTCCCCGACCAGGAACATCTGCTGCACAGGGCGGCAAGAATAACCAGGACTGGTAAAACCGGAATGCCGTCACCAAAAAAGGTACTCCTGGTTTTTCTTCCATCGGAAAGTGGTGTTGACGGCGCACGGTCGCTCTACGGCGAAAGAGAGATCACTCCTTTTTTCAAGTGGTTCAACCGCTCTCTCAAAACCATTATCAAGCAGAGCCCGTTTGCCATTCCCCCGCTATCGCTCATGATCCTCAGCTCTATTGAGGTCGCGGGAGTTGAGCAATCTATCTGCGACATGCGTTTCGAAGAATTTCCCTTTAATGAACGATGGGATCTGGTTGGAATCAGTGTCCAGACAGGAATGGCACGAAAGGCTTTTGCCCTTGCCGACAAATTGCGTTCCGCCAAGATACCGGTTGTTCTCGGAGGCGCACATGTAACGCTCTTCGCCGATTCATGCAAACCCCATGCCGATATTCTTGTGCTCGGAGAGGCTGACGACCTGTGGAAGGAGCTGCTTACCGACCTTACAACACAAACACTTAAGCCACTCTACCAATCCAGCGGTTTTCCCGATCTCGGACTTTCAAGACCGGTCAATAAACGATCACTGATAAAAAGCCGCTACTTTACCACAAACCTGATCCAGACCGGCAGAGGTTGCCAGTATAGCTGCGACTTTTGCAATGTGCATCTCCTGAACGGCCATAACCTGCGCAGAAGAGCTGTTGCGGACGTAGTCAGTGAAGTTGAGCAGTTTCAGCAGCATGACCGAAGAATATTCTTTTTTGTCGATGACTCGATCAATGCAGATCCACTCTATGCCCTCGAACTGTTTCGGCAGCTCACTCCCCTGAAGATTCGCTGGTTCGGACAAGCCACAACAACCCTCGGCCAACAGCATGAGCTGCTTGAAACCTTTGCCCGTTCAGGATGCCAGGCGCTCCTGGTCGGCATCGAAAGCATCGAAGCAAGAAGCCGAAGCGCTCATAAAAAAAACCAGAACAAGGCAGGAGAACTGGTCCGTGCCATTAAAAACATACGGGAGGCAGGAATCAGCCTTTACGGAAGCTTTATTTACGGCCTCGATGGCGATACGCTCGATACTCCGTCGGCAATCCTTGATTTCATCAGCGAAACAAAGCTTGACGTCCCCGGTATCAATATCCTGAGACCCATTCCTGGAACGCAGGTTTTCGAGCGCCTCCGCGAAGAGGGACGACTGCTTTTCGACCCCCTCGACGTTACCGCATACCGTTACTCATTCGGCCAGGAGATGCTCTACAAACCAAAAAACATTCCGCTCGACGCCTTTATTGAAAGCTATTCTACCCTTACTCGTCAGGTCTTCAACATAAAAAATGCCGTTACAAGAGGCATTGCAGCTCCAAGAGCTAAAAGTGCCGTGATGCTGTTCAATCTTTTTTACGCCCATCTCTACAGCCTCTCTCGCCATGATTTGCAGCACCAACTTGAAAAAAAACCATAGAAAAAACCATTTTGCCATACGCCGAATAATTTTTAAACTGTTAAACAGAATTTCTGAACCAAACCCGGCACAACAATCTAAACCCGTATCAACAATGACCATGAAGCCTTTCCTGCCTTTTTTGACCGTCGGCCTTTTTTTTCTTGGCGCATGCGGCCTTGAAAAACCGCCGGCATCACTTAAGTTTCCTGATGCAAAGAGCGATGCGGCTCAAACTGCTGCTCCTTCAGCCGCTCCGGCTGTAACGGCAGACGTTCCGGCTGACCCGAAACTGGCCGCAGGTAAAACCGTCTACGACGCCAACTGTGGCGCTTGTCACGAGGCAGGAATGATGGGTGCACCGAAACCCGGAGACGTGGCTG
>CAJAOR010000250.1 GCA_903942355.1 uncultured Chlorobiaceae bacterium | reverse complement strand
GGGACAAGCGAGGACGGTCTGACTGCATGACTTGAACGCCGGGCTGCCCTCCACCGGCTACCCGCCCCAGCGACAGCGGGAGGAGTTGCCGGCGGCAGCCTTAATCTTCTGATAGCATCGCCAAGCCATTTTTCACCCGGTTTCGGTGATGAGAACCCACAGAGGACGGTATGGAGTAGAGGAAATGAACAGGAGAGAGCCATAGCAAAAATGAAGGGGAAAAAGGATGACCCACTGACAATGTCTTTTCAGATCGGGTTGGAGCGGTCAGGCACCCGGAGCTTACCTTACGGATTGCTGTACGTGAAGCCAGTATAGCTTACGATAGACCCGCCGGCAGGCTGGCATGAATGGCCTGCCGGGCGGATTCCATCCGGTACTCCGGGTATGATTGACGAAGGAGGTTCAAAAGCGCAAGTTGTACAAGGAAGACAAGAGAGCTGCACAATCCCGACTTGTCGGGAGCGGAAGCGAACGGCCCTTGCACAAAACAGGCAAACTGACCTAACTTGGCCGGCCCCCTCCGGGGATGAGCAATCCAAAATCCGCAAAGCGGGTATGATGAAAACTCTTCGATTCTTCTGTGGTTTCGATTGGCAGAGGCTTTGGCGGTTTACTTGTCGGTTTTCCGCGCAAGAAACATGACAAAGCCGAGAATGAGGGCGAAGCCCTGTAATTCGCTAAAACAGCTTACAGGGTGTCAGAACGGAGTGAATAAAATCCCGGATTGATTAGATCCCGACTCCCGACTTTGCTGATCCTATCCTTATGGAATTTCTAAAGTACAGGCGAACGAAATAGGGTTTTTCAGGTATGCTCTCCACCGTTTGACGGCATTGAGAAATTGATCTCATAATCCTTGAAAAAATCTATTGCAAGCTCAATCGGCTCTTCTGATGTAAAATTCTGGACAGTAATTGTATTTTTGTGAAATTTCACTTGCCCGTATCCCCGTGATGTATTCCCTCCAAGACAATCATGCATTTCGATTTCATCCAAAGCCCAGATTATGTCTAATATCTCTTGCTTCAAAGCGGCATTGCCTTTATCAGAATCGAACTGGCCGGAATCATCAGTCTGCACTTTATAAACAATACAAAAATCAAATCGAGCACCTGCAGGAACTCGTTCGATTGTTCTCGGAAATGCATGAGCTGTAAAGCGGTCCACCAAAATTTCCATTTTCGCTTCAGTAACCGGCAGTCGCCCATTTATGATATCTTCTCTCGTCTGTGTTGTATAATGTGCATCATGGACTATCAAAATTAACGACCATTCGGGATCGGATTGTGCGTTGCCAAAAATACGAGAGACCTTTGACTCTTCAGCATAAAGGCACGAATCAGGATAATCCTTCCCGCAAGAAATCTCCTTCGAGATACCGGGAGCCATCTCTCCTGGCAGTTTTCTTTTTTTCTTTTCAAACTGATAACGCAGTCGACCACGCAGATAGGTCCCGGGAATATACGGCTCACGAGTCGCAGGATTCTTGATAACGGGATGATCAATCCCCTCCCTGTCGATTGAATCAGCTATATCGCCAATATGAAGTCCACTAAGGATCTCAATCTCTCCTGAAATGGTGATATACCCCAACGACCTTATCTGTTTCATTATATTGATCTCCCCGCTTATGACTGGCTGTTAATTCTTGTTTTTGATGCCTGATAGTCAAGTATTGCCTTAATCCCAAGATCGCTTACCATCGAAATTTTGGGTAAACAATCCTTAACATTTGACCATGCCGAATCCCTGCGAGTTCTTTTCACCGAATCCGCAATCATAACCGACCTCAATCAACTCTTTAGGGGCTTGCAGACGAAACGGCGCAAGCGTCCCCTTGATTTTCGTCTCATCACTTCGCCCCTCCTTCAGTGTGATCAACCTCTGAACCTTGCCGTTCATCCGCTCCACATAGTCTTGGTCAATTGTAAAGCTGAATGGCTCACTCTTAAAGGCAAATGGACGCCCGTGCAGCACCTGATATTTCCGGCAAAGATTTTCAAGCAGCACCCGTTCGAACGCCTCATCTCCTGGAAAAAGATACTGCGGATACTGTTCCGACTCCCGCTTTGTGGTACAGACAAGAAGCGAAAGCATGATAAACCGTATATCACCAGAAAACTCAGGAGGATCAAGTTTCCACACCGTCTCCACCCTCAACCGCTCTTTTCCGATCCAAATAAACGGTTCCTGCATGAGCCCGATAACCAGATGTTCGATAAACTCCGCTTTCGGCGATGAAACCGTCAAATGCAGCAGACTCTCACCGGTAGTCATCGTTCCGTTATCATGCATCACCCACTTTTGCCGCTTCCCTGGATAGAGCGGAGAGAAGGTAAAAAGCTTGAACGCCCTGTTCGCAAGCCGGTACCCCTTTGCATGCAGCCGTTCAGCATATTCACTTGAGCTTTTATCGACGATGTTGTAGATGAGAGAGGATATGAGATAACTGTTATTGACAGGTAGCGTCACCGTCGGCTTCCGATGACTGAGTTCAAGAGTGATACGCATAAAAAACCATCTGATTGTTCATATATACACGATTACTTTTCCTGACAAATATCCTTCATGAACCTTCTTGCCTTTCACAAAAACCTTGCCAGTACCAGGTTCAGCATCAAAATGGGCATCCCCGTTTCTGTCAGTGAACTCGTCACGGGTCACTCCGCGCAATAACCCTGAAAAACCAAGAGACACTTTCGCACTTTCAGCAGCTTTTCCGGTATCTCCATATAATACCCTTACAGTCACCATGATTAAAATCCAGTTATTATTGATTAAGCACTAAAAAAATCCCCAAAACATGGAAATAAAAATGTTCATCTTACAGGTTCTTTCTTGAATCCCGTTTTTTCCCTATTGAGCTTGCTTTCTATCAACTCCATACGCCATTCTTCTTGAAGACGGATATCTCTTGCTATTTTCTTTCGGTCTCGTCCATATTTGGCAGCACTGAGTTTCTGAATGTATTCACTCAACTCGGAATCATGCTTTTGAGAATGAAGAATCGTCCGAAGCGTAAATGGCCGGGTGACCTGGCCATTATGCTGCAACAACGCAACAGCATTCCAGTTTGGAAGCTTGAGCAAATCGTTTTTTGAAAAAACCGGCGACGTCACACGTTCGAACATTTCCGCATCTTCCATCCCGGTTCTGAAAATGACCGTCGATCCAACATTCCCTTGTAAAGCATCTGTTATGTCAGATGACAGTTGCTTTACAAACTGGTTTGCAAGGACCAGATTAAGCCTGAACTTTCGGGCCTCGGAAAGCAATATTGAAAAGTTTTTCGTCGCAAGGTTCTGAAACTCATCGACATAAAGGTAAAAATCCCTCCTTTGATGTTGAGGAATACTGACCCGGCGCATCGCTGCAAGCTGCAACTTGCTGACAATCAGCATCCCAAGGAATCTTGAATTAATCTCTCCGACCGTTCCTTTTGCAAGATTGACTATAAGGATTTTTCCTTCATTCATGATAGCATCAAAATCAACCGAAGTTTCAGGCTGACAGATAATATTCCTGATCATAGCATCACCAAGGAAATTATCAAACTTGGAGACCACATACCATGCAAATGGAGCTTCGGTCCCCTTTCTAAAGTAATCGAATGTATTTGACCGATGGAATGCCTGTAGTAGAGGATCGCTTTCCTGCTGCGTAATATCAAAAGCATGATAATAATTTGGAACCGTGAAAAACCGGTAAAGATCAAGCAGCGTTACAGGTTGCTGATCACACATAACATAGAGCAGGCCCATTCGAAGATTGTGGTAGAACATTGGCCCTGTAACCGAAGAATTACCTGTATACTTATCATCGAAGAGACGCTCGATCATGCTGATCATCTCCTGAACAACGAACATCTTTTCACGCTCGTTGCTGTACTCAAGCATGTTGATACCTAACGGGTAGTCATCCATTGCAGGATTGAGATACACGACATCTTCTGCTCGATCTTTCGGAATCCTGCTGAGAACACTCTCTGCAAGATCTCCATGAGGATCAATAAGGCAAACCCCTTCACCGCTCAAAATATCATCAAGAACCATCTGCTCCAGCATGGTCGTCTTTCCCGTCCCTGTCTGGCCGACCACATACATATGACGTCTCCGGTCGTCTCTATTGAGCATGACAGGATGACGGCTCCCCGTGATTGTGATATTCTCCCCAATCACTCTGCCAGTTCCAAACTCCGCAACTGGGGAAGCAACATTTCGATGCGCCAGCATTCTGACTCCAGAGAAGCAATTGTCACTACTGACAAAAGGAAGATGAAACACTACAAAAGCATTTTGAGGATCCATCAGATACAACAACCGCTTATAAGCGCTGGGGGCCTTAACTGACAAGGCCTGGGTGACATCCATACGCCTTACGATCTCAGACAATTTTAACTCCCTCTGCATAAAAACCCAGTCATATCCTCCTTGACTGGGATCACGATTTTCTGACTTTAACCCTGGATCTCCTGCCTGCCGGGTAATGGTTGCTCCGAGATATTCAATCACTCCTTGAGTGAGCGGCGCATCACTGTATATCTCGGAATACACCTCAAAGGTTTGATCCTGACAGGCAATGACCCGCCTCGAAAGGTTACTGATCAGCATATTCAGTTGATCGAGAAATAGATTCCGGTACCCGGAATGATTGTCTACACGATTTTTTATCGCATAGAGTCGAGCGGTCTCATCTTCATATGATGCTCTTTCCTCTTCTGTTAAGAGTGACGGACGCAAAACAAGACGAACCATAATGGCATGGCTGTACTGGAGAAGACGGCGGCAGAGAATATCCCAGCCTTGAATATTAGGGCTGTAGGAAAACACCGTATAGAAGCTCTCCTCAGCATCATCATTTACCGGTGCTGAAGTCAAACAAGGGTCTCCGGAATTCATAAATCCGATTTCACCGGCTCTCCGGATATTGTCTATGGGAGCTGATATATCAACGTACCCGGCACGACAACCCACTTCAGCACCATCTGCAATATCAAACGGCTGCAGGAATCTTTCGATCTGGGATTCTGAAGAAACGAACTCCCAAAGGCTTTCAGGCTGGATTGCCCGAATTGATTCAAGCACTTCTCCAGCCTGGAGTCTGGCTGCAGAGCGACTGGACGTCAAAGAAGAATGGGTAAGTTTGAAAAGTAAGGCAATGGTAACCTCCGGAATACTCAGATGATCCGGGATCGAAATAAATCGGAGTTCGATCTGCCGTTCAGCAACATCTCCATCAGGAAGAAAATACCCACTGGAGAGAATCGTATTGAGAAAAAAAGCCTGTCGCTGCCAGATATCTTCTCGATATGCAGAAACTCCAATCAGGCCATGCTCTACCATCGCGAGCTGCATCGGTAAAAGAGCAGTCATCCTGAGTCCGGAAACGGAGTGCCACTCGCTTTCACGCTCAAAGGATATTACCGCAATCTGCTCTTGTTGATCCTTCATGGCATTGACATTGTTGAAGTTTTAACCTTGTGCTAATTTTTTAATCGACCATTTGATGGAAGAGATTTCTAATTCCTCGACCTATGGCCCCAAAGATTCTCAGCGGTAATCTCCAAAGAACGTCGTAAAGAATCCCGCCAAAAAACTGTCCCCAGACCTCTTCTCCGACAGCTTTCCTGAACAAAGTGCCGGCAATTATCAATAAACCGGGTATAATAATCCACATAGGCAACTGGTGAATGAATGAGAAGAGAAACGGAGACACAAACGCCATAATGATGATATTCTGATAAACCCTCATTCCCTGCCTCCGAAAACCGAGGATGATAGCCAGACCCGCAAGGACCATGAGGGTCAGTCTTATCTGGTTCTGAAGTACTGTCAGATTTTCCATTGCATCACAGTCATTGTTGAATTTTTTTGAGGACAAGCCGGGAATCGAACCCGGATATGCCGAGATCACTTCGGATTTACCCGGCAGTCGAGCCTGTCAGGACCCATTCGATGAATGTTCCCTTTGCGGGAAGGGGACGTCCTGCCCCCTTATATATTTTCAGTCCAAACCCCTCCTTTATTTTGTTGAGAAAGCCCCCCTATACCTATTACATGAAACCGGTTATTTGACATTAGTTGCAGCAGGATGCTTGATAAGATGTGTCAATCCCCTATGGATTTTGGAGCCTGAAAAACAACATGATGCCATGACTCAAAAAAAAGGAAAAGAGGTAAATTGAGTGAATTATTGCACAACAGAAATCGCCCAAATAAACCAGACAATCTTAGAGATCTGATTTTACCTCTAAATATCTTTGGTGACGATATTCTCCGTAAGAAAGCAAGGCCGCTTCAGGGGATTGACATTGGAATTGAAAAGCTTGTGAGCTCAATGTTCGAGACACTTTACCATACATCCGGTATCGGTCTTGCAGCTCCCCAGGTCGGCCATTCTATCCAGTTAGTAGTGGTGGATATTTCCCGTTCTCGCAGAGGAGATTATGCCTGTGAAAAACCTATCGTAGCGATTAATCCCCATATTCTTTCGGCGAACGGAGATGACGTCACGGAAGAAAATTGCTTAAGCATTCCCGGTATTCGAAAAAATATCGTCCGACCGGCCGCTATCACCCTGCAATACCGTAACGAGCATTTCGAAAAAAAAACCAGTGAGTTTTCCGGTCTGCTTGCCCGAGTGCTTCAGCATGAGATTGATCACCTTCACGGAACACTCTTTATTGACAGGCTGACACCTCTCGACAGAGAAATGATCCAAAGTGAACTTGACACTATTGCCGCCGGTATTGTTCCGGCAGAGATAGCTCATCTGTTTCGAAATTCAAGCAGTGAACCCTGACATTCTTCTCTTTATAACGACACAAATGTGGCTGTTGACAGTTTCACGTACTGAGCACTGTCGAAACTTTCAAGTTGCCTTTTCAGGCTTTCTGAGCAGGAAAACTTCCCCTTAAACTGGCGCAGAAACATCTTGTTTACCGGTATCGGCATAAGATCCGGCGTGATTGCAGTCATGTTGGCCGCGGTGCGATGGAAATAATCGCCAACATCTGAAATACCAAACGGTTCTTTCAACTTAAAAACAGACTGGAAAAAGGTCGCTGAATTTGCAGCCCCCACATCTGCCTGCAAATGAATAAGTCCTGCATTTTGCAGTAACATCAGCTCCTTGAACCATACTCCCTGCTTCTTTGTTAGCTGTGTTAATGATGCAAAAAATGACCTGTTCAAAAGAATTGCCGCCAGCGGGTTTATCCTTCCATTAAGAGGAGTAAACTCACTATAACCACTTAACCCGGTAACCATTTTCTGCCTGGAAGGATGATGTGCAATTTGAAGTAAACGCTCATAGAGCCATTCATCATCGGTAACGATTGCACCACCTTCACCTGCATAGAGAGATTTCCCTGGTGAAAAACTCAACACAACGACATCCGAAAAGTATCCAGCCGGTTTACCATCTCTAAAGGCCCCAAGGCTTTGAGCTGAATCGCTGATATAGATTAATCCGCGTTCCCGACAGAATGCCTTAATTCGCAATGAGTCTGCTGGAAACCCATGATAATCAACAGAAAGCACTGCTTTTGTTTTGGTTGTAACACTCCTGCTCAAGTCATCAGCACGCAAAGACAACGAATACGGCTCAAACCCTGCAAACCTGATCTTGTTGTTATGCAAGAGAAATGGAGTTATCGAACCTCCCCAGTTAAAAGGTGATGTCACTATTTCAGTGCCCTTCAATCCGTATGCAAGACAAAGTGCCTGCATGGCAGTCGTTGCACTTGAAAACGTAAGAGCAAAACTCTTCCCATAATACTGGGTTAGCTGTTTTTCAAACTGAAACACAGCTCCTGCACCCGATAAATGCTCCTTCTGACTTTCAGGATTATTTGCACACCCTTCAAGAAAAGCTTTCAGTTCAAGAAGTGCTTCTGAGTAATCTATCTTAGACATTGGCATGGGGTTGTAGTTCCCTTAGATGCTGCTGTAGTTTTTGCTGATCAACAAACTTCTCATTCGTCAGCACCGCTTTGATATAGTCCGGATAAGGATATTCTGGATCGGGAGCGTTCCGACTTGCATCCCACCAGGGAAGGAAAGAGTTGTTCCGACAGTAATTTAGTGCGATATAATCAGAAAAGATGCCTGCAATCTGACTGCCGCCGGGAATAATATCATACGAGGCAAACTCGATATGTTCAATACCCAACGCTCCATCTAAAACTGCCTGAGAGGCTATGAGCGCCTCCCGAATTTCACGAGGAGCCGCTCCCGCTTCGTAGAAACGATTTGCGGAATCCATGATTATCGGATCGGAAAAATGACTGTCAAAGAGAGGATTTAATTCCAACGCTATGCTTGTAATAATCTCAGGGTAATCCTGAGCAAGAGGCATAAACACCGGGAGAATGATCCATCTCTGCCTCATCGCTTCAGAAATTGCATTGGGTCGGTTTGACGTGCCAAGCAGCAGCGTTTTCCCTGCCATCGATGTATCTGCAAGAAAAGACTGCAACTGCCCGATAAGATTTTGCGTCACTCCACTGTCGTTTGACGATTGACTCCTGTCCATTGGAAACTGGAGTTCCAGTTCATCAATAATACCAATGCCACCAAGCTGCTTCAGCAAATTCAGCATGATTTTGGTTCTTCGTTCAGTTTCACCAACCCACTGTGACTTCGGGCTCACAAGATTGAACGCCGGCACTCCGGTACTTGCTGCAGCAAGAAGGGCGAGCACCGTTTTTCCTGTTGATGGCGCTCCGCACAAACAGATATTTCTTGGGATGTTTTTTTCACCGTTCTTCAACCCCTTCACAATTCTCATCAGGATCTGAAGCGGTTTTTGAATGGTAAGTCCGGCAAGACGAGTGTGCTTTACCCTTGAATTATCAATCATTTCCAAAGTACCTTCACTAAGCGAGACAATGTCTGCCTGCTTTTTTTCAGTCAGATCGTTTTCACTGTATGGCTCCCCTGTCCGCTCACTGGAGAGAAGAATAGATTCCAGCGAACGGTTTGGTGTTCCACTGCTCAGGTTCGCTATTATCTCCTTGGTCAATCCTTCCGCAGCAACAGCATTGTTGTAGCGTTGCATCATGGTTTCAAGAAACGGCAGTTTTTCCTCTGCTGTAGGCTGCGAGAGAGTGACGGTTTCGATGTTCTGATAGATAAGTGAATCCATCAGCCCCGCCCTTGACTCGACAAGTACTGTATAGTTCTGACTTTTACGATAACCGAGCGAATAACTCAGACGCAGGGCAAGTTCAATTGAAATAATCTGTTCAACGGTATGTGTCCCATTGTTTAAGTGAGGCAGCAAATGCTCCGGAAACTCGATAAGAATAAGAAACCGCAAGGGCTTCCCATCCCGCATTTTTGGTTCATTGGCTTGCATGCCCAGTTTCATGAGCGAACGCAAGACAGTAACAAATTCATCTTCCTCCCCCCCCTGCTGTCGTTGCCCGCTCTGGTTTTTTATGCCAAGATTATTCAAAACAGACCTTACTCCACTTTGTTCCGAGTTGTTCAGTTCACTCAAATCGTAGGTAATACCCGACGACCTTGAATATTGCACCACTACAAGGTTATGGCAGGCGAGGGCTTGACTTCTGAGTATTTCAATCAACGGCTGAGGCCTGTCGGTAGAATTGAGCTCCAGGTCATAGAGTGACCGGCCCTGAAGGACAATACAGCTTTTCCCTTTTTCGTAAGGCCTAAGAATCTGATTGATTGATGTAGACATGGTCATAAGTTTAGTTTACGTTTGTGGACATGCAGGGAATCGAACCCTGATATACCGGGGTCACTTTGGATTTACCCGGCAGCTAGACCTGTCATGCCCAAGATCCTGACTGTTCCCTTAATGCTGCGCTCTCCTCTGCTGATTCAATTTTCGTGTACGCTCAAGTTCATGCTTCTGCTTCTCAGCCAGGTTGGCACCGTTCTGAACTGTTCCCCTTGTTGGGTGGGTGCTATCACTGCTGAATTTTACCCCCAGACGTTTTATTTCAGCATTGAATCTGTTTATAACTCCTTCACAAGAGCCGTCATGAATACCAATAACCTCTGTTGCTGTATTTATCTGCTGCATTTTGTTGACACTGACCTCTGAAACCAGCCCCTGTCCACTCTGGTTTTTGGCGATAACAAGCACGCCCTCAGACTGTGGTAAAGGTTTTATGGTGACATCAGGAAAACCGCTGATGACGCTTGCCCGTGCACATGCATGAGCAACCGCCGATGTGAAAAGTTTGGTATGAGCATGCTCAAGCTCCTGAAATCCGCTTCTCAATGACTCAGTCACGAGAGTTTCAGTATCTGCGGCAAATGCTGCCTGAAAATGGTTCACAGCAACAGATGCTTTTGATATCGTAAAATCCAGTTCAGAGAGTGCGCATAACGTTGAAGCCTTTTTGGCATCAATGGAGGAGAACCCCTGCTTTTGAAACGCATCAACACGTGGCTTGAATGATTGACGAAACGAACGATGCAGCATGTTCGGGCTTGATAACAGCACCAGACTATTGGCACCCATCGCTTTTGACACCACAGCAGATTGTGCCTGTACGACCTGAACAGAACAGTGTTTTTTCAGTTCAGGGATCATGCTTTTTATGGAGACATGACTCTTTAACTCTACAAAAGAGGCAAGCTCATCCTGACACCTGCTCAAGGAAAATCCCTCTATGTGTATTGCATCATGTTTTTCAGTAATCTGGCTCATAGCGATATATAGTTTAGGGTTACAGCCATTTTTCCGCCTCATTCGACCCGCCCGCTTCCTGCTGAGCGTGACCAGCATCTTCCGCACCACCAACAGTACGTCCTTTGCTCCTTGCATGTTCTTCCTCACCCTCTGCAGCAGGTTCCTCATCAAGTCGCTTGCCGTCACCCGCAACGGCACGATATTGCTGAACGCCATTCTCCCCAAAGCTCATACCACCAAGGCTTGCTGACGAAAATCTGGCCCACACATCAGCAATGCTCTGCTGTTCAGGCGTAAATGGTTCAGGTGTCCGCTGAACACTACCGTTGGCATCGGTATGAAGTGGCAGCATATTGTGCATCATGACCATGTTAAATGCCCAGATCAAAAAATTATCACAACGGGTCAACGCAAGTTTTGCCGCATCAGCATCTGTCTGTGACAAGCGGGAATATGATACAACAACACTCTTTGCTGATTCAGCAAACTTGTCGCGTGCTGGCGTAAACTCTTTTAAAGAAAAGTTTTGCAGATATTTCCCGGCATTGGCCACTGCTTTTTCTTTTTCAGCACGGATACCGGCAGCCTTATGAGCAACTTCGGCAGTCATGAATATCTTGCTCATTGTTATCAGCCACGCATGGAGCAACACGGTTATGAGTACAATAAAAAAGTTCAGCAACAGGCTTTCTATGGAATCACCTGCTTCAAATCCTTCAAGAATGTTGGACGCTGGAATAATCAGAATCAGGAGATATGATACAGCCAGAAGGAACTTGTGAATCGATATATTTTCTTCTTTCTGTTTTTTGGCAAAATGGTTGAGACGAATGCTCATGGTGATCACAACAAAGGCTAAAAAAAGAGCAACAGGTATGACCACGAACCAAAAAGAAATCCCTGTGAAATGCTCCAAAAAGTACTGGGTACCTTTATATGAGAGAATAGATTCAAACAGAAATGTCCAAATCAATAAAGATTTTGCGCATTTATGATTATGCCTCTCGGCAACATTTTGATCAAGCCGAACATCACCATTATCTTCGTTGAAACGCAGAAGGTCATCATTGGCATCACTCTGTGCCTTCAGAAGGGGCGCACCCTTCCTGATATTGGCCTGGAGGGCGTTGAAATCCTTACTGGCCACTCGAACAGCACGATCAAGCAGCTTGACTTCAGACGAAAATAAATTGGTGAAGTTCAACATATTTAATCCTCCAGTTTGTGTTGATGGATAACAAGATTTAATGCCCTCTCTAAATTTTCAACCTCGGTGGCTCGACCGCTCATGATGCTTAACGGCGACCCTCCATTGTTTACCGTTACAACCTTGACATCTGAAGGAATTGCATCAAGCGGCTTTGACTGGGCACCAACCGGCTGCGACTGAATACCATCCGACACAAGCAACACCGACCGAAAATGAACAGAATCAGGTGCAACGGTACTGAATGTTCGTGTAGCAGCGTTGACACTTCCTATGATATCTGACCAGTCCTCACTCTGTGGCCTCACTCCATACTCTTTCTGTATGATGCTATTGCAGTCTTTCAAAAACTTTGCAAGTTCGGCTTGAAACTTGGCCTGATATTGGAGACTGGTCGCTTCGTAAGACTTCATACCCTTCGCATACACATCCTTCCGTTTGTTGAAGGCAATCCTCGATTCTCCGGGGATACGCACAGGTAATTCAAGTTTTGCGGGCTGCTCGGTAACGTTGAAATAAACAATAGGGTTGTTGAAGGCATCCTTGTCGATGAACGTCACCCATAACTCTCCATACCCGTTCTCACGAATTTTTTCAACAAGCAGCTTGACATAGGTCGTATCAATTTTTGGAACTGAATAGGTTGAAGAGGTTGAGCCTGACGGATCAAAAATCACAAAGCAACCATTGTAAATTGGCTTGGAACCCTCTTTCTCTTTTACTCCTAAAAAAGTCTGTGTCTTATCACGAACCGTGCTGTTGGTTGCATAGTAGTATGACCCACCGAGTGTTATGACTGTTGCCATAGCAGCTATACTTTTCTGAAGTGTGTTCATGATTCTACAAGTTTGGTTTGTTTTAAAATTTCCCTCTCAGACTATATTGTATTTCAGTTAGTTCTTATTAGCCGGAATAGTCGATCATCCATCTCTAACATCCTGATGACTTTTTTCCTGCTTTCTCTTGCGCAATATCCAAGCAGTCAGACCTCCGCCAGCAACGAGTAACAGCAATAGAACAATTCCGTCAGTATATCTGATTCCTTTTTTCATAACACTCCCTCAGCGATTATTTCTGTTACATAAACCCGAATCACTACAACCCTATATCTATTACTGGAGACCGCTTATTTACTGTTAGCTGTAACAAAATTCTTCCTGTATGAGTAAATCAACACTTTCAAGCATGGCTATGCTGGGAGGGTTGAAATGGACCCCGGTTTTTAGACAGTGATTTAAGTTGGTAACTTGCTAAAAAGCAAGGAACCAAAATGAGCGAAAAGAAACGGCAAACCTTCAGTGCTGACTTCAAGGCCAAAGTGGCGTTGGAAGCGATTCATGGAGTTAAAACCCTGAACGAGATCGCCCAGGAGTACGGAGTCCATCCAGTGCAGGTGAGCACTTGGAAAAAGGAACTCCAACAACAAGCATCAACACTTTTCGAGCAGAAACGTGGACCGAAGCCTGTTGACCCGATCGAAGACCCGGACAAGCTCTATTCCGAGATAGGTCGATTGCGAATGGAACTCGAATGGCTTAAAAAAAAGTCCGGAATATCCCGATGAAAGCGCGTAGAGCATGGATTGGCGCTGAGCATCCGATACCGTTAGCTCGTCAAAGCGAACTTGCCGGGACGAACCGTTCGACGTTCTATCTGAAGCCGAAGCTCTATGAACCAGATGCTGAAGAGCTGCACTTGCTTGAACTGATCGATCAGGAGTTCACTCGGCACCCGTTCTACGGCAGCCGGAGGATGAGGCACTACCTGAGAAAGCAGGGTTACCAAATCAACCGGAAACGGGTTCAGCGGCTTATGCTCAAGCTTGGTCTGGCAGGTATCATGGCGAATCCGAAAACCAGTGAACCTCATCCGGAGCATAAGGTATTTTCGTATCTGTTGCGGGGAGTTAAGATAATCCGCCCGAACCACGTCTGGAGCGCTGACATAACGTATTGCAGATTACCTCGAGGGTTCATGTATCTGGTGGCCATTGTGGACTGGTATTCAAGAAAAGTTCTGGCATGGCGTTTATCGAACACGATGGACAGCAGTTTTTGTGTCTCCTGCCTGCAGGAAGCGTTTGGTAAATACGGGATACCGGAAATCTTCAATACTGACCAGGGCGCCCAGTTTACCAGCGAAGCATTTATCAGCGCCATCAGGGAATATCCCGACATTCGTATCAGCATGGATGGTCGAGGTAGGGCACTGGATAACGTGTTCGTCGAAAGGTTGTGGCGCAGCCTCAAGCATGAAGACCTTTATCTGAAAGGTTACGGATCAGGAACCGAACTGTATCAGGGATTGCAGAATTATTTTCACTTCTACAACACCGAGCGGTTGCATCAGTCAATGGGTTATCAAACACCAGATGAAATATATGTATCGGCATGCGGTGGTGGAGCGATGATCGTGGATAAGTTCAATGAAATGGGGCAGCGCCATTCCGCTGCATGAACCGTGAGTTACTAACTTAAATTCGCCTGTTTTTTGTCTACTGGGACGGGTCCACTTCAGGTGTCACCGACACTCACTCATTGTTCAGCAATCAATAACCCCAAGGATTCATTCTGAAAATTATACGCCTATATCTGTTACCCGAAACCGGTTATTTGATATTAGTTGCCGTCGAATTTTTTTGATATGTGAAGATCAGTCTCTTGTGGGCATTGGGAAGCGATGATTAAAAGTAGAAATGGATTTTGGGTCAAAGAAGGAGGCTCATTTATATTTCCAAGCAACTTAATACTTGGCTTATGATAGCAATTTGATCACAGAATCTTAATAGTCCAGAAATTCCTACGGAAGAAGCGTAGATAGAAGTATTGAAAGGAAATCTTTGGGGGGGGGAGTGGATTTAAGCTGGATTTTTTAAAATTAATTATGACACAATACAAATAGCTTAATCACAGTCAATTTCTTTAAAATGAGCTAATGAGCGTATAATTATCCGTCTCTGGATCATACGCAGACCATCAAATGAAAATGTTTTAAGAATTTCTGGTATTTCTCCACCACGAAACAGATAAGACAACGACTGCCGTTCAAGCCATGGGAGATTTTGATAAAAATAATCTCTATCCATTTCTTGCTCAATTATTTTTATAGTGTTAATGCCTGTAGTATTATCTCCTGCAGCGCCCTCATCTTCATCTATAATATTATCTCTTTCAACAGCATCTGCTTTTTTAACCCGACTATTACGTAATTCATAATAGACTTCATTTTTTTGCTCTTTTGTTAAAATAATGGTACTTGCATAATTGATTTCATTTATTTCCAAATAGTGTTTAACAATAAAATGATCATATATTTTTCTATCTTCATTTAAATCATACCAATTTGGATATATAGTAATAATTATCTCAATGATGTTTTTCTGAAGCTGATCAAATAAATTAAAATCATCAATTTTTTTAGAGGCTATATTATTTTTTGTTTTTTGGATAGCATTACCAATTGTATTTATTTTTGCCTGAACAAATCGGATTAAATTAGTCAAACAAATCAAATACTCATCCTCATATATTTCAATATCATATAAAACATTTTCATCGTCAGCCATATCTGCCGTTGCGATAAAATCATAATACTTAGCCTGTGTTATTATTAAATTTGACATTAAAACCGCAAGAAAAGATTG
>CAJAOR010000249.1 GCA_903942355.1 uncultured Chlorobiaceae bacterium | reverse complement strand
TTGCGTCCGGTTGCAAGAATCAAGAGACCGGTTGCCTTTGGATCCAGAGTTCCGCAATGACCAACCTTGCGCTTCAGGCCAATGCCCCTGTAGGTATTCCTGATTTTAGCCACCACATCGAACGACGTCCAGTCGAGCGGCTTGTCAATCAGGAGAAAATTGCCTTCATCAGCTAAAGGCTCCCTTGTCCGCTGTTCATCCATGCACCCTCTTTACAACCGGCTTTGTAGTTAAGCGTTTTCAACGGAACTTTTTCTCACCCCGCTCAAAAGCTGCTCAATGCGGCTTGCACGCTCATAGAGATGATCCTCATGGAATTCGAGTTCCGGAATACGCCGAAAATGGTGCCGGATCTTCGAAGATAAAATCATTCTGATACTCTTTGTTTTGTCCTGCAGGGAGGCCATCGCCGTCTCTCGCTCCTCGGGGGGACCGATAATGGAGACATAAACCCTTGCAATGCTCAGGTCGGCCGTAATCTTCACCTCGACAACGGTGATGATCGGGCCGCTCCGAGGCAACTCCTTTTGAAGGATTGCCCCAAGTTCCTGCTGTAACAGTGATGCAACCCTCTCAGTACGTATCGACATAGGTCAACAATAAGCTGTTCATAGTTTTCGTTTTTTCTCAACAATCTTATAGGCTTCGACAATGTCGCCAACCTTGATATCGTCATAGTTCTTGAGGCTCATACCGCACTCGTAACCGGCGTCAACCTCCTTGACATCATCCTTGAAACGCTTGAGCGCTGCAAGCTGGCCTTCATAGATCTGAACACCGTCGCGGAGCAGACGAACCTTGGAGTCACGGAACATCTTGCCTTCAAGCATATAACCTCCGCCAACATTGCCAATCTTGGGCACCTTGAAGATCTGGCGGATTTCAAGCGAACCAAGACTCTCTTCATGGAGTTCAGGTGAAAGCATGCCTTCAAGCGCTTTTTCGACATCTTCAAGCACATGGTAAATCACACTGTAGAAACGGACATCGAGATCTTCCTTTTCTGCCAGCTTTTTGGCATTGACATTCGGACGCACCCTGAAGCCGATAATGATGGCATCAGAAGCTGCGGCAAGCAGTACGTCAGTTTCAGTGATCTGCCCGACGCCCTGGTGAATAATCTGTACCTTGACCTCTTCGTTCTGGATTTTCATGAGTCCGTCAGCAAGAGCCTGAATGGAGCCATCGGTATCGGCCTTGATAATGACGCTCAGCTCTTTCATCAACCCTTCCTTGATCTGGCGGGCAATACTGTCGAGCTTGACACGTGTGCTGCGACGGAAGTCATGCTCGCGACGAATAACCTGCCGCTTCTGAGCCAGATCGCGCGCTTCCCTGTCCGTCACCATAACCGTCAGCGCATCACCTGATTGCGGAAGATCCTCAAACCCAAGCACCCTGACCGGCTGTGAAGGGTTGGCAAAAGCAATCCTCTTGCCTCTTTCATCCATAAGGGCACGAACCTTGCCCATGGTATTGCCGGCAACAAACGGATCACCTACCTTGAGAATGCCGCGCTGGACAAGCACTGTAGAAATAACGCCCTTGCCCTTGTCGAGCTCAGACTCAACAATAATGCCGCTTGCCGGAATTTCTTTGGAATAATTGCCCCTCAGCTCACGCATTTCAGCTTCGGTCAACACCTTTTCCATGAGTTCGGCAATGCCGATGCCTTTCTTTGCAGAAATTTCCTGGCACTGGTAAACGCCGCCCCACTCTTCGACCAGCACGCCAGCTTCGCTCAACTGGTTCTTGATTTTCTCAGGATTGGCTTCAATCTTGTCAATCTTGTTAAGGGCAACAACAATAGGCACACCTGCCGCCTTGGCATGATTGATAGCCTCAATGGTTTGGGGCATGACACTGTCATCAGCCGCCACAACCAGAATAACGATATCGGTAACCTGCGCGCCCCTTGCCCGCATGGCGGTAAAGGCTTCATGGCCCGGCGTATCAAGAAAGGTTATTTTGCGGTTGCCTTCAACCGTTACTTCGTAAGCTCCAATATGCTGGGTAATGCCTCCGGATTCACCGGCAACAACTTTACTGTTGCGGATATAATCGAGAAGCGATGTCTTGCCGTGATCAACATGTCCCATGATGGTGACAACCGGCGGACGGGTCTGCAAATCAGCCTCATCATCTTCGGTCACAATCACGGCAGTTGCCTCAACCTCTGAAATAAACTCTGCCTCAAAGCCAAACTCAAGGGCGATCAGTTCGATCGACTCCTTGTCGAGCCGCTGGTTGATGGTAACAAACTTGCCAAGCGCAAAACACTTCTGGATAATATCCTTGGCGGTAATACCCATAAGTTCGGCAAGTTCATGGGGCGAGGCATACTCGGTAACCCTGACAACCATCCGCTGTGACTCACGAAAAGCTTCATCCTCTTCGTTCTCGCGCTCACGCTCGTTGCGGCGCAGCTTGCGGAATTTCTGGCGTGAACCGGTGTTGCTGCGATCATCAATACCGCTGATCGTTTTTTGAATATTCGCCGAGATGACCTTGTCGTCCACCGCAGGCTTCTTTTTCTTCTTTCCTTTTTTCTTGGCATTGGCCGAACTGTCGGCAACCACAGGCTTTGGCTTTACGTCAGCAGCCGCCTTGACCGCCGGCTTCTTTGGAGTAATTACTTTTTCTTCCGTATGAGTCTCTGCTGCCGGCTTCGTTACAAACTCATCTTTCAGAGCGTCTGCCTGCTCCTGGAAATTCTTTTTGCGGTTTTTCTTGTTCCTGCCGGCATGCATGTCGAGAGTGCCAAGAACAGTCAGACCGCCCATCATCTGCGGAGAGGCAAACGAGACCAAATGCTCGTTGACCGTCGGTTCCTCTTTTTTTGGAGCCGGTTCAGCAATCTCGGGAACTGCCGCTGTCTCAGGGATTTCCTGAATTTCAGGGAGCGCTGTAGCCACCGCAGGTTCAGGAAGAACCCGGGCTTCCGTGACTTCAGGAACGGTTACAGCTTCAGGAGCTTTCGGGGCTTCCGGAACCACAAGCATTGCCGGCTCTTCAGGAACAACCTGAGCGACAGGAACAACCCGGGGTTCAGAAACTTCCGGTACAGCCTGAACCACAACAGGTTCCGAAGGGGCGGCAAAAATAATTTCCGGTATCGGAAGCGGTTCCGGAGCAAACTCTATAACGTCAACAGCAGCAACCTCTTTTTTAGGCTCATGAACCACAACTGCTGGTGGGGCCGGGGGGGGGCTGAGGGTTTCGCTGAGATGCTGCTCTTTTTCATACGTTTTCCGTGACTGCTCTTCAAGCCTTGAAAGGCGTTTCTCTTTTTCCGCCCTTATTTTGTTGGTCTCATCAACCATTTTCTTTTCAACGCTGAAGTGGCCAAAAATCAGGCCGTGTATATCTTCACCTACCATAGAGGATGTAGAGGCAACCCTGCCCCCTTCCTGCTTGACAAAAAGTAATACTTCCTGCGGACTTACCTGCAGTTCTCTTGCTATATCACTTATGCGGTATTTCTTTTCCATGTCCTCAAGGGCCATTACATCCTC
>CAJAOR010000248.1 GCA_903942355.1 uncultured Chlorobiaceae bacterium | reverse complement strand
GCTCTATATCTCCATATTGCGGGGAACACCTGTACTGGTCTTTTTAATGCTGATTTTCTATGTGGTCTTTGCCTCTGTGAATATTGATCCGGTGCTTGTGGCAGTTATTGCTTTCGGAATGAACTTTGGTGCCTATGCCGCCGAGATTTTCCGTACCGGTATTGAAGGGGTCGACAATGGTCAGACTGAAGCAGGTATAGCTCTCGGGTTTAGCAAGGTTAAAACGTTTCTTTTTATTGTTTTGCCTCAAACCGTCCGGCGTATTCTGCCCGTCTATAAAGGTGAAGTCATTTCACTGGTAAAAATGACCTCCATTGTTGGCTATATCGCCGTGCAGGATTTAACCAAGGCAAGCGATATTATCCGCAGCCGCACCTTCGACGCGTTTTTCCCCCTGATAATGGTAGCCATGTTGTATTTCTTCATATCCTGGGTACTGCTTTCTATACTTGACTATTTTGAGCGTCTAAGCGATCCGAAATCCAAAAGAAAACCGGTAAAAGCATCATGATAAAGATAAAACAGCTGTCGAAAAAATTTGGTGCCCTTGTCGTTCTCAAGGATATCAGTATCGAAATAAAGGCCGGTGAAGTGATATCAATTATCGGACCATCAGGAACAGGTAAAAGTACTTTTTTGCGCTGTATCAATTTGCTTGATCAACCCAGTGGGGGTTCCATTCAAATTGATGGAGTCAATATTCTTGATCCGAAAACGGATGTTCCGAAAATTCGCCAGAAGATGAACATGGTGTTTCAGTCTTTTAACCTGTTTGCTCATTTGTCTGTGATGGATAACTTGACCCTCGGGCCGATTAAACTCCAAAAGAAAAGCATCAAGGATGCTGAACAAAAATCCATGGAGCTGCTGAGGCTGGTTGGACTGGCAGAAAAGGCCAACAATTTTCCTGATGAACTGTCCGGCGGTCAAAAACAACGGGTTGCCATTGCCCGCTGTATGGCCATGGAACCTGAAATCATTCTTTTTGATGAACCGACCTCTGCCCTTGATCCTACCATGGTCAGTGAGGTACTTGCCGTAATACGCCGTCTGGCAAAAGAAGGCATGACCATGCTCATTGTCACCCATGAGATGGATTTTGCCAGGGATGTATCAAACAGGGTGCTCTATATGGACGAAGGAGGCATTTATGAAGATGGTCCTCCTGAGCGGATTTTTGTAAATCCACAGAGAGAGAAGACGAAAGCATTTATCAACAGGATCCGAAATCTCAACTATCACATCGCATCTCCTGATTACGATCTTTACGCCATGAATGCCGAAATAGAGCTGTTCTGTGAAAAACAGGTTCTGCCGGTAAAAATGAGGCAGAATCTTCTGCTTGTTGTTGAGGAGATGCTGCAGCTCTACAATCCATTGCTGTCGACCATATCCCTCGACATAACTATTGCCTATTCAGAAAAGAAAGAGTCTCTGGAACTGGTGTTTGACAGCCTGGGTGAGGAGGTGAACCTATTTGAACAGAATGAGCTTCCGGATGAATTTGGTTTGAATATCATCAAAAACCTTGCAGAAAACATTGAGTATCAGCGATTGAATAACACAAACCGGTTAAGTCTGATTTTGAAAAAACACGAAAAATAGTGTTGTACATCCAATCCGCTTTGGACAAAATAAAATCAGAGCGGCCGTGAATTAATTACATAACACCTAACAAATCAAAAACATCATGAATATTGAAGCCAGCAAAGAGTCGGCAGCAATGGTTGTAACGGTAACCGGCAGGCTTGATGCCGTTACTTTTTCGGGCTATGAACAGAAAATTAATGCCTTGATTGCTGAAGGAGAGACAAAATTTGTCATTGATCTGGAAAAACTGGAATACATCAGCAGTGCAGGATTAAGGGCACTGCTTGCTACCGCCAAGCGCATCAAGGCCAAAAGCGGCCAGATACTTCTTGCAAATATCAGCGGCCCCGTCAAGGAGGTGTTTGACCTTTCCGGCTTTGGTACGATTTTTCAGCTCTATGATTCCGTTGAGAGTGCATTGGAAATCGTTGCCGGTTAAATGATTTCGCTAATGACTACAATAACCTGTTCGGCTCAAATTGAAAATTTAGCCAAAATTGAACAGTTTGTTGATGAATGCGCTGAACGCTTCCGGCTTGACGCAAAAAAAACCTTCGGACTGCACGTTGCTGTTGAAGAGATATTCGTCAATATTTGTAATTATGCCTATCCGGATGAAGCGGGCTTGGTATCAATTCTCTCTGGAATAGAAGATAATGCCCTTGTTCTGGAAATTTCAGATAATGGGATCCCGTTTAATATCCTGCTTCTGCCGGAGCCCGACACCTCACTGGGTATCGAGGAGCGTAATGTCGGCGGACTGGGAGGCTATCTTATTCGCAAATTAACAGATGATGTCAGTTACCGCAGGGAAGAGGGAAAGAATATTCTCAAGCTGGTTATGCTCCCGGTATCATAACGCTACGTAAGCAATTAGTAGAATGAAAAAGAAATTTCTGCTGTTCATGGTTTGTGCCACTCTCATGGCGATTCCAGCTCACGCTGCCAAGACGTATGTCAGCGGTTCAGTCGGCTTGGGATTGCCTGAAAATGCATTATGGCGGGGCAGCATTGAAGATAATTTAAACAATAGTGTTGTTGTCAATGGCGCAGTCGGCTGCAATTTCAATCCCGCAAGGGTTGAGCTTGGGATAAGTTACCAGTCACACAAATATACCGAGTATCATCCGCTCTGGGGAGATATGTCGTTCCTGACGGTGATGGGTAACGGATATTATGATTTCAAGGCAGTCAGTAACATCTCCCCCTATCTCATGGCCGGAGTTGGTTGGGTTGACGTGCATACCAGCAATTATTTTATGAATCAGAGCGCATTTGCCTGGCAAGCTGGCGCAGGGCTTGGCATCAAGGTAGCCCGAGAAATGACCGTTGATCTGGGATACCGGCATCTCAAGCCGGAAGGGCTGCACAGTATCATGAACGACAAACTTACCTGGGCAGGGCACAATATCCTTGCCGGAGTGAGATATGCGTTCTGACCGGTCAATGCGGCTGACAAGAGTGGTGTTGCCCTTTGTGTTAAGAGAACTGCAGGCAGCCGCAAGTTTTTTCGTTGAAGATGTCCAGCAAGTTTAAAGCATGTACCTGATGCCTGCCAGAATGTTATGACTTTTCCAGTTTACGCTGTTCCCCTCTTCAGGACATTCAAGTCCTTCAGGCTTAAAATACCTGTAGCCAACATCAATGGTGAATTTCTCATCAAGTTTAACGCCAAAGCCTGCGCCAACCTGCCAGACAAAATTGGTGTTGCTACGTATTGACCATGAGGCATTTGCCCTGGTAAAACCTGCGCCGGCCATCACATAGGGCGAAAAACCCGATTCGCCATTTCTTCCGTAATATCCGTTAGCCATCATCGTCAGGAATGAAACACTATCATTATTCGTGGGAATTGTCCAATTGTGCTGCTGATATCCCAAAGCGCCCTCAAATCGTGTATTACGACCACTGTAACCGACTGCGCCGCTAAGAACTATACCACTATTCAATTTGTCAGTTGAATAATTGGTTTCTTTCCATTCACCAGGCAAACCTATGCCTCCAGACAGGCTGATATACGGTGCAGCAGCCGCTACAGGTGCTGAAGCCAGGCCTGAAAAAAGGATGGCCATTATAAGTGATTTTTTCATGTTTTGTCTTTTTGGTTGTTTTACCTGATTAATGAAGGTTTGTGCGTACTATCCTGAATCCGAAATCTCCATTCGCCCGATTCCTGATATTTCCTTAAGGATGCAAACAGGCTCAATATAACGATGTCTCTAAAATACGAAAAACCCTGATTTCTCAAGGGTTTTCGGACTTTCCTGGATGTTACAGGATGCACCTTGCTCTTTATTGCGCTACATTGTAGCTACAAAAACAGTAAGCGCCGAGCACAGCCCCCCGCTGCATGAAAAGCAGTCTGCCCGGCTTCGCTTGCCAGCAAACCATCAACAACAGCAAAGCTTCGAAATAATTGTTGGACTTAATGATAACTTTGTATAGTTTAACATTAAACAATTCAACAATACCCAAAGCATAATGCCAAAAGGAATCGCCACATATTCTGATACCGAAAAAAAAGCCTTGAGTGCATACACCAAGCTTATGCGAGCCGCTGAATCAGTAACAGGCCGTACAGCCCGTATTCTGGCAGCGTCAAATCTAACGGTCAGTCAATTCGGAATTCTCGAGGTGCTCTTTCATAAAGGCTCTCTATGCCAGCGTGAACTTGCAGCTAAAATTTTAAAAAGCACCGGCAACATTACCATGGTTATTGATAACCTGGAAAAGCACAACCTGGTAAGACGCGAGCGAGCTCAGGATGACAGGCGCTTTATAGCAATACATCTCACTGATTCGGGACGATTGCTGATTGAACATGTCTTCCCCTTGATCATGGCCGCCATTGTCAAGGAGATGAGCATTCTTCAGGATAGTGAGCAGGAAGAGCTGGCACAACTTTGCCGGCGGATAGGCCTGCAAGAAAAGACAGTTTAGGGCGGCTGATTTTTTTTAGACAAATAGTTTAATGTCAAATCACTCTCCTGCAACGAACAAAAAAAAAGGAAAACGAAAATGAAAAAAACCATCACCAAGACAATGCTCACCGCAGCCATCATGCTCTTGCCATCACTTGCTACAGCTACTCAATGGAACATTGACCCCGATCATTCAAATATTGGATTCAGTGTCAGTCACCTCATGGTGTCGCACGTCAAGGGTAACTTCAATAAATTTAGCGGCATTGTTGACATCAACGATAAAGACATTACCAAATCGAAAGTCGATGTCACCATAGATGCCTCTTCCATCAATACAAACGTTCAGAAACGGGATGACCATTTGAAAAGCGCCGATTTCTTTGACGTCGCCAAATATCCGGCCTTGACCTTTGTTTCAAAAAAGTGGGCAAAAGCGCCCAAAGGGCTGTTGAAGGTTACCGGTGACTTGACGATCCACGGTGTTACAAAATCAGTGGTTCTTAACATCGCTCCCTTCTCCAAAGAAAGCAAGGATCCCTGGGGCGGCACAAGAAGCGGAACTTCGGCAAGCACAACAATCAACCGTAAGGATTTCGGCCTTGTCTGGAATCAGGCATTGGAAACAGGGGGAGTGGCTGTTGGCGAAGAGATCAACATCTCGCTGGAAGTTGAACTGGTCAAATCACAGCCAAAATAAGAGGCGTGCCAGGGAGAGGGAGTTAAAGGAGATAACCACCATAAAGGAGGACTGCAATGAGAGAAGTAATGCCTGCTGTTTTTTTAGGCCATGGCAATCCAATGAATGCGATTCAGTCGAACGCCTACACAAAAAGCTGGCAAAAGTTCGGGCAAAGCATCCCGCGACCGACAGCAATACTTGCCATATCAGCCCACTGGTACGTCCCTGAAAGTGCGGTTTCAGGAAGCCCCACTCCCGAAACCATCCACGATTTCTACGGGTTCCCCACGGAACTTTTCGAGTATACCTGGCCAGCTCCGGGCAGTCCTGAACTTGCTCGGCGTGTACAAAAACTCCTTCAGCCGCTCAAGGTCCGTTTCGATGAAAATCGAGGACTTGATCACGGCATTTGGTCGGTACTCTGCCACGTTTTTCCAGACGCAAACATTCCGGTTGTTCAGCTCAGTATTGATGACACGAAACCCCCTGAGTTTCATTATGAAACCGGGAAACTGCTCCAGTCGCTTCGAGATGAAGGAGTACTGATTGTCGGAAGCGGCAATATTGTGCACAACCTTCGTGCTTATGTCTGGGGTAATGAGAAGATACCGCCGTACGACTGGGCCCTTCGATTTGAATCCGCAACAAAAAAGCTCATGCTTGAGGGAAAAGATCCTGAACTTGCTGATTACTTGAGCTTGGGAGTGGATGCGCGGCTTTCGGTACCATCCCCTGACCATTTTCTTCCTCTCCTCTATGTTCTTGGTTTACGCAAAGAGCACGAGCAGGTCAGCTTTCCAGTCGAAGGGATAGAAGGCGGATCGCTCTCCATGCTCTCTGTTCGCATCGGCTGATCAGAAAAATCAAATAACGCATCAAAGAACATCATTATGAACAAGTACAAGATTGCCGTTATCGTCGGTAGCATCAGAAAAGATTCATTGAACAAAAAGCTTGCCGATGCCATCATCAAAATAGCCCCGTCCGGGTTCTCTTTCATGCATGTGCTGATCAGTGATTTACCCCTTTACAATCAGGATGACGACGCAAATCCTGCCGAATCGGTCAAGCGCCTGAGACGGGAAATAGGCGGTGCTGACGGACTGCTCTTTGTGACGCCTGAATATAACCGCTCAATATCCGGTGTACTCAAGAATGCTCTCGATCATGCTTCGCGGCCCCATGGGGAAAATGTCTGGGCAGGCAAGCCTGCCGGCATTCTTGGTGTTGCACTCGGAGCGGCAGGTACGGCCCTGGCACAGCAGCATCTTCGCAACATCCTTGCATGCCTCGATGTGCCCACGCTTGCGCAACCTGAAGCGTTCATTCAGGCAAAGGAAGGATTATTCAATGAAGACGGCACTATCGGTTCAGGGAGCAAACCTTTTCTGCAGAACTGGATCGGCCGATATGCAAGCTGGATAAAACTGCACGCAACCTTAACCAGTTATTTATCATAATGTTACACATTCGAAAAGCGGCTGAACGCGGGCACGCAGACCATGGATGGCTCAATACCTGGCATACCTTCTCCTTTGCCGATTATCACGATCCGCAATACATGGGCTTCAGGGTGCTTCGGGTCATCAACGAAGATCGTGTCCAACCCGGAGAGGGGTTCGGAACCCATCCCCATCGGGATATGGAGATCATCACGTATGTAATCGACGGGGCTCTTGAACACAAGGACAGCATGGGTAACGGCACGGTAATAAGGCCAGGCGATGTCCAGCGGATGAGCGCCGGCACCGGAATCACCCACAGCGAATTCAACCCATCCAGTGAAGTCCCCGTTCATTTTCTGCAAATCTGGATTTTACCGGATACGAAAGGTCTGGAGCCAAAATATGAGCAGAAATTCTTTAGGGACGAAGAAAAGCGCGGTCGACTCAGGCTCGTCGCTTCAAATGACGGACGGGATGGTTCTCTAACCATCCATCAGGATGCCGCCTTGTACGATTCCATTCTGGAAGAGGGAATGGAGATAGACTGCCCTGTGCCAGCTGGGCGCCATCTCTGGCTGCAGGTAGTGTGCGGTGCTGTCAATGTCAACGGGGTCAGCCTTGGGCAGAGTGACGGTGCTGCCATAAGCGACGAAGCCCTCTTGAAGATCATAGCCAAAAAAGATTCGAAACTCCTGTTGTTCAACCTCGGCTGAACGGCAAGCTCGAATTCCCCCCACCAGGTTGAAGCCGCGCTCTTTGCTTTCAAATCACCACTCTCAAAAGGCGCACTGCTTGCTGACGAAGTCGGATTGGGCAAAACCATCGAAGCCGGTATCATCCTCTCCCAAAAATGGGCAGAGCGCAAACGAAAGCTCCTCATCATCGCCCCGGCAAACCTCCGGGAACAGTGGAATCAGAAACTCGCCAACAAGTTTTTTCTGCCATCAACCATCATTGAAGCAAAATCCAATAAAATTAACCCTTGGGGTTAATAAGTTTTAATGCGCTGATAAATTTCGTTACCTTACGAATGAACATTCGCTACCAAACACGCAAGCTGGAAAAAAGCGTTGAAAGCTTTTTGGCTATTAAAAAGAATTATGGCGACAGGGCAAAAAAGGTTGCACTTCGCTTGAGCAGTTGTCGCAGGCGCCAGATCTTGAGGCTATGGGAACCCTCTCGACAGCTAATTGCCATGAACTCAAAGCTGAGCGAGTTGGTGAAATAGCAGTTGACATATCTCCGAATCATCGCATTATTTTTATTCCAGATCATACTCCTCTTCCTCTGAAAACAGATGGCGGCCTTGCATGGAAGCGTGTTACCAGTATTGTGCATTACAGCGATTGGAGAGGACTACCATTAAACCGATACAACGATGAAGAACAACTATAAAACCAAAGAAGATATTGCCATAGCACGTGAAATCATCTCTTGCCCTGGTGATACGCTTGCCGAACAAATCGAATACACCGGTATGAGTCAGGCGGAGTTAGCTGAGCGGATGGGGAGACCGAAGAAGACCATCAACGAAATCATTCAGGGCAAAGCGCAAATAACCCCGGAAACAGCCCTTCAGCTTGAGCGAGTTGTCGGCATACCCGGCTCTTTTTGGATGAATCTTGAAAAGCTCTATCGCCTGAGGCTTGCTGAAATTGATGAAGCAGAAACGCTGCTTCAGGCAAAAGAGTGGGCAAAAAAGTTTCCCTGCAAGGCAATGAAAGATAAAGGATGGATTGCCTTTGACGGCACTTCGGCTAACGCAGGCAATGCTCTGCTCTCATTTTTTAACGTGGCAAGCCCTGACGTGTACGAAAAGTTTTATCACGGCCAGGTTTATGCAACAGCAACCAGCATGAGCGAAAAAAACAGCAAAGACCCATACTCTGTTGCCGCATGGCTTCGGCAAGGTGAGCGGCAGGCCGAATTGCTTCAGGTGCCTGATTTTGACAAGAAAGCTTTTGAGGCAACCCTGCAGGACATAAAAAAGCTAGCGATCAGCGGCACCGATGATTTCTTCCCGGAGCTTCAGGAGCTTTGCTGCAAAGCCGGTGTAAAGGTTGTCCATACTCCCTGCCTGCCAAAAGCGCCACTGCACGGTTCAACCCGGTGGGTCAAAGGCAACCCCCTGATTCAACTCTCAAACCGCTTGAACCGCAACGATATTTTCTGGTTTACCTTTTTCCATGAAGCCGCCCATATCCTGAAGCACAACAAAAAAGATGTTTTTGTAGAGGGAATGGAGTACTCCTGTGACGGCAAAGAGAAAGAGGCTGAAGCCAATGCCTTTGCCGAAGAGTCACTGATGAGCCGCAAGGAGGAAAAAGAGATCATGCTGAGTGGTGGATTTGAAAAAGAGGATATCCAGCGTTTTGCCACCAAAATCGGCACACACCCGGCGATTGTTGCCGGCAGGCTGGCAAACCGAGGGGTGATGAAACAGCATATCGGCAATGTTTACGGCTTTTATAAAAAAGTTGAATTGAAGGGTTGAAACCGGGAGTAATGAAGAAAAAAAGATGTGTATATTTTAGCGGTTTTATGTCCGATCCAAAATAGCGCAAACCATTGACCGTTATGGTGCATAAGGAAGCAGCCTCCCGCTTTAAAATCAACAAGCAGCTTGAAGCTTCCGGTTGGCGTTTCTTTGCAGAAGGAAGACCTCCCGCCAATATCCAGCTCAAACCCAAGACTACGCATATCAAACCAAAGCCGGAAAGCTGAATGATGAACAAAAAACAGCTTACCGAACGCGATATCTGCACGAAATACATTACCCCTGCGCTTGAACGGGCTGGCTGGAATATTGCTACCCAGGTTCGCGAAGAATTTCCGCTGACCAAGGGCCGCATTATCGTCCGCGGCAAGCTGCACACCCGTGCTCAGCACAAGCGTGTCGATTATGTACTTTTCTACAAACCCAATATTCCCATCGCCGTTATTGAGGCCAAAGAAAACAACCACTCTCTCGGCGATGGCATGCAGCAGGCTCTTGGGTATGCCGATATGCTTCAGGTACCCTTTGTCTTCAGCTCCAACGGAGACGGCTTCCTCTTTCACAACAAGATCGCCACTGACGGTATCATTGAGCGAGAACTCTCTCTTGATGAATTTCCCTCTGCCGAGTCACTCTGGGAAAGCTGGTCTCTGCATCGGGGAATAACCGCAAAGCAGGAAAACCTGATCACGCAGGACTATTACAGCGACGGGATCAACAAAAGCCCTCGTTACTATCAGTTTCTGGCCATTAACAAAACCATTGAGGCAATTGCTCAGGGCCAGAATCGCATTTTGCTGGTGATGGCTACCGGAACCGGCAAAACCTTTACCGCTTTTCAAATTATCTGGCGTCTCTGGAAGTCGAAGGCAAAAAAGCGAATCCTCTTTCTTGCCGACCGCAACATTCTGGTTGACCAGACCATCACCAACGACTTCAAGCCCTTTGGCCCGACCATGACCAAGATCAAAAAGCGGCAGGTCAACAAGTCGTTTGAGATCTACCTCTCACTCTACCAAGCCGTTACCGGTACGGAAGAGGAGCAGAACATCTACCGGCAGTTCACCCCTGATTTTTTTGATCTTATCGTCGTCGATGAATGCCACCGGGGCAGCGCCGCAGAAGACTCAGCCTGGCGGCAGATTCTTGAATACTTCTCATCGGCAACACAAATAGGCATGACGGCTACCCCAAGGGAGACAAAAGAAATTTCAAACAGCGACTACTTCGGCAAGCCGATCTACACCTACTCACTCCGCAAAGGTATCGACGATGGATTTCTTGCGCCCTACAAGGTGGTACGCATCGATATCGATAAGGATCTGGAGGGCTGGCGTCCTGACAAGGGGATGGAAGACAAGCACGGCAATGAGATAGAAGACCGGATTTTCAACCAGGGTGATTTCGACAAGAATCTTGTTCTGGAGCAGCGCACTCTCCTTGTTGCCAAGAAGATCAGCGACTTTCTCCGCCAGACCAATCGCTTCGATAAAACGATCGTCTTTTGCGAAAACATCGATCATGCCGAGCGGATGCGTCAAGCACTGGTCAACGAAAACAGCGATCTGGTTGCCCAGAATTCCCGCTATGTCGTCCGCATTACCGGCGACAGCCAAGAGGGCAAGGCGGAACTCGATAACTTCATTTTTCCTGAATCACGATATCCCGTGATTGCCGTAACATCCAAATTGATGTCAACCGGTGTCGATGCCCAAACCTGCAAGCTCATCGTACTCGATCAGACCATTCTCTCCATAACGGAGTTCAAGCAGCGAATCGGGCGCGGCACCCGGATCAACGAAGAGTACGACAAATACTATTTCACCATCATGGACTTCAAAAAAGCCACAGAGCTTTTTGCCGATCCGGATTTTGATGGTGATCCCGTGCAGATCTACACTCCGCAGCACCCAGATGACTCACCGGTACCTCCCGACATGCCCGAAAATGAAGATTCTGAAGAGAAGGCGTTCTATCCGGAATCTGGCGACGAAGGCGGTAACTGGCAGCACGTGGGAGATGACAACGATAGTGAAGATGGCCCTCGCGTTCGCCGCTATGTGGTCGATAATGTTGAAGTGAAGGTTGTTGCCGAACGGGTACAGTATTTCGATGCCGATGGCAAACTGATTACTGAATCGCTCAAAGACTATACCCGAAAAACATTATCAAGAGAGTTTGCTTCACTTGAAGAGTTTCTCAATAGATGGAACAGTGCCGAGAAGAAACAGGTGATTATTGAAGAGCTGTCGAGGGAGGGAGTTTTTTTTGATGCACTCTCCGAAGAGATCAGCCGTGACTACGACCCTTTCGACCTCATCTGTCATATCGCCTGGGACAAACCGCCGCTTACCCGCAGGGAGCGGGCGGAAGAGGTTAAAAAACGCAACTACTTTACCCGGTACGGCAATCAGGCGCGGCGGGTGCTCGAAGCCCTTCTCGACAAATATGCCGACGAAGGCATTGTGCAGATTGAAGCTCCGCAGATTCTTTCCATTGCTCCTTTCACCCATTTCGGTACACCTGTCGAGATCATTCGTATTTTCAATGGTTTTGAAAGCTACCAGCAAGCCGTTCATGAACTCGAACAAGCGCTCTACAGCGCATAACAAAAAACCACTATGCCGATCGGAACACTGATCAAAACCATACAAGACATCATGCGAAAGGACGTCGGTGTTGATGGCGACGCCCAGCGAATCAGCCAGATCGTCTGGCTCCTTTTTCTGAAAATATTCAACGATCGTGAGGAAGAGTGGCAGCTTACCACTCCAAATTATAAAACCCCGCTTGAGAGCCGGTTTCGCTGGCAGAACTGGGCTAAAGATCCCGAAGGCATAACCGGAGAGGAGCTGATCGACTTTGTCAACATCGACCTCTTTCCCTCACTCAAGCGGCTCGCTTACGTTGCCGGGGTCTCACCGCACGGCAGGGTGATCGGTTCGGTCTTCGAGGACGCCTACAACTACATGAAGTCCGGCACCCTGCTCCGGCAGGTAATCAACACCATCGAAGAGGAAGTCGATTTCAACTCTTCGAGTGATCGCCACCTCTTCAACGACATCTACGAAAAAATTCTTGCTGACTTGCAATCTGCCGGAAACGCCGGCGAATACTATACTCCTCGCGCAGTAACACAGTTCATGGTGGAAACACTTAACCCGCAACTCGGTGAAACGGTGCTTGATCCCGCCTGCGGCACTGGAGGCTTTCTCATCAACACCATCGAACACCTCAATGGGCAGATGAAGAATACCGATGATCTGAAGATCATGCAGCAAAGCATTCACGGAGTGGAAAAGAAGCCGCTGCCGCACATGCTCGCCCTAACCAACATGATGCTTCATGGCATTGACGTTCCCACCAACATCCTGCACGATAACACCCTCAGCCGTCCGCTCAAGGACTACGGTCCCAAAGAGCGTGTAGACATTATCCTCACCAATCCACCTTTCGGAGGCATGGAAGAGGATGGCATCGAAAACAACTTTCCCAAAAAGTACCAGACCCGCGAAACCGCCGACCTCTTTATGGCCCTCATCATGCACCGGCTCAAGCACGACACTGGCCGCGCTGCTGTAGTATTGCCTGATGGATTCCTTTTTGGCGAAGGAGTCAAAACCAATCTGAAGCGGGAACTACTTGATGAGTTCAATCTGCACACCATTGTCCGATTGCCGAAAGGTGTTTTCAGCCCCTATACCAGCATCTCGACTAACATCCTCTTTTTCGAAAAGGGTGGCCCGACAAAGGATATCTGGTTCTTTGAACACCCCTATCCTGAAGGCTACAAGGCCTACTCCCGAACCCGACCCCTAACCATCGAAGAGTTCGACCGGGAAAAAGCATGGTGGGTCGGAGCGGAGCGCAAAGGGCGGAAAGGCACCCAATACGCATGGAAAATCACAGCAGAGGAGATTGCCGCACGCAACTTCAACCTCGACTGCAAAAATCCTCATGAAGTGGAGGTGAACCACCGCGACCCTGAAGAGCTGATGGAGGAGTACCAGGAAATTGTGAGAAAACTCGAAGCCGCACAAGCCGACCTGAAGCGGGAACTCATGCAGGCATTGGGAGGCAACTGAAGCACATGGAATCCAATCGTATTGATACAAGAACTGTGGTGATGACTGTGGTGATGACTGTGGTGATGACTGTGGGAGAAACTGTGGGAGAAGTCAAGGAGAGTCATGAGTGATAATGAGAAGAGCAGGGCGCTGCTTGAGAAATATTTCGATACGGCCTTTGCCGCACCGGAGGGGATCAAAAAACTGCGGGAGCTGATTTTAACGCTTGCCATGCAAGGCAAACTTGTACCGCAAGACCCCAGTGACCAGCCTGCGAGTGAACTGCTGAAGGAGATTGAGGCGGAGAAACGTCGATTGGTTAAGGCGGGAAAGATCAGGGAGCCAAAACCGCTGCCCGAGATCAAGCCTGAGGAGAGGCCTTATGAATTGCCGGTGGGTTGGGTGTGGGTCAGGCTGTGTGATGTTTTTTGTCTTGAATATGGTCACAATTTGCCTGCGGAAAAAAGATCTAATTCAGGAGAATATCCTGTATATGGTTCAAATGGAATTGTAGGAACCCATAACATTTGCTTTGTTAAATCACCATGTATCGTAGTTGGTCGAAAAGGCTCCGCAGGAGCGCTTAATTTATCACTAACAACAGGCTGTTGTGTTACAGACGTAGCGTATTACAGTATTCCGCCGAACGGCATTGATCTTCATTTCTCTTTTAAACTTTTTCATACCATTGGTTTAGAGCGATTAGGAAAAGGGATTAAACCGGGTCTTAATCGAAATGCAGCCTATCAATTACCGATTGCAATCCCGCCCCTCGCCGAACAGCATCGTATAGTAGCAAGAATCGACCAGCTCATGGCGCGTTGCGATGAACTGGAAAAGTTGCGAACCGAGCGTGAAGCGAAACGCCTGACCGTTCATATTTCTGCTCTGAACCGACTGTTTGAAGCGCAAAGGAACGACAGCTTTACCGATGCATGGCACTTCATCAACCACCACTTCGGAGAACTCTACTCCGTAAAACAGAACGTGACCGAACTGCGCAAAGCCATCCTCCAGCTTGGCGTCATGGGCAAGCTGGTTCCGCAAGACCCGAACGACCAACCAGCCAGCGAACTGCTGAAAGAGATCGAAGCAGAAAAACGGAGACTGGTGAAGGCAGGAAAAATCAGGGAGCCGAAACCGCTGCCCGAAATCAAGCCTGATGAAGTTCCTTATGCATTGCCTGTAAGTTGGGCGTGGGTCAGATTGGGGGAAATAAGCGAAGTTAATGGTGGCTTTGCATTTAAGAGCTCAAAATATGTAAACGATGGAGTAAGGGTTGTCCGCATTTCAGACTTTGATGAAAAAGGATTTAAAAATCATAAGATTGTTCGATACACATTTTCAGCAGACCTAAATATTTTCAAGCTTGAGCCAAACAACATACTTATGGCGATGACGGGAGGTACCGTCGGAAAAAGTCTATTGGTAAAAGCGTTATCCGAGCCTATGGTTGTTAATCAGCGTGTTGCGACCATTAAAATCTTGTCCGGCATTTTGCCTGAATTCGTTAATAGTTTGATACAAACCGATCTGATCCAGAGAGTCATTTATACTGCTAAAAATTCCACGAATGACAATATTTCCATGGGAGATATTACAGGTTTTTATGTTCCACTCCCGCCTTTTGCCGAACAGAAACGGATAGTTACCAGAATCGACCAGTTTATGGCCATGTGTGATGAACTTGAGCATCAGATTGATGCAACTGCAAGCAAACAGTCTGCTTTACTAAGTTCAGTGATGGTAAACATATAAAGACTAGTTATGAGGCTTAAATCATTATATATAAGCCATTACAAAAATCTCAGGGACTTTTCTCTGACTTTTGAAAGCGGTAGCTTTATCGATATTTTTGTCGGCAAGAATGGGACGGGTAAATCCAACTTGTTCGAGGCGTTGATTGAAATGTTCCGTCATCTGTCCGAGTTCGGAAAAGAGGGAAATACAATTGACTTCGAATATGCTGTCACCTATGAGATCAACGGTACGGATACAGCCATAGAATGGAAAGCAGAAAAGCTCAGAATCAACAAGGATGAAGATCGCAAAACGATTGGCAAGACTCCGATACCAGACAATGTGCTTATCTATTACTCCGGCCATAATGACACAGTAGCAGAGCTGATTGAAAAATTTGAGAAGGACTTCCGTAGTCGCATTAAACAGGCAGATTTTGGTGAGAGTCGTTATTTCATCGGTATTGGCCGTGCCTACAAGGAACTGCTGCTATCAGTGTTGTTGATGCAGCCTGAAACTTGTAAGGCGCGGCAGTTTATCCTTCTAAAGCTCAATATCCAAAGCGTTTCCCCTGAAGTACGCTTGCTGTTGGAGCGACCAGCCTATGCAGTCGACTCCCGTTTCGATATCGAAGACAACGATGAGACCGACCGATTCTGGAAACCGGAAGGTATTACCAAAACTTTTCTTGATCGCTTACATAACTGCACCAGTAAGATTACGAAGGGGCCAATTCGTTCCGAAGGCTATTTTAGTTCTGATGACCGTTACATCCTCTACTTCAATATTGAAAAGATCAGGCAGGAATTTATCGAATTCACAGATCAGGATCTGTTCCGTCAGTTTGATAACCTGAAAACCTTGGGGATGCTGTCTGAAATATCCATTTCCCTGCAACTGAGTGGTGGCGTGGAAGCCACGATCGCCCATTTCAGCGATGGCCAGTTCCAGTCGGTTTACATTTATTCCATTGTCGAACTGTTCAAGGATCGTAACTGCATCACCTTGCTTGACGAGCCCGACTCTTTCCTCCATCCGGAATGGCAGTTTCACTTTCTCGAACAGGTGTTTGATATCACTGATACTGCAGCCAGTAAAAATCATGTTCTGATGAGCAGCCATAGTGCATCAACCCTTTGTAGCCTTGACGCCCAAAATATTAGCTTGTTTAAGATTGATAATTCAATGGTTTCTTGTTCAAAGCGATCCAAGAAAGAGATCATAAATGAGCTGTCAAATAGTTTTATTCAGTATTCTGAAGATGAGAGTAAGCTTCTTATAGATAATGTTATTCGTTCGTCATCGAGGCCTATTCTTTTTGTTGAAGGGCCAACAGATGTGAGTATTCTGAATACAGCTTATGCTAAGCTCTATCCAGATACTGATATTCCATTATTGATTCAAGATGCGTTTGACCGCGGCTTCATCAGAACTACACTTGCTCGAAATGAAGTATTCTCCGCTTATCCGGACAAGCATTTTTTTGCACTCTTTGATTTTGATGATGCTTATGACGACTGGAGGGATTTGGGGGGAGAGCACATAGTGTCTGAAATTGGACAGGGTCTTTGCAGAAAACTTCCGAATAAAAACGCTCACGCATTTCTTCTTCCAGTACCTGATAACCAGTTGCGCGCACAAGTCTGGGACGAAGCAAACCCTATAGAGAAGATCAGGTCAAAACCTCATTTTTGTATTGAACATATTTTTTGGGATGTACAAGGTATAGATATTTGGTTTCGTCATGATGAGAAGACAGGGATGATCGTTTTTAAGGGGGACAAACATAAAGTTAAATTTGCAAAAGAGGTTGTCCCGACCCTGAGCGCTGATTGCTTCGAGGTTTTCCGTCCGATGTTTGAGCTCATTCAGTCAAAGTGTCTCGTTTCATAGGTTCGAGAGCAACCCTCTTCACCTCCGAGTCCAAGCATCAGAATATGAATAAGCGTCATTGATTTGTCGGATTAAGCATTCACTTGTTATAATATCAGAGCTTGGAGTGGAATACCATTGACGAAAACATTTGCTAAAACACCTTTCCATCCTCATTTCTGAACTCAGAAGTCAACTCCGGCGCACATGATACAGCGCCCGATAACGGTTTATTACTGCCCGGTAAAAACTGATTCTCCCGGCATACCCGCTCCTGATACCTTCGATTACCCGGAACAGTGATGTAAACGTGTATTGGCCAATTGACGCCGCCCCCATATTCGTACTGGCCTTTTTTTACCCTTATCACAATGAAGCAATTAAAACAGCCCATCATTGCACTGAGAAGGATACCCTTCAACGGCCAGAGGCCGACCTTCATGCAAAACAGGCTAATATTCATTTTACCCTTCCCAGAGCGCTTCATTTTCAAGAGTCAAGGGAAATCCCATGACGGCAAGGTCAATGTTCGGATACTTGTTGACCAGCAAAAAAAAACTTTTGACTGAAAGAGCTGTTCGGGTTTACCTTTTGAAGCAGATACAACAGTAATGAGAGCATGTAGAGGATCCCGACATAAAAACAAAAAACCCACCCTGAGCGCGCTGTTCTTACGGGAAGCGGGGTGAGCATGTTGAGCGTATAGTAAGAATAATATCTGAAAAAGCAATCAAAATCCACTTCCCACCCCATCCAGAAATCCCTCCATCCTCCACAGGCGCCGCACTCCGCTTCGCTCCGTTTGCGCAACCCGGCCAGCCCCATTCATCCCTGCACCCTCACAAAAGCAGGATCGAAAGCGGACTACCGCCTTCTACCTAGAGCAGCTCACCCCGATAACCACGACCCCCGGCGCCCTTGGTTCCAAGAGCGCCAACAAAAAACAAGCTTGCGCCCGTCACCTCCGCTCCGCGCCATTCCCCCTCCCCAAAGTTGAGACGTGCCTGATGAATAAAATGAGGCTGTCGAACCGCTGTAAATCAAAGCACTTGTGTATATTATTGCGTAGATATTCCTGCTTATCGACTAATTTGTCCAAGAGTGCAATGGAAAACAATAGGTAAAGCAAACAACCCTTTTCTTTACATATCAACCACGACATGTAAAAAAACAACACTTTTCTTTACATGTCAACAATCTCACAGATAAAAAACGACCATATTTTTACACCGGTAACCAGCCATGTCCTATAACATACCCTCATTACCACTTGCGGTAGAACTGGAAACGGTTCCTGTGCTTAAAAAAGCCGCATCGGCACACCGTTATTTGGCGGAATTAAAAGGGATGTCACGCTCTATTCCCAATCAGTCAATTTTAGTGCACACCCTCTCGCTTCAGGAAGCCAAAGACAGTTCCGCAATTGAAAATATCATCACCACACACGACGAACTGTTTCGAGAAGAACTTTTTCCGGAGTATGCCTCCAATGCCTCTGCCAAAGAGGTGAAAAACTACGTTACCGCCCTGAAGAGAGGTTTTGATCTCGTACAACAATCCTCTCTGCTTACCAATAATCACATTCTTTCCATTCAGGAAGCCCTGGAAAACAACAGGGCGGGCTTCCGCAAGCTGCCGGGTACAGAGTTAAAAAATGACCTCACCGGAGAAATTGTGTACACGCCTCCTCAGTCTCCCGATGAAATTCTTCGCCTTATGAGCAATCTTGAGTGTTTTATCAATGACGACACCATGAGCATGCTTGACCCCTTGATAAAAATGGCCATTATTCATCATCAGTTTGAAAGCATACACCCTTTTTATGACGGAAACGGAAGAACGGGACGAATTATCAACGTGCTCTATTTGGTCGCCAAAGGATTACTCGATATTCCTGTGCTCTACCTGAGCCGATATATTGTTTGCAATAAAGCGGATTATTACCAGAAGCTTCAAAAAGTGCGCGAAAACGGAGAATGGGAGCCGTGGGTGCTCTATATGCTCGATAGTGTCGAAACCACATCACGCCAAACCATTACCATTGTCCAGGATATTGGGACGGCCATAAACCAGTACAGGGATGGCATCCGCGAAAGCTTCAAGTTCTACAGTCAAGACCTCATCAACAATTTGTTCTATCACCCGTATACCAAAATTGAATTCTTGACGCATGCACTAAACATTACTCGTCCTACGGCGACCAAATACCTCGATGCACTCTGCGCCGAAGGGTATGTGCAAAAAGAAAAAATCGGACGTTCAAACTATTTCATCAACAAAGCTCTCTTTGGCATCCTGACAAAACCGTTATTGGATAGCAACAAATGAAACTGAAATTCGACTCCACCCTCAGCTACCAGCTCAAAGCCATAAAAAACAACATCGACCTCTTCGAAAGCCAGACAGGAAACAGATAGCCTGCAAAATACCGGCTTGTTTCAGCAAAATGTACAGCAACCCAGAGCCATCCTGCGCAAAGGTTTTTTCAAAGCTACGGCTATCCGAGAAAGCGCACATAGCCTCCGCTTCCAAAAAAATCCTTGCTCCGGCTCACAGGCAAATCGCCCTTCCGGCGTACCGGCAAGGCGTATATTCAGGTAATCGCCCACGCCTGCACGAACAGGTAGGGCACCCTGTTTACCGCTCCGGCGGGCGCTCTTGGGCGGCAGTTTATTTACTCTCGACTTTCTCCTGAGTGAATTTAAACTCATGACGCTCTCCGACGACAGTTACAACAAGCCTAATATCCTGGGGCTGTTCCACTACTTCAGGTAATTCCACCTTCACAATACCTCCGTGCCATGCGCCAGGGAAAATTGTTTCCTTCTTTAGAATGGTTGATGACAGGTTCTGTAGGTTTTCACGCCCCTCTGACTCCAACCGTGCAAAGCGTGCTTCCGAGTTTGCCTGTGCGGTATTTCGGGTAGCCTGTGCAGCTGCGTAGTTGTACGTTGTACTTGAGTAGCTGCCGTACGCAGCACCGACATTCAGACCAACAAGCGAGATGATCCACGCAGCAAAGGTAGTCATCATGGCAAAGGCATGGGTGGAGACGATCAGGCCGATAGTTGAAGCGTACCAAACGGCAATAATGATCAAGATCGGAGCAGTCAATGAAGAGACAGGTGAGGCAATCACCGACATGGATAAGAGTTACCTCATGAGCGATGAGCAGTGCAACACCTTATGGTCAAAGCTTGAAGAGGCGCAGGAGGCTTCAGGACTGAAGGTGATGAAGAAAGGCAACTGCCCGCTGCTCGAAGCCAAACAATTAACCAGAGATGCAGAGAGGGCACTTTGTAACACCATGGCACCCTTGACAGGCACGACATACGAGACGATAATAACGAGCAGAGACAGAGCACAAAGAACCTGAACGAATATATTGATCTTACGCTACAGCTTTTAACTCGGTACATCAAGGGATAAGCATGAAACAAAGGTATTACATCAAGACACCGCTCGACAGGGGAGCTATGATCTCGATCTGCAATGAAAGCACAGATGAGGTCTTGGCGACGGCAAAAACTCCGGAACTTGCACTGGTGATAAAAAAAGCAATTGAGAACGACTCGATCAGCCACGACAAACAAGAGGAACCCTTCACAATCAGCGAAGCGGAGCTTATCCGGGTTACTGGATACAGCAGAGCAAAGATCGGAAACCTGCGTCATGCATCATCAAAGACGAAAGGGGCTAGGTCAACGAGGCTGCAAGTTTAATGAAAGCCGTCCGAAGAGGGCTGGTATAAAAACCCACAAAACAAAAAAAATCAATGAACGGAAGCATGATTAAGGACACTCTGGAATTGATCAAGGTCGCCAGAACTCAGCCAGACGACATCATCAAGGCTTACACTCAGCCAGGTTCAGCAGCCGCCTTTCTGCAGTCGTATAACCTCCAGGCAGCATAACTAAAGGTACAGTTTCCCGGGTACACCCCCGACGGCTCCCGCTCACCCCGCTTCAGCCAATTCAAAAGCACCTTTCGGCCAATCCCCGCAAGCTTGCAAGCCACCTCCCGATAATGACCCGCCACAAGGCACCTCGGTGATCCACAACAAAAAAGCCCTTGTTTTACAAGGGCTTAGAGTCTTTATACTATGTCAAAAAACTCATATTTTGTGGAGATGGCGGGAGTCGAACCCGCGTCCAAAACATTGCTCGATAAAGCTGCCACACTCATCTCAGGTGTTCAGTGTTTCATGAACCGGTGCTACACCTGTAAAGTTCGGTTCACTATCCCTCTTTGTATCACCCTCCTG
>CAJAOR010000247.1 GCA_903942355.1 uncultured Chlorobiaceae bacterium | reverse complement strand
TTAATGTTCTCGGCCTCATTCATGACCGGTATGACCACCGAAAGCTTCATGATATCAGAAATTCATTGCTTGAGTTTTGCCAGCACAATACCGTTTTTGCTGTAGAGTACGGCAGGATTGGTAAACGTATCAAGCTCCTTGACGGTTGTCAGAACAATATCGCCCGGCACAGGGGTACGCTTTTCAACAAGAGATTCCGAATATACTAAAAAAGAGGGGTTATAGGTTTTCCACATCACGATTTTATAGCCCTTCTCTTTTGCCATTAAAGCGGCGACCTTCACCGGTTCCTGCATAAGGTTGCCTGCAAAAGGCATAAGGAAAAGGTTTATCAGCAGCGCAAAGATGATCCCTGTTGCAATCAGTTTCCATTCAGCAGAAAGGCGGGGGAGAAACTGAATGAGAGATACTCCGATGATGGCTGCACCGATGACCAGAAGATAGCCTTGCCCTGTAAGCCCCATAGCCCCCTCAAGTATTGCTTTGATATAGCCGTCATCAATCTTGTGCAACGCCACAGGCAGGAGCAACGGGAGGCAGGCGAGAGCGGCAAGCAGAAGGAGTGGCCAGAAGGCAAAACGCCGGGGATGGAGGCTTAATGGCAGCGCCCGCGCCATGAGGATAAAAAGCGGCGTATAGCCGTAGATCATGTAGTGCGGCAGTTTGGTGCCTGAGAGGGAGAAAAAGAGAAAGACAAACCCGAACCAGATCAAAAGAAAGCGGTTCAGCCGGTCGGAAAGCAGGGTTTTCAGGTTGAAAAGAAGCGTGAAAAACAGGCCGGTAAAGGGCATAAGGCCGAGAATGATGACCGGAATATAATAGAACAAAGAGCCTGAGTGCCCCTCAAAAGAGGAGTTGAAACGGTTGATATTGTGCTTGAAGAAAAATCCCTCAATGAAAGCCATCCCCTGATCACGGTATTCAAGCCAGTACCAGGGCAGGGCTATGGCGAGAAAGAGGATAATTCCTGCTGGATTAAAAAGCATTCGGAACCAGGTTTTCAATGATTTTTCCTGCAGGGAAAAGAGAAAGGTTACAGCAAAGGGAATAATGATTGCTATCGGCCCTTTCGTAAGCATGCCAAGCCCTGCGGCAGCAAAAGCGAGATAGAGGGGCTGTTTTGACCCTGTTTTGTAATGGCGGAAGAGCCCGAACATGGTGATGGCCAGAAAGCAGTTCAGCACACCATCAGCTATGGCTGCTTTTGCAATAACCATTACCTGCAGTGAGAGCACCATCAATGCTGAGGCAAGAAAGGCCTGGCGATTGCCAATCTCTTTGCGCACAAAAAGAAAAATTGAGGCAGCCCAAACGGTTCCGCCCAAGGCAGAGGGAAACCGGAAGGCAAATTCGTTCAGCCCGAAACATCTGACGGAGGTCAGTTGCAGCCAGTAAATCAGGATCGGCTTATCAAAACGGGGTGCACCGTTCAGCCATGTGGTCAGATAATTTTTGCTGATCATCATCTCCCGTGTTGCTTCACTGAATGCCCCTTCATCGACATCAAAGAGCGGCGCGGAGCCAAGGCCCAGAAAGAAACTTGCAAGGATAAGCATTGCCAGTGCAGCCAGAAACCAGCCGGTTTCAGATTTTGTTGTGTTCAAGGGCTTCAAATTTCGACTTGAAATAAAGGTTGTAGAGCAATATTGAGGAAAGAATGCCCAGAAAAGAGCCGGCAATTACATCGCTGATGTAGTGCTGGGCAAGAAAAATACGACTGAAGGCGATCAGCGCAGCGGCAAAGAACGCGGCAAATCGCCAGCGGGGGTAAAGGGTGGCAAGAACAATGGCCACGCTGAAGGCCGTTGCAGAATGGCCGGAGGGAAAGGATATCCATGCGTATTGCCAATGGAAAAAGCCAAATCCGTAGATCCCTTTACTGAACAAGAGTTGCGGTCTTGCTCTTCCGGCAATATATTTGATAAGTTCAGCACTTAATCCCGAAACAGCGACAGCGAAGAAGAGGAAAAGGCCCGAATATGCCATTGACGGCTTCGTGTTGCGAAAAACAACAAAGAGGAGCAACCCTCCAACCAGGTAGCTATATGACTTGCCAAAGAACGTTATGATACCGAACACATCGGTAGAAAGGGTGTTTTTAAACGTATGGGACCACAGCGCAGTCGGGATATCGGCAAAGGTATAGCTGAGGATGCAGAGCAGAATAAGGGTTGCCGAGGTGGCTCTCCATTTAAGAGGTTTGTGCATGGGACTACTTTTTTCAATAAAACTTTTATAGTTTCTGTTATAAGCTATGAGTGTTGCTTGATCAATGATTCGGCGAAAAAATACATTAAATATTTTCACTCTTTGCATGAATTGCCGATGTGAAGTCAAGTCAAAAGAAAAAAATGAATTTATTATGAGCAGGACAACGTCAGAAGAAGGGTGTGCGCATACGCATGATGCGACCCCTCATCATCACCACCATCATCATGCATCAGGAAACATCAAGCTTGCTTTTTTTCTCAATGTCGGTTTTACCATTGTTGAGATTGTCGGCGGTCTGATGACCGGCAGTACGGCAATCCTTGCTGATGCCGTTCACGACCTTGGCGACTCCTTTGCTCTCGCTCAGGCCTGGTATTTTGAGGAAAAATCCGGAGAAAAGAGCAGCTCACGCTACTCCTATGGTTACAAGCGTTTCTCACTGCTCGGTGCGCTGATCAGTACCGTGGTGCTGCTCACCAGTTCGCTTTTTGTGCTCGCTCATGCCATACCCCGCATTCTCGAACCGCACAGGCCTGATGCGGGCGGAATGATTCTGCTGGCTGTCATTGGTGTTCTGGTCAACGGTATTGCCATGGCAAGGCTGTCAAAGGAGAGCGGCATGAATGCAAAGGTGGTTGCCTTGCACCTGCTTGAAGATGTGCTCGGATGGGTCGCTGTGCTTGTTGTGGCCGTTGTTCTGTACTTCTGGGATATTCCTGTGCTCGATCCGCTGCTCGCCGTCATCATTACGCTCTATATTCTCTCAGGCGTCGTCAAAAACCTGAAAGCAATGCTGCCGGTTTTTCTCCAGGCGGTACCTGATGAGCTTGATATCGCTCTTATTATAACGGAAATCGAGGCGTTGCAGCATATTCATGCCGTCCATCACGCTCATATCTGGTCACTTGACGGCGTTCATACTGTCTTTACTGCCCACCTCGAAGTCGATACCCTTCTGGATGCTGAGTCGTACATGCAGCTCAAGGAGAGGATCAGAGGGCTGGTTGAGCGATTCGGACTCTATCACTCAACCGTTGAAATCGAATATCCCGGAGAGGCATGCCGCAATGTTCTCTCGGCATAGCGGTTATCATTTATTTTGCTGAAATTTGGCGGAATCCCGGTGTATATTTTGATGGTGTTTGTTGCTGTGAGGGTCAATCACAGTCAGTTATTGGTACTGTTTTGACCGGGGACGGCAAGAATTTTCGAAATAATGATTAACCAGAACTCGCTGATGAAAAAACTGTTATTGCTTGTCTTTGTCCTGCTCGCAGGATGTACCGGTGTTCCGGAGGGAATCAAGGTTGTCGATGATTTTTCGCTCAATCGTTATCTCGGTACCTGGCATGAAATTGTCCGTCTCGACAATCGGTTTGAAAAGGAGCTTGATCCGGTATCGGCAACCTATTCGCTTGCCGCAGATGGCAGTGTCAAGGTGGTGAACAAAGGCTATGACCTGAAAAAAAAGGAATGGAAAACCATTCAGGGACGCGGCGTTTTTGTTGATGATAAAAATACCACCCAGGGTGCGCTGAAGGTCTCCTTTTTTGGCCCTTTTTATGCGAGCTACAATGTTATAGATCTTGACAGGGCAGGGTATCGCTGGGCGATGGTTTGCGGCCGTGACAAGTCATATTTCTGGATTTTATCGAAAGATTCTGTCATGGAGCAAACGCAACTCAAGGCGCTGGTGGCCAAAGCGGCAACTTTCGGTTTCGATACGGCGAGGTTGCGCTATCTGGGCAAAAAACAGCAGTAATTGTTCCTATTGGGTTTGCGGGGCAGCTTTCTTATCATATTGGGTACCGGTTAAAATCGTGGAGAAGTAACGTTAGAAGAGGTCAAGAGTAACATGGGCACAACAGTTGTCATTACCGGCAGTACCAGAGGCATAGGCCTTGGCCTTGCGCGTTGCTTTCTTGAGAGAGGCTGCAACGTGGTGATTAATGGATCCTCTCCTGAAAGTACCCGAAAAGCCATGGAGCAGCTTCAAGGCTACCCTGAACATCTGGCCGCTGTTTCAGCCGATATCAGCAGCAGGGATGACGTCGCCCGGCTCTATGATGAGGCTGTCAGTCGTTTTGGCCGTGTTGATATCTGGATCAACAATGCCGGTATCGGCCATGAGATGCAGAGCGCATGGGAAGTTGATTATGGTGAACTCAGCCGGGTGCTCAGGGTCAATATTGACGGTGCTGTTGCCGGCACGATTATTGCATTCCAGCGGATGAAAGAGCAGGGTGGAGGGAAGATTTTCAATATGGAGGGGCTGGGCAGTGAAGGGTTTATGCTTGATGGCATGACCATTTACGGTACGACCAAGTGTGCGGTTACCTACTTTACCCGCTCTTTTGCCCATGAAGTACGCGGTACTTCAGTGCAGGTCGGTGTGCTCAGTCCGGGCATGGTGGTGACCGACATGCTGCTTCGTACGGTCAGTGACGGTTCAGCGGAGAGCCTGAAAAAAAAGAAGTTTTTCAATATCATGGCGGATGAGGTTGAGACGGTTGCCCCCTTTCTCACCGGAAAGATTCTTGCTGCAACAGCCCAATCTCCCAGAATCCGCTGGCTTAGCAAACCAAGAATGATGCGAAAGATTCTGGTTGCTCCGTTCCGGAAACGGAACCTCTTTTTATGAACCGCTCTTGTTTCAAAGGGGAAGCCCGTACTCAGCAAGGATAACCCTGACGTGTCGCGGCACCAGCTTTTCGAGCTGTTCCGGATAGCGGAATTTCACGTAGTAGTAGTGCCTGATCAGATGAAAGTCCACCGAGTAGTGGGCAAACCCTATCCCTTTGGGCCCGATCATGCCAAGCATTCCTGCAAGCAGATTGCCAAGCCAGAGTGGAATCCTGCTTTTCGGCGAATACTCTTTATCTGTTTCCTTCATGCTCTCGATAATGCGTTTCGTCGTGTTCTGGACAAATGAACGGCACTCCCACTTGCCCGATTCCGGAAAGCGTTCAAGTTCGGCTTCGATCAGCTTCAGAAGCCTTTGACCTGTTTCCGTCCGTACCAGGATCCATTGCCTCTTTTGCTTCGGCAGCAGTTCTGCACCGATATAGCCCACGGTAATGTCGGCAAGGCTGTTGAGATAGTCAAAGCAACTCATGCACGCAGGCGGGAAGATAGAGGGATCTGACAGCTCTTCCGGAAGGCTGAAAAAAGGAACTTTTTCAACACTGCCGTCAAGGTGACGGATGTGAATCCGAAAATCCTGCATGAACTCCATATGGCATGCGGTATCGGGCGATTTCGACATTCGTTCCAGAATCCACGGCCATTTTGAGCGTGCGACATTGTCAACGCAGGGAATCCCTATGGTCAGGATCTCCATCTCTCGGAGGTATTCGTGCCGCTCCTGGAAATCCCGGAGCGTATGCAAATGGCAGGCCGCTCCGATGACCAGTATTTTTTTCATCCCCAGTCGGTATGCCCTCTCAAGGGAGGATAACACAGGGGAGAGCACCGGCTTGTTGCCCCTTGTTGCATAGATTTCATCAAGACTCCAGGCCAGCACTGGCTGAGAAAAAAAATGATGGCCGGGAGTATGCTGCAGTGATATGACCCCGTCAACAAGCTGCTCTTCACAAGCCCTCATTGCCATACGGGTAATGATGCCGCTCCACTGCGAACCGGGTAGAGGTTTTTTCAGTTGAGCCGTAAAGCGTTCAAGCGTTATGCCAAATCGCATCTCCACTGGATTATCCAGACTTCGTTCCCGCCCGAAAAGCTTTTTCTCCCTCTCTCCGAGCCAGCCGTTTGTAAAAACGCAACTCCTGATGCTCTCTGCAACCGGCCAGGCCTCAATGGAACATAGTCCGCATGAACTGCAGAGCTTGTTTTGCTGCTGTTTTTGTTCCCTTTCAGCAAAGCCTGCTTCCCCGCTGGAGGTGTTGTTCCTGATCAAGCTTTCCATTGCAGCACAAAAATTACGATCCGTTCATAACAAAGAAGGAAATATAAAACGAAGTTCCGTCAATGTCAGCTATTATAAGCTCTTCAAAAATCAGATGCGTTTATAATAACTGCTTATATTACTGATACTATTAAAAAAGGACGGCAAATATGGAAAAAATATAAAAGTATGGTTCGATAAAGAGTCAGATTTTCTTGAGGTTATTTTTGATGTTAAAGAAGGATATTTCAAGGAAACTGAGAATGAAGATGTGATGGAGAAAGTTGATTCAGATGGAAATGTTATTGGCTTCTCAATATTGCATGTGAGTCAGCATGAAAAATCACCGATCTCTTTCGGGATTAAAACCAATGTCGCGTAATAGGTGACTCCATTGGCTCGGTTGATGGATATTATGCAGTTTGCCGATGCAAACTCAAGATGCTCTGGAAAGAGATAGAGGTTTTGCTAAGCTATTTTCCTGTTATAATTTCCGATTGATCATACATCAAGGAAACAGCATCACCCCACCTCCGCCACATGCTGCAACTCCCACATCCTGCGGTAAAGTCCGTTCCCGGCCATCAACTCCCCATGCACGCCTTGCTCCACAATCGTTCCCTTTTCAAGCACAAAAATCCGGTTGTACTGCTCCATTGCCTTTAACCGGTGCGTAATCGTGATCAGTGTTTTTCCAGCACTGATGGCCTTTAGGGTCTGGGTTACCTCTCTCTCCGTTACCCCGTCAAGGTTGGCGGTTGCTTCATCGAGAATCATGATCGGTGCATGCTGCAGCAGGATTCGGGCGATGGCGATACGCTGGCGTTCTCCTCCGCTGAGTTTCATGCCGTGCTGGCCGCACCATTCGTCAAGTTTTGAGCGGAAATGGCTGAGACCGGCGGCGCTAAGTGCTTTTTTGAGATCGTCATCGGTGGCCTCCGGGGCGGCAAGGGTCAGGTTTTCGCGGATGGTTTCGGCGAAGAGGTAGGTTCGCTGCGAGACGAGGGCGATGTTCCGGCGCAGTTCTTCGGGGTCGAAGAGGCTGATGTTGTGGCCGCCAATGGTGATGCTCCCCTTGCTGCTGTTCCAGAAGCGCAGAAACAGCGAGGTTATGGTCGATTTTCCTGCTCCGCTCGGGCCTACGATGGCGATATGCTCACCCGGGAGAACCGTGAAGGTGAGGCTGTCGAGCGCTTTTGCGGTGCTGCCGGGGTAGGTGAAGCTGAGTTGCTCTACCTTAATGGTATGCTCTGCCGGAAAAGGGAGGGGAGCGGCTGGGGCGACAGTTTCCGGCTTGGCGTCAAGTATTTCAAAAAGGCGCTCTCCTGCGTGCCGGTCGGCTTCGAGGTGCTTCAGGGTGGATGGCAACGGGAGAAAGGGCTCAAATGAGGCCATGACGGCCAGGGTGATGACGGTGAGCGCAATCCCGTTGACGGCTCCGGTGGAAACGGATGGAATGAGTGCCCAGAGAATGGCTATGAGGGCGCCGTTCATGAGGATGCCGGTGAGCGATTCGTGCAGCCCTTCGATGATAGCATTTTTTCTCTGGAGCCGGAGCTTGCCGGTTTCTGCGCTCTGCATGGCTGCGAGGTGTGCCGGCAGTTTGCCGTAGAGTTGCAGCTCTCCGATGCCCTGAAAGAGGTCAAGCGCCAGTACCTGCTGCTCTGCCTTGCGGTTCATGATGCCTACCTGAACGCCACGGCTCAACTGCCGGGTGAGGAGCGGCACGCCGATGCCTGCAAGGGTGTGGAAAAGCAGGATAAGCAGCGCTGCCTGCATGGAGTAAACACCGAGGAGAAACCACATCAGCGCAGCTACAAGCAGTGCGGTAAGCGGTGGACCGAGCACTCTTGTGTAAATATTTTCGAGGCTTTGGATGTCGTCAACAATCCGCTGCAGCAGGTCGCCGCTCTTGAAGTGCATGAGGCGTGCTGGTGCAAGAGGCTCAATGGCATCGTAAAACCAGAGACGAAGCTGTGCGAGAATCTTGAAGGTGATGTTGTGGGATATGAGCCGTTCAGCGTAACGGAACACTCCTCTGGCGAGTCCGAAAAAGCGTACTCCCGCGATACCGAGTTGCAGGGTGACCATCGGTGGCTGCAGGGCAGCTTTGGCGATGATGTAGGCGGAGGTCATCAGGAGTCCGATGCCGCTGCCGGTGGTGGCAAAGCCGATAAGTGCGGCGAGGGCCATCCACCAGAAATATGGTTTGACCAGTGCAATAAGGCGAAAAAAGGTTTTCATGATTGTTTATCCTGTTGCAGAAGCAGGGAATCGTGGTAGAAGCCTCCGTTGGTGATCAGCTCTTCGTGAGTGCCGCACTGGGTGATCTTCCCTTGGCTTACGACGATAATCTGTTCTGCTGAACGTATGGTTTCGAGCCGGTGGGCAATGATGACGGTGGTTCTTCCTTTCATAAGCTCCTGGATGGAACTGCGCAGTGCCGCTTCAAGTTCAGGGTCGGTGTGCGAGGTTGGTTCATCGAGCACCAGCAGCGGGGCGTTTTTCAGGAACGCGCGGGCAAGCGCCACCCGTTGCGCCTCTCCTCCGCTTAACCGGGCCCCCTGTTCGCCGATCATGGTCTCAAGGCCGTCGGGCAGCGTGCCGACAAAGGCAGTCAGGCCGGTCTTTTCGAGAGCGATCTCCATCTCCTCTGCTGAAGCCTCCGGTCGCGCAAGGAGGATATTTTCCCTCAGCGTGGCGTTGAAGAGATAAGGGTGCTGCGGAACCCATGAAATACGGCTGTGCCATGCTTCAAGCGGGATGGTGTGAATAGGGTTGCCGTCGATGGTGATGTGTCCTTCGCCGGGATCCTGAAAGCGGAGGAGCAGGTTGATCAGGGTGCTTTTTCCTGCACCGCTCGGGCCGATGATGGCGGTGGTTTTTCCGGCAGGAATATTGGCGTTGATGCCTTCAAGCGCTGGCCGCGAGCTTCCGGGATAGGTGTAGGTGACATCGGTAAAGAGAATGGGGCTCTTGCCTGCGCTCTCCTGTACCCTAAAGGCGGCCTGCTGCACGGGAGCAGGAGTACTCTGGTCAAGGATGGCAAAGATCTCCTTGGAGGCGCTGACACCCTCCATTCCGGCATGAAATTTGGTGCCGAGCTGGCGCAGCGGAAGGTAGAAGTCCGGAGTCAGTATCAGCACAAAGAGCGCATGCTGAAAGGTGAGATGGCCGGCCATCAGGCGGAGACCGATGCCGACAGCAATGATGGCTGTGCCGATGGTGCCAACCAGCTCAAGCGTCAGGGAGGAGAGAAAAGCTACTTTCAGGACGCGCATGGTGGCATGGCGGAAGCTTTCGCCGGACTCTTCGATGGCATCGTGTTGCCGACGGCTCTGCGCAAAAAGTTTCAGGGTCGGCAGCCCTTGCAGTACATCAAGGAAGAACCCGCTCATCCGGCTCATGGTTTTCCACTGCTTTTCAGTCATGGCGCTTGCCGATTTTCCGATCAGGATCATGAAGAGCGGGATAAGGGGCGCAGTGATGAGCAGGATTCCGCCGGAAATCGGGTCACCGGGCAGGATGGTGCCAGCGATCAGCAGCGGAGTGAAAAGGGCAAAAAAGATCTGCGGGATATACTGGCTGTAGTAGGCATCGAGCGCTTCAACCCCCTTAAGGAGGGTGGTGCTGAGCCGTCCGCTCTGCACCGATTTGGCATAGATCGGTCCGAGTGCGCCGACCGTGCTGGTAAGCCGGGTGAACACTTTGTCGCGGATAATCAGCGTGCCACGGTTTGCTTCGGTATGGGAGAACCAGTTGAAGGCCATGCGCAGGGTACTGAAGAGTGCAAAGAGACCAAGCGGCAGGAAAAGCCTCTCCATGCCGCTCTTCTGGATAAAGGCGCTGTCGATGACTTGACTGAGATAGTATGCCTGTGCTACCAGCATTGCAGCACCAAAGATTCCCGATATGATCGAAAAGATAAACGGCGTCCGTTCTTCTTTAAGCAACTGAAAGAGGCGCCGGTCAATATTCATGGTTCATGCCTGTACGTATTTTTGGTAAAAAAGCGTAGTAGTGTACATAATAAAAGCATTTGATGCAATGGGATGGACCTGTATGGGAATGGTTTTTGGGGGTTATGAGTTCCCCGAGAGGGCAGGGTATTGCGGCTTTCTGGGCTTGCACAAGTTTTTTTTGATTTTCGTGTTTTTCATATGCGTAAGCTGAGTTCTATTTCTTTACGGCTACGGCAGCTATCTCTATTTTTACGTCACGAGGCAGGCGGGCCACTTCAACCATTGTGCGTGCCGGGGGCTTTTCGTTGAAGTAGGTGCCATAGACGGCATTCATGCGCGAAAAATCATTCAGATCCTTCATGAACACTTGTGTCGAAACAACATCACCGATTGTCATACCGTTCGCATCCAGGATCGCTCGCAGGTTTTCGATGACGAGTTTTGTCTGCGTCTCGATGCTCTCATTCGCTATCGCCTGATTGGTCTCTGGATCAATCGGGATCTGCCCGGAGAGGAAAAGCATGTTTCCAGAGCGGATCGCCTGCGAGTAGGGCCCAATGGCGGCAGGCGCTTTTTTTGTTGCTATCACTTCCTTGCCCACATCGCTCTGAGCACATGCTGTAAGAATTCCTGCCGTGAAGAGCGCGAGAAAACGGGAAATACGCGAGAGTGTCATATTGTGAGCCTTCTTTTGGTACGATTTTTACTAATCAAGATTGGCGTTGCCTCAATTGAGGTTTGGTTGTGATCAATCGGATTGCATCATGAGTGACACAATAATGTTTCTTCCATGGTGGCATTCATGATGATTCGGATTCCGTCATAAAATGGATATCGTTGACTTAGTTTTGGGCATTGGTGATAATATATTCCCTTATCCGATGCAATTCCTCTTCATTCCGAATAATATGTTCGTGATAATTTCGTTGCCAGACCGGTAAACCTGGTTTCCTGCGCATTTGATTGATCTGTTTTGTGGTTGATGATTTGAACCCCCGAATGATGGCACCAATCGTTTGTGATGGTGATTGAAATATGGGTGTAGGGGCGTATTGCAATACGCCCGAATCCAATACGCCCCTACGGATAATAATGATGCCATGAATATGGTTTGGCATGATGACAAATTCATCTAATAATATACCTGGTCTTATGACCGGTGTGTTTTGCCACGCATCGCCGACAACGATCCCAAACGGGTTCAGTACCATCTCTGTAGTAATGTCGCCAAACAAGCGGTGACGGTTATGTGTACAAATTGTCACAAAATAGGCACCGTCCTGTGCATAATCATAACCCTTAATGCGTATGGATTTGCGATGATGGATGGCAGGATTGAATTTCATACCGTCATGCGGTTGTTGTTTTTTGCATCAATATGATATTACAAAAATTATGGGATGATTGTTGTTGCGTATGCCGCGTAGGGGCGTGTCGTGTCGTGTTGTTGCGTATGCCGCGTAGGGGCGTATTGCAATACGCCCCTACGGATAATATTGTGACAAAATAGGCGCCGTCCTGCGCATAAT
>CAJAOR010000246.1 GCA_903942355.1 uncultured Chlorobiaceae bacterium | reverse complement strand
CGAAGACTCAATATTCCCCAAAAAGAGGCCAAGGCCATTATCGACACCTACATCTCAAAATATCCAGGGCTTTTCGACGCATTGCAGCAGATTATTGAAACCGGAAGGGAAAAAGGGTACGTTTCAACCCTTCTCGGTCGGCGCCGTTACCTTGCCGACCTCAACAGCCGAAATACAAACCTGAAAAAAGCAGCTGAAAGGGCGGCCATGAATACGCCGATACAGGGCACAGCAGCCGACATCATCAAGTGTGCGATGAACCTGTGCAGCACTAGGATGAAAGCGCAGAAGATGAAATCGGTCATGCTTCTTCAGGTACATGATGAGCTGCTCTTTGAAACAACCGATGAGGAAAAAGTGCAGCTTTCAACACTTGTTGAGCAGGCAATGATTGATGCCGCAATTACTTGCGGACTTAAAACCGTGCCGGTACTGGTTGATACCGGTATTGGAAAAAACTGGCTCGAAGCCCACTAATCACTAACTTATAAAAAAAAGTTTTTTATATTTGACCATTAAAGATATTCCAGCTTGGACCAACTATCCCCGATACCTTATGGATTCGAAAAATAGATTTATGGCCCCATTTGAATACGGCACCAAGGTGAAGAGCTCTCTCTTCAATCGCATTTCTGCAGGAACGCTTTTTCTCTTTTTTACCATTTCCTCACCTTTCCTGTCGGCACCGACTACGCTCCTTGCCGATGAAAAACAGCCTGTTGAAGCCAAAAATGCCGCTCCGGCAAACTCAACAGAAGGACTGCTTGCCACCACGGAGCAGATGATTGAGCAGCTGATATTGCAAATAGATTCACAGAAGAACAACAGTTCCGAATCAAGGGAGCTCGCTGAAAACCCCAATCCAACTCCATTTTTTTCCAGCATACCAAACATAAAACCAGTCACCGGATCAATTACCAGCGGTTTCGGACGTCGGTTACACCCGATCTACAATGTCACTCTTTTTCACACCGGCATTGATTTTTCCGCTGCAGAAGGCACAAGGGTGCATTCGACCGGTGATGGAGTTGTAGCCTTTTCAGGATATGACAAGGGATATGGACAAAAAGTAATTATCAGCCACGGATACGGCTATAAAACCATCTATGCCCATCTTTCAAAATCTCTGGTTCGTCAGGGACAGAGAATCCAGCGTGGTGAAATTATCGCGCTTTCCGGAAATACCGGAGTGTCGACTGGCCCGCACCTCCACTACGAAGTACTGAAAGACAATGTAAAAGTCAACCCAACCGCTTATTTCTTTGATGGAAACAATCCCGACAAGTTCATCACGAAGCAGAAAGCTTCACCTGAACAGAGCGGCGACAACTCGTAAACCGAATAACTCAAGAGACGTAGTATGTACTGGAATTTAGACCTTGCCCGTCATATAGCTGATGCCCCATGGCCTGTGACAAAAGATGAACTTATCAATTATGCAAACAGGACCGGTGCTCCCCAACAGGTAATCGATAACCTGCTTGACTTGCCCGAAAGTGATGACATGTATGAAAGTCTTGACGAAATATGGCCTGACTACCCTACCGACGAAGACTTTGGCTACGGTGATGAAGAGCCATTAACATAGAACAAAACAGGATTCATGCTTGGCAAAAGCATTCACTCTTATCGTCCTTTTTCTGCTTTGTGCCTTTCCGGCACATGCCAGCGCAGCTGAAGCAGGGAAGCAGGGAAATCCCGCATCGGCATATGTCGGAAAAATCCACTTCAGCGGAAATAAAGCAATCAGTGAGGATGAGCTTCGCCTGATCATTGGCACCTCCGAAAAACGGTCATTTCTTGGACTTGGTCTTTTCGGAGGGTCCCCCAAACCCTTCAATTTGGAAGAATTTGAAAAAGACATCTTCCTCATTAAAAAACTCTATACCTATAAAGGCTATTTTTTCGCTGACGTGGATACCACCATTGTCCGAAAGAGCAGCAACAAAAAGGTAGCCATCAACATCAGGATCCGGGAAAATGAGCCATCAAAAGTTGACTTTGTCACGTATGAAGGGCTTGAAAAGATTCCTGCAGCACTCAAAACCGATTACCTCAACAAAAAACGGCTGAACGTCAATGATGTTTTTTCGGTTGAACGACTGATTGAAGAACGGGACCGCACCATCTCTTTTTTCAGGGAGTACGGCTTTGCCTTGTTTCATCAAGACAGTATCCGCATCAAGGTTGATACCGTTGGTACTCATGCAGGTGTTTTGTATCAGCTAAAACTTCCCAGCCAACTGCAATATGGCCCAATCAATGCTGTGGTCCACAATCCGCTAAAAAGCGACACAAAGCCCAAAGAGAGAGCATTTACCAAGGATAACATCAGCGGGAAAATTTTTGGCAACCAGAAAATTTCACCCAGTCTGATTGCCTCATCCATCGAATTCCGCCCAGGCAACGTTACCCGCCAAAGTCTCGAACAGCGCACCTTGCAAAACTTTGGAGACACCAATCTCTTTTCGTCCATCTTCATAAGCCCTGATTCGGTAAGCGCCGGCAAACTCTACACCACCATCCACCTTGAAACGGCACCCAAGCACCAGATAGAGCCAAAGATACTCGTTGACAACCGGTATGGCTCCCTCTTTATCGGTACCTCGTTGGCCTATGAAAACAAAAACCTGTTTGGCGGAGCAGAGCAGTTCCGTACATCAACCGAGTACGGCGCCCAGACCGGTTACAACAACAAACTGCTTCAAAACCTTAACGCGGAGCAATACGCCAAGGTAATTCCCTACGAGTTCAGCTTTAAAAACAGCCTTGTCATGCCGGTTCTCAAAAAACCCGGCAATTTCTATTCAACAACCCTTGAATACTCGACAGCACAACTGCCTGTGCTGCTTTCAAACAAAAACGGATTGATCCGCTCAACCTACAGCGCCCGCCTGAGTCCGTCATCGCGCCTGAATGTTGATTTTTTTGAATTTGAAATGGTTAAAAAAGACTCCCTCAAAGGATTCAAACAGCTTTTCAAAACCGATCTCGCCAAGAATATTGGCATAAACCCTGCCAATGAGGCCGCAGTCAATGCCGGAATTGACAGCCTTCTTGAAACCCATATCAACCAGTCCTTCCGGATTCGCTACAACTCCACAAACCGTCGAGTCGCTCCTTCAGAAAAAACAATCTGGAACCTCGACCTTCTTGCAGAAGAATCAGGAAGCCTTGCATGGCTGATTGATAAATATCTTGACACGAAAAGCCATGGCGGATTCACCGACAAGAATCCCCAAATCTTCGGCATTACCTATTCACAGTATGTAAAACTTGAAAGCGGTATAAGCCTGACCAAAAACTTGTCTCCGCAAAGCCAGCTTGCAGGAAGAGTGGTGTCTGGATGGATGATGCCATACGGCAAAGCTGAAACAACTCCTGAAGAACGCCGTTTTTATGCAGGCGGACCAAGCAGCATGAGGGGCTGGCTTTTCAATACCTTGGGACCCGGTCGCAACGACAGCAAGGCTGCGGCCAATTTCGGCGCTGATGTCAAGCTTGAACTCAATCTGGAATACAGGAAAAAATTTTTCACCGTATTCAATCAGCCCTCCGGCATAACCTTCTTTACCGATATCGGCAACATCTGGGACCGGAAGGGTCCCTACGCCTTTAATCTTAAATCACTGACAAGGGACTTTGCCCTCGACTCAGGCATCGGACTTCGCATAGGCTCCCCTATAGGCCCCTTCCGTTTTGATTTTGGCTATAAACTCCATGATCCCGCTCAAGCAAAAGCATGGCGTTTTTCTAATTTTAACTTCAAAGACTACACCTTCAATTTTGGAATTGGCGAAGCTTTTTGAATATTTCGCCGGATTATTTTTTTCACGATCAAGAGAGAGTACCACCATGCCTGCACCATCCACGCTTCTTGCACCATCCATTCTTTCAGCTGACTTCTCCCGTCTTGAACACTCCATCGACATCGCCACGAAAGCGGGAGCAGACTGGATGCACTGCGACATCATGGACGGCAACTTTGTCCCCAACATCACCTTCGGCCCCTCTATCGTACAGGCTATTGCATCATGCACGCCCATGATTATCGACACCCATTTGATGATTGCCAATCCAGACCGATTCATTGAGGATTTTGTCAAGGCCGGCTCTCACCAGATCACGGTTCATCAGGAGGCCTGCCCGCATCTGCACCGTACCGTTCAGTTCATCAAAAGCCTCGGAGCAAAAGCCGGCGTCTCGATCAATCCGGGAACGCCGAATTCGACACTCGAATCCATCCTGCCGGATCTCGATCTTGTTCTTCTGATGTCGGTCAATCCCGGTTTTGGAGGGCAAAAATTCATACCATCATCAATTGGAAAAATCCGCCAGCTCCATGAAATGCGCATGCGGCTAAATCCGAAGATGGTCATTGCCATTGACGGTGGAATTACGGAAGAAAATGCTCAAGAAACGGTTTCGGCCGGAGCAGATGCGCTGATAGCCGGCACAGCATTCTTCAAGGCAGCCAATCCAGCTCAAACAGCGGCTAAAATCAGGGCTATGACCAGGTAATTTGACGAAGCTCCGGGCTTGTATGCAGGCCCTCACCTATCAGCACGGCATCAAACGATGCCTGCTCGATAAGGGCGATATCGGCAGGAGTTTTCATGCCGCCCTGAGTTCACACATGAGTCACTGTAACTGCATATAAAATAAAGGTCGGCCTAAAAATTTAGGCACTACAATATCATCGTTCAACAAAAAACTATGCTATGAGGAACGGCACTGAACTGAGTTTTTCACCCATGACCTGATAAATCTTGTTGGCATGTAGAGTTGGTTTTGAAGGGATTCCATAACGAGTTCCATTCGTTGTATGAATCAAAATGCTTTGCTGCACATGAACCAGTTCATTGCGAATAATTTCCGGCGACAATGGTTCGTATTGCAATTTTACCCTGTATGATAAATGGCGAATGCAAACCAGCGCCATAAAACAGATGGCCAGATGCGCCTGAATTCGTCTTGGCCTTGCGTGGTAGACAGGACGAACTCTCAGATCGTGTTTGGTTAAGCGGAATGATTCTTCGATCTGCCACAACCCACGGTATTGATCAAAGGCTTCACTTGCTGATATGTCTTTGATATTGGTGATGATACCATGCAGCCCATCCCACTGTTCGGCGTACTTGATCTTTTCTTCATCGATCGTCACCGCTTGCTGATTCTCTATCTTCAGATATCTCCGATGGGACGAGTTACTGATAAACGATTCAGGATTTTTCGATTTGTTGATTTTCTTTTGAAGTTTGGCTAGCGCTTTTTGGCGGTCATGAGCATCTTTTCTTGCCCGTTTTTCCGTATAGTTGACCAACAGACGCCGTCCTCCTGGCAATGCGATCTCTTTGATCATCATCTGATCACCCTGCTGATAACTTGCTTTATCCAAAATCTGCTTTTTGATGCGTTCTGGTTGACTCTTCAACCTTGCAGCAACAATGTATTCTTTTTGACACCCCTCAATAAGATCAAGATTATCCTTTGAAAGTAATCCGCTATCGGCGACAAAAACTACACGGTCAATCCCAACCATGCGTTCGATATGTACTATGGCGTTTTTGAGTGTATGGCCTTCCCACGTTGCTCCGTTATAGAGCCGGTATCCAAGAGGAAGTCCTTCCCTGGTCACCATCATGGCCAGTAATACTTGACTTTCGCTGAATTTATGTTCCTTGCTCAATCCTTTTTCCCGTAACTCATCCTCATTAAAAGACTCAAAATAGAGGGTCGTGCAGTCATAAAAAACCACATCGATTTTCTGGGCTAATAATCCCGTCGCCGCATCCCATGCCTTCTTCTGGATCAGCTCCAGACTTTGGTCATCGATATAATCCAATGTCCGATACACCGCATTCAAATCAAGTGTAACCCCGAAGTCCCGCTCCAGATCTATGACGCTCTTGCGTTTGCTTGCCGGATTGGCAATTCTGGCCATTACCAGATGTTTTATCGTCTTGGCTGACTGTACGCGCCGTGCAGGGTCACCGACTACTCGATCAAAACCAAGTTCATTAAACAACTTGCCATAAATCTCATGGATTCCGACTACCACACGGTCTTCTTCCCGAAGCAGCTTCAGGTCTACCGTCAACGGCTGATCTGGCGATACATCAGCCTTTTTTCGTCCATCAATAGCCATTCGAGCCAATTCATCAGGATGGAAGAGCGCCGGGGCGGCCTCTTCCTCAAGACCTGCCTTGATAAATTCGGCCAGCTCTTTCATTTTCACCAGTTCTGTGTCATTCATGGCAACACCGACATAGCGGACAATGCGCTGTTTGACTTTGTCTCCGATGCGTTCACTGGCGACAATCTGTACGGTTTGCCTTGGTGAATTCGGTGTGGATTTGACTCGAACAAACATGGACAGTCATAGAAAAAGTGAAAAAGACTTTGACAGAAAAATACAAAACAAAAAACACAAAACAAATAAAATAATCAATTAGGCACTACAAGGCCGAAGATGAAAATACCCCCTTGATTTTATTGACTTTTCAGGCATTTCTGGCTAAGCCATGTATGAACTCGGGAAATCAGGGCTATGACCAGGTAATTTGACGAAGCTCCGGGCTTGTATGCAGGCCCTCACCTATCAGCACGGCATCAAACGATGCCTGCTCGATAAGGGCGATATCGGCAGGAGTTTTCATGCCGCTTTCGGAGACGGCAATAACGTCTGAAGGAATAAAGGGACGAAGCGAAAGCGATGTTTCCAGCTTGAGGGAAAAGTCTTTCAAATCCCGATTGTTGACACCGATGATCGGAGCACCCTTTTCAATGGCCCTGTCGAGCTCTTTGCGGTCGTGCACCTCCACAAGGACATGGAGGCCTATGGAGGCAGCCAAATGCAGGTAATCACCAAGCTGGGAGGGGTCAAGCGCCGCCACAATCAAAAGAATGGCATCAGCCCCGATCAGACGGGACTGAAAAATCTGGGACTCATCAATAATGAAATCCTTGCGCAACACCGGAAGAGGAACTGAGCGGCTCACCTGCTGAAGATAATCGATGGAACCCTGAAAAAACAGCTGGTCAGTCAGCACGGAATAGGCCGCTGCACCAAGCTCCCCATAGCTACGCGCGATGGCGACAGGATCGAAATCGCCAACAATAAGCCCCCTCGAAGGGGAGGCTTTTTTGATTTCGGCAATAAGCCTCAATCCCCCGTCCCTGCGCAAGAGCGCCGCGGTAAAATCACGGGTTGCCGAAAGAGAGCCCTGCAGCTCCTGATAACGCCGCGCAGGCTTCTCCTGACGAAGGAGTTGTACCTCCCGCTTTTTCTCCTCCAATATCCTGCTGAGATAGCTCATACCCGGTCAGACTACTGCAGAGGCCAGTTCCCTGAGCTCGCCTTCGAGTTCAACAATCTGGAGAATATTGTCAAGGAACCAGGGATCAATGCCTGTCGACTGATGAACTTCTTCAATAGTTGCTCCGGCCTGGAAGGCATAACGCAGATAAAACATCCGGTCAGCCTTCGGTATCTTGATTTTTTCAAGAATATCCTCTTTAGCAAATTTTTTCTGCTGCTGTGTCATATCAAGCACATTCATGACATCCTTGCCATCAGAGCCAAGCCCGGCGCGACCGATTTCAAGGCCACGGAGTGACTTCTGCAGTGCTTCCCTGAAGTTTCTTCCAAAGGCCATGACTTCACCAACCGACTTCATCTGCACACCAAGACGGGCATCAACATTCTTGAACTTTTCAAAATCCCAACGAGGAATCTTGACAACACAATAGTCAATGGCCGGCTCAAAACTGGCCGGAGTTGTTTTTGTAATGTCATTGAGAATCTCATCAAGGCGGTATCCTACGGCAAGTTTTGCAGCCACCTTGGCAATCGGAAAACCGGTTGCCTTTGAGGCAAGTGCCGAACTGCGCGAAACACGGGGATTCATCTCAATAACGACGATACGGCCGTTTACGGGATTGATGGCAAACTGGATATTGCTGCCACCAGTTTCCACACCGATCTCCCTGATAATCCTTACTGATGCATCCCTGAGCTCCTGGTACTGACGGTCGGTAAGCGTCTGGGCAGGTGCGACGGTAATGCTGTCACCGGTATGCACCCCCATCGGATCAACATTTTCTATAGAGCAGACAATAATGACGTTATCAGCCAGATCGCGGATAACCTCAAGCTCATACTCCTTCCACCCGGTCAGACACTCCTCGACCAGTACTTCACTGATGGGACTTTCAGTAAGTCCCCTGCGCACGGCATCATAGTAGTCGGATTTCGTCTCGGCAAATCCACCTCCGGTTCCGCCAAGCGTAAACGAAGGGCGGATAACAATCGGAAGACCGATCTCTTCAAGCGCCTCTTTCGCCTCTTTTTCATTCCGGACAAAAAAACCTTTGGCCATTTCAAGGCCAATTTTTTTCATGGCATCACTGAAAAACTCACGATTCTCAGCTTTTCTGATGGCTCGAAGCTTCGCACCAATCAGTTCAACCCCATTACGCTCAAGGATGCCTGATTCAGCCAGACTGACCGCAATATTCAGGGCCGTCTGTCCACCCATAGTCGGCAGAAGGGCATCAGGTTTTTCGCGCTCGATGATTTTCTGCACGTATTCCGGTGTAATCGGCTCGATATAGGTTGCATCGGCAAATTCTATATCCGTCATAATGGTTGCCGGATTACTGTTCACCAGCACAACCCGGTAACCGTCCTCCTTGAGGGCCTGGCACGCCTGAGTGCCGGAATAATCAAACTCACAGGCCTGACCGATCACGATAGGACCGGCACCAATCACTAAAATCGACTTTATATCTTCCCGCTTTGGCACGTTATTTCGGGGTTTAATACTTGACTAAGCTTAAAAAAAGGTAATGTACAAAATAATTGAAGAGTTTTTGTCCCCTAAGCCCGGGCAAACTACCCGATCACACGGATCTGTTCCTGATGAAATCCTCCAGACTGCCGCCGCAGCCATGCTGTCACCTCCTTTGGTCGCCCATTCGTCAGTGAAATAATCAGCAAGGTATGGCCTGAGCGCGCAAAATCAACATCATGCAATGATGGCAGGGCCGGAGAATTGATATGAGAGTGATAGGAGCCTATAATATCATAGCCAAACATCACGGCTTCATGCTCCACATCAAGATACTCCTGATGAGAAATCTCAAAGCCCTGCTCCTTGCCGGAATAGAGGCAGTTCCGGCATGGGGCAATCTCATAGACGGTGTTTTCTACATTTCCCCTGTGATCACGACTCTGTATTCCGACCAGCAGCCCGCAACATTCATAGGGCAACTCCCGAAATGCCTGCTCCTGAATAATCTCGAATTGACGCCTGGGCAACTTCATAAAACAATCTTTGACTGAAGCATTAAAGAGCCTTGGCCCCGATATCGGTACGATAATAGGCCCCTTCAAAACCGATCTTTTCAACCGCCCGGTAAGCCCGATCAATACTCTCCCTGAGTGTTTCGCCGAGCGCCGTAACCGAAAATACCCGTCCGCCCGCAGTCGTAAGCCGGCCCCCTTCATACGCGGTTCCCGCATGAAACAGCAGGCTGTCCTGCAGAGCAGAAAGCTCATCGGCAATGGTGACGGGCTTGCCGGTTTCATACCGGTCAGGATAGCCTCCGGAAGCGATAACGACGGTTGCCGCCGATTTCCGGTGCATTTCAAAAGGCACCTCTCCAAGCGTACCGTCAACACTTGCCAGCAAAGCTGCGACAAAGTCGCTTTTCAACAAGGGAAGCACCACCTGAGTTTCAGGATCGCCCATTCGGGCGTTGTACTCAACAACGGAAGGCTCTCCCCTGTCGATCATAAGTCCAACATACAAAAATCCAGTATACGGAGAGCCGTCATCCCTCATGCCCTTCAGGGTGGGGCAAATAATCCGCTCCTCAACCTTCCGCATCACCTCAGGCGTCACCAGCGGTGCAGGGGCATAGGCTCCCATGCCACCGGTATTCTTGCCGGTATCGCCGTTGCCGATCCGCTTATGATCCTGGGCCGGCATAAAAAGCCTGTAAGCCGTGCCATCGGTCAGCGCAAAAACACTCGCCTCCTCACCCTGAAGGAACTCCTCGATGACCACCTCATTTCCCGCATCTCCGAAAATACGTTCTTCAAAAATCTCCCTGACGGCTTTCAGAGCCTGTTCCCGGTCAAGAGCAATAAAAACGCCTTTTCCGGCACATAAGCCGCTTGCCTTGATCACCTGGGGATAGCGCCTCTCCGATAAGCCGATATGGCAAATGGCAGCTTGAGCGTCACGAAAAACATGATAGTCCGCAGTAGGAATTCCGTGGCGCTGCATAAACTCCTTTGAGAAAACCTTGCTCGACTCCAGACGGGCAGCAGACTGCGAAGGTCCGACAATTTTTTTATCCGAACGACGGAACAGATCCACAATACCCAACTCAAGCGGCAGCTCGGAACCGACAACCGTCAGTTCGACATTGTTTTCCACGGAAAAGCGGAGCAAATCGTCCAGCGCGTCAGCATTCAAGGGAACATTACAAACCTTTCCTCCCATCAAGGCGGTACCGCCGTTCCCCGGTGCCACAAAAACCCTCTGCACACCCTCACTGCGAGCTGCAGACCAGCACATGGCATGTTCACGGGCACCGCTTCCAATAATCAAAACATTCATAACTTTCACTGTGGGCATTTGCCGTATTTGACCCTGTGGTTTATCGGCATGGTTTGTTAAATTACCCCCGTCTTTTTAAGACTTAGCCTGTATATAATGCAGGATGCATAAAATTAATAATTAAAAAATTATTCCTGTGCACTCAGGTTACCCGATCGTCAATTATTTCGAGCACCTATGTCCCACTCCCCGCTGATTTCCCGGCATATCATCCCCATCGTGCTGAAGCTTCTCCATACAAGCCTGCGGATATCGGTAACGCCCCGGCACATCCAGCTTCCTGACCATGGCGCCATTATCGCCTTCTGGCACGGCAACATGATTACCGGATGGCTTCTCGCCAAGTCGCTCTTTCCCAAAAAGCAGATTACCGCGGTTGTAAGCATGTCTGAAGATGGAAATATGCTTGCCAATACGCTTGAACAACTCGGTTTCTCGCTTATCAGGGGGTCAAGCTCAAAAGGAGGCGATGAAGTCAAGAGCGCCATGCAACAAGCCCTTCGGAAAGGCGATATTATAGTCCTCACACCCGACGGGCCGCGCGGACCTGCCAACCAGTTCAAATTCGGCACCTTACGGCTAGCCTCAGAAAACCGCTATCCGCTCATTTTTGCTGATATCAGCCATGCAAACCCCTGGAAGCTCAAAAGCTGGGACCAGTTTGAAATTCCGAAACCTTTCAGCAAAACCACCGTCAAACTCCACCTCATTGATCTTCCTGAATTCAAAAACAAGGAAGAGCTCCAATCGTATACCAAGCAACTTTCAATCAAGCTGAGCCATGCCTAACCCTCTCTTTATACTCTTCAGACCTGCTGCTCTTTTATTCCGGGTTATTGTGCATTTTCGCAATACCCTTTTTGACCGGCATTTGTTCAAAGCATGGCAATCACCAGTTCCTGCTGTTTCAATAGGGAACCTCTCTGTAGGCGGGACAGGCAAAACCCCGCTCGTTGACTGGGTCGTCAAATACTATCTCTCAATCGGTTGCACGCCGGCCATCGTCTCAAGGGGATATCGGCGGGAGTCAAAAGGCGTACAGCTTGTTTCCGACGGTCAGAGAATCATGCTCGGCAGCAGGGAGGCCGGCGATGAAACGGCAATGCTTGCATGGAACAATCCCAATGCAATTGTCATTGTTGCCAATAAGCGAAAGGATGCTGTAGCCTATCTTGTAAAACGCTTTGCAAAAAGACTACCCTCTGTTATCATCCTCGATGACGCATTCCAGCACCGCCAAATCCACAGGGAGCTCAATATCGCGGTCATCAATACAACAGAACCGTTTTTGAAGGCAAAAATGCTGCCTGAAGGCCGCATGAGGGAACCGCTGAAAAACCTCTCGAGAGCTGACCTGATTGTGCTCAACAAAATCAGCGACCCCCAAAAAGCTGACGCAATAGAAAAGAGCGTTCAAAAATTCGGACGGCCTCTCATAAAAGCTCGCGTCAGAACCGCCGAACTGGTCTGTTTTTCAGGCGAATTTACCACTTCGGAAGAGGCTCGCGCCATGAAAGACATTAACGCTTTCGCGTTTGCAGGTATCTCTTCACCCGAAGGCTTTCTGGAAAGCCTCAAAAATGAGGGCGTCAGCATCAAGGCACACCTTTTTTTCCGCGACCATGAACCCTACAGTGCCAAAAAGCTGCAAGCCATAAGCCGCGAAGCCGAAGCCAAAGGACTGAGCCTGATAACCACGGAAAAAGACTACTTCCGGATGCTTGGCTATCCGGAGCTCATCAGAATTCTTACGACAAGACCCTGTTACTATCTGAAAATCGAAACCGATATTTTTGAAGGAAAAGAGATACTGCAGTCGATGCTGAAAGCCGTTGTTGGAAAATAGAGCTTGCAGAATCGCAAGGAAAAATTGCAGCTACTCCTTGACAATCTTTGAAATAGCCTTGAATCGCTCGCCCTCGGCAAGGCGAACCAGCTCAAAAACAGCCATTTCAGTACTGGTAAGGGAGGCCCCGGCTTTTTCAATACAGTGAATCCCGATACGTCTGTTTTCTTCCGTTCTGGAGGAAACGCAATCGGTCACCAGATGAACGTTGTAGCCAAACTCAACAAGATCGACCGCGGTCTGGTAAACACAAACATGAGCCTCAATGCCGGCAACAAGAATATCGTTACGGTTGAATGAACGGAGCCGCCGCATGAACTCCGGGGTTCCGCAACAACTGAATGCAAGCTTCTCAACCGCAACATTGCCCGGAAGCAGCTCCTTCAGCGATTCAATGGTGGTGCCCAGCCCTTTGGGGTACTGCTCGGTCAAAAGAACAGGAACATCAAGAATGCTGCAAGCTCTGACCAGCTTGGAGAGATTGGCTTCAAGAGTTGCTGACTGAACAACACTCTGCGCCAGCCGACCCTGCACATCAATGATCAGCAATAACGTTTCTTTGGGAGTAATCATCTCAATAGGCTCAAATGATAAACTTCGAAACAGAAAATATAACCCACAATAAGCAGAAAACCACCAACCGCAACCTCTTTTCCGGTACAACCGGCCTCAGCTCCTCCCTGCTCAAAAAACTCCAGCGCTTGCTACCGCCAAGAACAAGCTCTATAGCAACCATTTAGCAAACCGGAAACACGTTTATTATACAAATAAAATATATATTCCAGCAAATCAACCCTAATTTCCATGAAAAAAATAGGCCTTCTCCTCTCCGGTTGCGGCTTTCTTGACGGATCGGAAATCCATGAAGCCGTGCTGACCCTTCTTGCCATTGACCAGGCAGGCGCTGAAGCAGTGTGTCTGGCACCCGGCATAACGCAGCACCATGTCATAAACCATTACAGCGGCGAAGTGATGCCGAACGAGTCGCGCAATATCCTTGTCGAATCAGCACGCATTGCCCGCGGCGCCATCACCGATCTCAAGGAGATCGGGACACTTGGCCTTGATGCACTGATATTGCCAGGAGGTTACGGAGCAGCAAAAAACCTCAGCAACCATGCCTTCAATGGCGCATCATGCGACGTCAACCCGGAAGTTGCCGAAGCCGTTCAATCATTCTTCAAGGCAGGAAAGCCGCTTGGCTTTATTTGTATTGCTCCAGTGATCGCAGCAAAGATACTGGGCAATGAGCATCTTGAGCTGACGATAGGCAATGACCAGGAGACAGCCGCAGACATTGAGGCCATGGGTGCCCGCCATGTCGATTGCCCGGCCTGGAACACGATTGTCTGCCGGGAGGCAAAAGTGGTCAGCACTCCGGCCTATATGCTGGAAGCTCCAATAAGCGAGGTTGCCAGAGGAATTGAAAAACTTGTCGGAGAGGTGGTCAGCCTAATCTGATTTGCGGTTTTTCTGAAAAGGAATACCCGCATCCCTTGGAGCAGAAGCCCTTCCCACAAACCCGGCAAGCACAACCAGCGTAATGACGTATGGAAGCGACTGCACCAACTGTGAGGGAATCCAGCCGGTCTGGAGCCAGATTTCCATGGATTCGGTCGCTGCAAAAAGCAGGCTCGCAAGTGCGGCTCCAGCGGGATTCCACTTGCCAATAATCATGGCGGCAAGTGCTATATAACCCCGCCCGGCCGACATGTTATCAGTGAACGTATGCTGCTGGAAAACAAGAAAAGCACCTCCAAGAGAGGCAAGCGCACCGGAAACGAGCACACCGGAATAGCGCATGCGATCAACATTGATTCCTGCACTGTCAGCAGTTTCAGCACTTTCGCCAGTTGCCCGGAGCCTAAGGCCGTAAGGCGTTTTAAACAAGAGCAGGTGACCGGCAACGACTGAGAATGCAGCGGCAAGAAAGAGCGGATCAAGAAAAAGAGAAGGCACCTCGATACCGGCAATTCGCTCCGAATTCATCGAGCTCCCGAAAAGCAGGCTTAGCCCGAAACGGGTGGCCCCCATTACCAGGATATTGACGGCAATACCGGCAACAATCTGGTCAGCCTTCAGCGTTACCGTCACAAAAGCAAACAGCAACGCTACACCGAGGCCACAGAGCAGTGCAAAAAGAATACCCAGAAACGCCGAACCGGTCCGGTACTGGCCAAAAGCAGCACCAAATGCACCGGCAAGCATCATCCCTTCAAGCGCAAGATTGACCACCCCGCCCCGTTCTGAAAAAGTTGCACCGACCGAAGTAAGAACATAGGGTACGGCAAGACGCAGGACTTGCAGAAAAATAACAAGCGGTTCAATTCCCATAATTAAATCAGCATGAAATATCCTTTCAGGTAGTTTTTACATCAGCTTTTTATTAAACTTCAGTTTCCATAAAAGTAGTCAACTTCACCTGTTTTTTCACCACCTGCGCCTCTTTTTTTGTCTTTGGTGGAAAAGAAACAATTACTCCTGAAAAATCATGCCAAAATCTGAGATTACTAACGACAAAAGCGCCCGTAAGCAATACATCTACAGTTTCTCGGGCGGTTCTTCTGAAGGTGATGCATCAATGAAAAACCTGCTCGG
>CAJAOR010000245.1 GCA_903942355.1 uncultured Chlorobiaceae bacterium | reverse complement strand
TATACGTGTACGAATCAAAGGGGTAAAGTCTACACAGCAGGTCACCAAGGCGATGAAGATGGTGGCCGCTGCGAAGCTGAGAAGGGCCCAGGAGCGGGCTGTCATGGCCCGGCCATACGCCAAGAAGCTGAAGGAGATGCTTGGTTCCCTCTCTGCTAAGGTAGATACTTCACGCAACCCCATGCTTTCGGGTCGTTCAGAGGTCAACAAGGTTCTGGTGATTCTTATCACTGCTGACAGGGGTTTGTGCGGTGCTTTTAATACCAATGCCATCAAGCTTGCGAGCAAAATCATTCATGAGGATTATCCGGCTCTTCACAGCAAGGGCGGAGTCAGCCTGATTTGTGCCGGTTCGCGTGGTTTTGATTTTTTCAGGAAAAGGGATTACAAGATTGTCAAGGGGTATGCGGCTGTGTTTCAGCGCCTTGATTTTTCGACGGCAAAGGAGATTGCTGATACGGCGTCGAGCATGTATCTGCGTGGCGAGGTTGACCGGGTGGTGGTTGCTTACAATGAATTCAAGTCGGTGCTTGCCCCAAACCTGCGGGAAGAGGTGATTCTTCCTATTGCGCCAGAAACTGTTGACGCAGGCAAGGAGAGCTGCAGCGATTATATTTATGAGCCCTCCCCGTCGGCAATTGTGGATGAACTGGTGCCGAAGCATCTCAATACTCAGATATGGAGAATGATGCTTGAGTCGAGTGCTGCAGAACAGGCGGCGCGCATGTCGGCGATGGATTCTGCAACTGAAAATGCCAAGGAGCTTATGCGGACGCTCAACATCAGTTACAACCGGGCACGGCAGGCCGCGATTACGACTGAGTTGAGTGAAATTGTTTCTGGTGCAGATGCGCTGACGAACTGACAGATTGTTTCACCAAGCTTAAGAATTAAAGCGCCCTGTAAGGGCGCTTTTTTTTTTGCTCCTGTTACGATAACAGGAGTTACTGTTTATGCAACTCATTGGGGAAATGATTTATATTATCAGCTGATAATTGAGTGGTTCAGTCTCTTTTCATATTTCAAGCAGGGCACGGGCGGGAGCATGAAGATATACAAGTTTGGAGGTACTTCACTGGGGTCAGCCAGTAGGATTAAAAAAGTTGCCGATATCATTGCCGGGGCACTCGGTGACGACAGGCTTATTGTTGTGGTTTCGGCCATTCATCGTGTCACTGATCTGCTGCTTGAATCAGCGACAAAAGCTTGCAATGGCGATATCGGGTATCGCAGTGCATATGATGAACTTGAGCATCTGCATCTTTCGATGGCCGGGGAGCTTTTTTCAGGTTCAATCCTTGACGATGTTACGGCCTCTATACGTGCTGAACTGTCAGAGCTTAACGATATTGTGCAGGGGCTCTTTTTGCTCAGAGAGCTTTCTGAAAAAAGCATGGCGCTGGTGCTTGGTTTCGGCGAACGTCTTTCTGCCCGTCTGGTAAGCCGTTATCTTCAGGAGCGCGGTATGGCTTCGTTTTTTGTTGATGCCCGCGAGCTGATTGTTACCGACGCCAATTATGTTGATGCACGGCTCGATGCACACGCCTCCGAACTCAAGATTCGAAAGCGCTTTGCCTCTTTTGAGGGGGTGCCGGTTGTGACCGGTTTTATTGCTGCGGCGCCGGATGGTTCGTCCACAACGCTGGGGCGTGGCGGTTCCGATTATACGGCATCCATTCTTGGCGCGGGACTTGAGGCGGCGGAAATCTGGATATGGACCGATGTTGACGGCTTTTTCAGTGCGGATCCGAAACGGGTTCGGGATGCAAGGATTTTGCCTTTTATCAGTTATGCGGAGGCTATGGAACTCTCTCATGCCGGGGCCAGAGTGCTGCATCCGCTTGCCGTTCAGCCGGCCATGAAAGCCGGTATTCCCGTATTGATCAAAAATTCTTTCAACCCTGCGGCGAAAGGTACGCGCATTGAACGGGCTACGCCTTCAGAGATCAGCCGCACCATGCCGGTAACAGGGCTTTCTTCGATTAACAAGGTTGTATTGCTGAACATGTCGGGGAGCGGCATGGTTGGAGTTCCGGGTATTGCGTCACGGCTGTTCACCTGCCTTGCCCGCCACAGGATCAATATCATCTTTATTTCACAGGCCTCATCTGAGCAGTCGATCACTCTTGCCATCACGCCATCTCAGGCTGCAAAGGCGAAATCAATGCTGGAGGAGGAGTTCCTCGAAGAGATAGAGTCGCGCCAGATAGAACCTTTTGTGATCCGTCGCAACCTCGCCATGATTGCTGTGGTTGGCAACAATATGTCGGGTCATCCGGGTGTTTCGGCGCAATTGTTTGAGACCCTTGGCAAAAACGGCATCAATGTGATTGCCGTTGCCCAGGGTGCCAGCGAGATGAATATTTCGCTGGTGATTGACGCGCATGATGAGGATAAGGCGCTGAACTGTATTCATGAATCGTTTTTTCTGTCGCAGCGCAAGGTTCATCTCTTTATTGCGGGCACGGGAACGATTGCAAAAAGCCTGATTGGCCAGATCAGCGCTCACAGGCTTAATTTACAGCAGGATAATGACCTTGATGTGGTGGTTTGCGGGATGGCCAATACCCGGATGATGGCTCTGGATAATAATGGCATTGACCTTCAGAACTGGCAGTCGGCCCTCTTGCCGAGGAGCGACCATCCGGGTATTGAGGGTTACGTGCAGCTTATCAGGGAGAAAAACCTGCACAACACGATCTTTGTGGACTGTACGGCCAGCGCCAGTGTTGCTGAAATTTATCCTGACCTGCTGCTTGCCAATATTTCGGTGGTGACCGCCAACAAACTCGGAATGGCTGGCCCCTGGCCGCTCTACCGGAGCATCAGGGAGGCCCAGAGGAAAAGCAATGCCCGTTTTTTGTATGAAACCAATGTGGGAGCGGGATTGCCGATTATCAACACCTTGAATGACCTGAAAAACAGCGGAGACAAGATTATCAGTATCGAGGGCGTTCTTTCCGGCACGTTAAGCTTTATTTTTAATGAACTTCGCAAGGGCGGGCGGTTTAGTGAAATTGTTTGTCGGGCGAAGGAGGCGGGCTATACCGAGCCTGATCCGCGCGATGATCTTTCGGGTGCTGATTTTGCCCGGAAGTTCCTCATTCTGGGTCGTGAGCTTGGCTTTACGCTGGAGTTTGGCGATGTCGTCTGCGAGAGCCTGGTTCCTCTGGAGTATCGTGGCGAGATGCCGGTTCCTGAGTTTCTTCACCGTTTGTCGGGTGTTGATGCCTGGTATGCCGATGCGATTGCTGCGGCCGCCAAAGAGGAGATGACTATTGCCTATGCCGGTGAAATCAGGGATGGAAAGGCAAGCATCGGGGTTAAAAAAATTCCGCTGGCGAGTCCGATTGCCGGCCTCAGCGGATCAGAAAATATGGTGGTCTTTACCACGGAGCGTTATCGGGCAACTCCTCTTGTTGTCCGGGGTCCCGGCGCGGGCGGGGAGGTGACGGCGGGCGGCGTTTTTGCCGATATCCTGCGGATTGCAAGCTATCTTGTTTGAGGAAAATACTCTATGCGTGCAGAAATTGTTTCTGTCGGTGATGAACTGCTGAAAGGGCAGAGGGTGAATACCAATGCGGCCTTTATGTCGAGAGCCCTTGGCGGGATAGGGGTACCGGTTGACCGGGTTGTTGCCTGCCGGGATCTTGAAGAGGAGATGATGGCGGTGTTTGCCGAATCGCTTGAGCGGGCCGACCTTGTTCTGGTTACGGGTGGTCTTGGGCCGACAAGGGATGACCGTACAAGAGGGGCCGTGCAGCAGCTTCTCGGAAGAGGGCTTGAACTGAGCGAGGAGGCTTATGCTAATCTGGTCGCCCGCATGAAACAGAGAGGGCTGGAGGTGTCGGATTCACTCCGTGATCAGGCTATGGTTATTGAAGGCGCTGATGTTATTCCGAATACGAAAGGATCGGCTGCCGGGATGATTATCGGGTGCGGAGAGCGGTTTCAAAACCATTATCTGGTGCTGATGCCGGGCGTTCCTGCAGAAATGATTGCCATGATGGAGCTTACTGTGATTCCCTGGTTTGCGGCGCTTTCCCGGTCGGTCATCCGTCATACACCCGTAAAAACGCTTGGTATCGGCGAGTCAACGCTTGCCGGGATGATTGCTGATATTGAAGATGGTCTGCCGGAGGGTACGACCCTTGCCTATTTGCCTCATGCTGCGGGTGTCAGCCTGATGGTCAGTACTATTGGCGGTGAGGTTGAGGAGGTTGAAGGCGATAATCGCCGCATTGTTGATGCCATTGTCGGGAGGGCGGGAAAGTTTGTTTATGCAACCAGTGATGTGTCGCTTGAGGCGACGATTGGCGCGCAGCTTTCAGCCGGAGGGCTGACGGTTGCTGTTGCTGAATCGTGTACCGGCGGTCTTGTGGCAAGCAGGTTGACGGATGTGCCGGGTTCATCCGCATGGTTTCTTCAGGGTTTTGTGGTTTACAGCAACCAGGCTAAAGAGAGGAGCCTTGGAGTGGCGGGGGAGATTATCGACAAATTCGGAGCGGTGAGCGAAGAGGTTGCCCGGGCAATGGCCGTCGGGTGCCTTGAGCAAAGCGGTGCCGATTTTGCCCTTTCGACAACGGGTATTGCGGGGCCTGCAGGTGGCTCTTCTGAAAAACCGGTTGGCACGCTTTGCGTGGCGATTGCCAGAAAAAATTCAGGGATTCTGCTTTCAAGAACGCTCTTTATGCAGGGAGATCGGGAGCTGAACAAACTTCGCTTCAGCGAGGCTGTTCTCGGTGAACTTTGGGAATGCTTGCGGCAGGGTTAACCCCCGGTTCTCTTGAGAGATGCTTTCCCATGGGAATATTTATTATCCTTTTTTATCAAAAGGGAGCTTTTTTATCGATAACTTGCAGTACTCAAAATTATTTCAGCCCTTTTGTTTAAAGAAAATCGTTCTCGTGGTAGCGTATGGCAAGAATAGCAAGATTACCTGATATAGTTGCGAATAAAATTTCTGCGGGTGAAGTTGTTCAGCGTCCGGCATCGGTTGTTAAGGAGTTGCTTGAAAATGCCATTGATGCCGGCGCCAGCAAGATAACGGTTGCCATCAAGGATGCTGGAAAAGAGCTGATCCGGATTGTTGATAATGGTGCAGGAATGGTACGCGAAGATGCTCTTTTGTGTGTTGAGCGTTTTGCAACCAGCAAAATTACCGGAGTCGAGGATCTCGATTCGCTGCAAAGCCTTGGCTTCAGGGGCGAGGCGCTTGCAAGCATCTCCTCGGTATCTCATTTCGAACTTAAAACCCGTACGGCTAAAGCGACGCTTGGTTTGCGACTTCGCTATGAAGGCGGAGTTCTTGCAGAGGAGTCGGGTGTTCAGGGTGAGCAGGGGAGTACCATTACGGTGCGGAATCTTTTCTATAATGTTCCAGCCCGCCGGAAGTTTTTGAAGTCGAATGCTACCGAGTACAATCATATTTTTGAAATCGTCAAGTCGTTTGTGCTGGCCTATCCGGAAATCGAGTGGCGCATGTACAGCGATGATGAGGAACTGTTTCATGTGAAGAGTCAGGATATTCTTGAGCGGCTCAATGTTTTTTACGGTGATGATTTTGCTGCCGGCATGATTGAGCTTTCCGAGGAAAATGATTACCTCTCGATCAGGGGATTCCTGGGCAAACCAGCCATGCAGAAACGCCGGAAACTTGATCAGTATTTTTTTATCAATCGCCGCCTTATCCAGAACAGGATGCTTTCGCAGGCGGTGCAGCAGGCCTATGGCGACCTGCTTGTAGAGCGGCAGACCCCTTTTGTGCTGCTTTTTCTCAATATTGACCCTTCGCGTGTTGATGTGAATGTGCATCCTGCAAAGCTTGAGATTCGCTTTGACGATGAGCGCAATGTGCGCAACATGTTCTATCCGGTTATCAAACGGGCTATCCAGTTGCACGATTTTTCGCCTGATCTTGAAGTCACCGAAAGTGACCGGATTCTTTCCGGCCAGGCCCGGGACACGGCATTCAGAAAACTCTCTTTTCCGGATATTCCGCTTCGGGCCATCACAACAGATGCCCTGTACCGGAATTATCGTGAAGGCGCATTTCATGAACCTGCCGTCTCACCGCTCCCTCCATTGCATCAGCCATTGCATCAGGCGACGATGTTTCCGCATCACTCAAGTGCCGGACAGGCTGTGCCTGAACGCGAGTTGCGGGAAGGTGATGAGGGGCTGTCATCATTTTTGCTGGCTCCTCTCTATAATGATGATGCTTTGCCAAATCCGAAAGATGTTGAACCCAAAATCTGGCAGTTGCATAACAAGTACCTGATATGTCAGATCAAGACCGGGTTGATGATTATTGACCAGCATGTGGCGCATGAACGGGTGCTGTATGAGCGTGCCGTTGATGTCATGAACCAGAATGTTCCAAACTCGCAGCAGTTGCTCTTTCCCCAAAAGGTGGAGTTCCGCCCGTGGGAGTATGAAATATTTGAGGAGATTCGTGATGATCTTTACCGGCTTGGTTTTAATTTGAGGCTATTTGGCAGTAAAACCATCATGATCGAGGGGGTTCCCCAGGATGTCAAGCCGGGTACCGAAGTGACGATTTTGCAGGATATGATTGCTGAATATCAGGATAACGCTTCAAAACTCAAGCTTGACAAGCGGGACAATCTTGCAAAGTCCTACTCGTGCCGTAATGCCATCATGGCCGGCCAGAAGCTTTCACTTGAAGAGATGCGCTCACTCATCGACAACCTTTTTGCTACCCGCGAGCCCTACTCTTGCCCGCACGGTCGGCCGGTGATTATCAAGCTTTCTCTTGACCAGCTCGACAAGATGTTCGGAAGAAAGTAAAAGGGGTGGTTGCATGTTTGCTTAAAAGTACTAAATTCCCTCACGATGCCCTTGTAGCTCAGTGGATAGAGCAACAGTTTCCTAAACTGTAGGTCGGCGGTTCGAGTCTGCCCGAGGGCACTTTTCACTTTAAGCGTTCAGCTTTTTCTTGCTCGCATTTCAACGCTGCAACCTCAAGAGTATGAAGCTTTTCAGAATTATTTCCTCCATTCTGTTACTGCTGCTTGTTGCCGATATAGGGCGATACCTGGTTTATCCGGATGTTGGACGGCTTGCGGAAGAAAATCCCGCAAAAACAGCCTTTATGGAGTACCGCGAGGCTGAGTGGCAACGTGAAGGGCTTACCGATAAAAAAATAGATCAGAAATGGGTTTCGCTGGATAACGTTTCCCAGAATCTTATCAAGGCGGTTCTGATTGGTGAGGACGACAAGTTTTGGCATCATGAGGGGTTTGATTACCAGGCGATTGAACGGGCGATTGAGAAAAACATTGTTGCCAAGAAATTCAAGATGGGTGGCAGTACGATCAGCCAGCAGCTTGCCAAGAATCTTTACCTTTCCCCTTCCAAAAACCCGGTACGCAAAATCAAGGAGGCAATCCTCACCTGGAGGCTAGAAAAATCGCTTTCCAAACGGCGGATTCTTGAACTCTATGTGAATGTTGTTGAGTGGGGTGACGGTATTTTCGGTATCGACCAGGCAGCTCGCCATTACTATGGTGTCAGTGCGGCCAGGTTGTCGGCCCGACAGGCCTCAAGACTTGCTGCGATTCTGCCGAATCCGATCCGCTATTCCCCTACAGGTTCATCGCGTTATGTCCATAATCGTGCAAATATTATTTATGCGATCATGCGAAAGAGGGGAGTCGTCGTGTCTGATTTCAAGGAGGTGATTGCCCGTATGCCTGATACGACAGCTGTTGTTGATTCGGTGGTGATTGGTGTTCCTGAGTATCTGCTTGAGCAGGCTATCTCTTCAGACAGCAGTGCCGTCAAGGATGAAGGAAAAGAGGTGATTTCCGAAACGCAATCAGAGAAGGAAAGTAACAGTACGCCCTGACTCGTTCTCTTCATCAGAAGCGTACCGTACTTGATTGTATTACTTTGCTTACATATTATATACTTCGAAGAGTGTCTTGTCTACTCCGCAGACAGGACATATCCAATCGTCAGGAATGTCTTCGAAGCGAGTTCCCGGTGCGATGCCGCCATCAGGATCGCCTACTTCAGGATCATAAACATAGCCGCATGGTACACAAACCCATTTTTCCATTAATGATTTCCCGTTTAAATTTACAAATTATCTGAATTGGAATTGATTATGAAGCTTAACCTTACTTCTTTAAGGCAATAGTTAGTCTTGACGAAAGCACAACGCGAGATGGGCTGTAAAAAGTTCATAATGGTACCAAAAATTCCTGTTTTTGGCGGATTATCCTGATCTACTCATTCTTGTTCTGTGATGCAGGGGCATTCTGGCGGCGAAATTGGCAGATAAACATTCATGTCCATTACAATGAGAATATTTTTATGAAGTGGCAAAGAGCGGTTTTGGTTTGGGTGATTATTGCCGTTGCAGAATCGGCGCATGGCACGATCCGGCGGTTTTTTTTAGTGCCGTTGATAGGTGAGCGGCCGGCAAGCCAGTTGGGTGTTTTGGTTGGATCCGCTATCATTTTTGCTATCACCTGGTTCAGCATTCACTGGCTCCGTGCCGGTTCAAAACGCCATCAGTTGCAGGTTGGTATCCTTTGGGTGTTGCTCACGGTTATTTTCGAGTTTGGCTTTGGCCACTTGCTTGGCTATTCAGCGGAGCGTATACTTTCGGACTACAATGTTGCAGAAGGGGGGCTCATGGGTTTCGGATTGCTCTTCATGCTTATGGCTCCTGCATTGGTCGCCCGGGCTCGTGGCGTGAGGGGTTATTTGTTTTGAGCAATCAATATTGTCGTACCGTTCTTTCCCTCTAATACCACCCCCGCAGCTTCATGGCTTCGGCGACCCGTTCGATCGCTACGATATATGCCGCCATACGGTTATGCACCTTGCGGGTTTGGGCTGCTTGCTGCATACTATGGAATGCGGCTTTCATTTTTTTTTCAAGGTGCTGGTGCACCTCCTCTTCTTGCCAGTAGTATCCGTATGCGTTCTGTACCATTTCAAACCAGGAGACGGTGACGCCGCCAGCATTGCAGAGCAAGTCTGGAATAAGATAGACGCCGTTATGGTGGAGAATGGTGTCTGCCTCTGGAGTTGTTGCTCCATTGGCAAGTTCCGCTATGATTTTTGCCCGTATATCCGGGGCGTTTTTAGCGGTGATCACCGACTCAAGCGCTGCAGGAAAGAGTACCGTTACCTCAAGTTTCAGCAGTTCGCTGTCGGAAATGACTTCGGCTCCCGGAAATCCTGTAACCGAGCCGGTTTGTTGTTTGTGCGCCAAAAGGGCTGGATAGAGAAAACCTTCGGGGTTATAGATGCTCCCTTTTGAATCGGACAGGGCAACCACTTTCATGCCAAGCAGTTCAACGCATAGCTTGTGTGCGAAAGAGCCGGCGTTACCGTAACCTTGGATGGCTGCTCTTGCTCCGGCAAGGTTCAGGCCAAGAGTATCGGCGGCTTCCCGGATACAAAAAATCCCCCCTCTTGCTGTGGCATCGCCCCGTCCGGCAGAGCCGCCGAGCGCAAGGGGCTTGCCGGTGATGACGCCGAACTTATTTTTTCCCTGCATCGTGGAATATTCATCAAGCATCCATGCCATTATCTGGGGCGAGGTGTAGACGTCCGGGGCAGGAATGTCTTTGTCAGGGCCGAGGAAGCTTCCGAGCTGGCGGATATAGGCGCGGGAGAGCCGTTCAAGTTCACCGCTCGACATGGTTTTGGGATTGCAGATGATTCCGCCTTTGCCGCCTCCGAGAGGAATATCCAAAAGAGCGGTTTTCCAGGTCATCCAGGCAGCCAGAGCTCTTATGGTGTCGATTGTTTCGTCAGGGTGAAAACGGATTCCGCCCTTGTTCGGACCGCGAGCATCGTTATGCTGTACCCGAAAGCCGTGAAAAATTTGGGTGGTGCCGTTGTCCATTTTTACCGGCAGGGTAACATGGAGTTCGCGCAAGGGCCAGCGGAGAAGCTGATGAGCGGCAGCATCAAGAGCGATGACGGAGGCCGCTTCGTCAAGCTGTTGCTGAGCGGTTGCAAATAAATTTGTTTGGTCGGTCATAATGTTTTTTTCAGTCAATGGTGAGGCTGCCTTGGTAGATGATTTTTGCTGGACCGGTAAGGAAGACGTCTTTCATATCGTCACTGAACTGAACTTCAAGGGTATCGCCGCTTTTTACCGTAACATCTACTGTTGTGGAGCTGATTTTGCCAAGCCAGTAGCTCATCAGCGCAGCGGCTACGGCGCCTGTACCGCAGGCAAGGGTTTCCTCTTCGACGCCTCGCTCAAAGGTACGGAGGGCAAGAGCGTTGGGGGAGGTTATTTCAATAAAATTGACGTTGGTGCCTTCCGGGAAAAAGTCGGTTCGGTGACGGATGACGCTTCCGGTTTCGTTTACCTTGACGGCATCAAGATCTGCAGTATAGATAAGGGCATGCGGCGAACCGGTATTGACGGCATAGCAGCACTCGCCTTCGATTTCGAGATTGTCTCTGAACTCTTCTGGAGCAAGCATTTTCAGCTTGATGCTTTCCGATCCAAGCACCCATGCGTCGTAGCGGTTCCCGTTGGCTTCAAAGGCATAAGCGTTGCCGGAAGTGGCAGGAACCCCTATAGCAGCGGCAAAATAGACGGCACACCTTCCGCCGTTTCCGCACATGGAACCCAAAAAACCGTCTGCGTTATGGTATTTCATGCTGAATGCATAGTGAGCGGAGGGTTCAATGAGAATCAGTCCATCAGCCCCGACTCCTGTTCTTCTTGTGCAGAGATTCTTGATCTGCACAGGTGCAAGATGGATGGAGTTTTCCCTGTTGTCGATGACAATAAAGTCATTGCCTGCTCCAGAGAGTTTGCTGAACGAAATTTTCATGCGGTTTAACGGGTTCATGATTGAAGGGCAGACCCTGTTGCACCTTTGCTCGGCTGACAGCATCGGCCTAGGGTTGGAACAGGGGGCTTTCATGCTGTAGAATCAAACAATAGCGCATTCATGCGGAGGTAAAATAATTTATTATTAAATAATTTTTCTTATTTTATTTACTACTATATC
>CAJAOR010000244.1 GCA_903942355.1 uncultured Chlorobiaceae bacterium | reverse complement strand
TTTAACTGTGTCCTCATAGCTCTGGGGTTTGATTTGGTTTGCACCTTCAAACTACGAGCTATGGGTGTTTTTTACGCTAACCCTGGGTGATTCTTATTTTCCGTTTTTGGCTTATTCTTGTTTTCCGATCACAGCATTGGCAAATGTTGTTTTTCCGGATGCCGTACCACCACCGATCAGTATGTTTTTTCTTGATTTCACGGCAAGCTCAAGCAACCGGGCAGGTTCCGGACTGATAATGCCCCGCTGCACATAATCATCAAGCGTAAACACCATTCTGGCAGGCTTGCGCAACGCGAAAACAGGGCGATCAACAATGGGGGGAACAGAAGCCTGAAGCCGTGCTCCCCATCCCGGAAGTTTTGCTGCGAGGGACGGATTCCGCTCGTTGATTTCCGTATTCGAAGTTGCAGCGACAAGACGAATCATCCGTTCAGCCTCCTCAGTGCTCATTACTACATCGGTACAGGACATACCGCACCCGATTTCATCGATCCAAACACGGCCGTCAGCGTTGAGCATAATCTCGGTGACGGAGTCATTTTCAAGCAAATGCCGTAAAGGAGCAACTGCGCTGTGCAGGGAAGCTATCCGCCTTTGATTCGTGAGGTTCTCCATACCCTTGAAACAATTTTATTCAATATAATAGAAATTATGTTACTGTTTTTTACAGGTATTGCAAAATACTTTGCTCTATTTTTAGATAGATCTTATCTATTTTCCTGCAAAATGACAAAAAAAATACACTCAATAGAAGTACCCCCCTAAAATTGAATGGAGATCAGTCTTCTTCAAATACCGAACAAACATTCCGTTGTTCGCATTATGAGTTGGAGTGCCTTTCAGGTGAGGAGGGGCAATCAGAAATTCAGTGGAGTAGGAATATTGTTGGTCTTTGAAAACGTCCAGAAGTATTCAAAGGTTTCCTCGTAAGGCGTTGAGTAACGAGAGTGGGCTAACGGTCTGCGTTACCTGCGTAAGGGCGGGCGTGGACCATGCTTGGGAGCAGGAAAAACTCGAAGCGAGAAAAATGCTCGAAAACACCGCACAATCGCACACGTCAGGTGCACGCTTTGTTAGCCCATTTTTATTTTTGAAAACAACTGCTTCTTTGTTGCTCACGGTTTCGCGGGCTTATGCTTAACAACATAGTCTTTCATTTCATAATCCATTTTTTCTGGATTATAGACTAGTGTCACGTCACATATAGAAAGACGTATAAGTAATCATATATTGTTCTTCATAATCAACCAAAAGAGGATTGAATATGAAGAGGTACAAAGTCACCTTGACCCAAGAAGAACGGAAAGAGCTTGATGCTTTCAGCAGCAGAGGAAAGCATGCTGCTCAAACGGTTTTGAATGCACTGATTTTATTGGCATGTGATGAAGGCAAATACCAGAAAGAACGGTCAATCAATGAAACTATTGCCCGAGTTCTGAATGTCAGCATGAAAACAATAAACCGGGTTAAAAAGCGATTTGTAGAAAAGGGTATTGATATGGCACTTACAGGCAAACCCTCAACGCGCGTGTATCAGCGAAAAGCTGATGGAGACCTTGAAGCTCATCTGATAGCGATGAGCTGTTCAGAAGCACCGGAAGGTCATAAGCGATGGACATTGAGATTGCTTGCCGACAAGGCAGTGGAACTGAAATACGTTGATGATATTTCCTATGAGACCGTTCGCCGGATGTTAAAAAAAACGTCCTTAAGCCCTAGAAACAAGAAGGACGGAATATGTCAACAAAGATGTCGCATTATTTTAAAAAAAATCATTCGACTTTGTCCGGGTTCAGAATCACTTCCCGGATAACTTTCCAATGCTTGACTGGTCGAGATCCCCAACGTTCAGGATGTGTCGCATGAGCCTGT
>CAJAOR010000243.1 GCA_903942355.1 uncultured Chlorobiaceae bacterium | reverse complement strand
TACTCTGTGGTGTGACTATATTCGGCTGAAGGGGTTGCATAAATATCGTGTCTTATTTATTGACTTAAGCACCAATAATATAAGCAATTACGATATTTATAGCCCCCTTTTTTTATTGCTTTGATGAATAATTCAGGCTAACATACACAGTTCATGCACGGTTTAAAATTTTAAACTTTTTTTATCTCAACGGAACAGCTTGCAAATGAGTGTTCCGCTCACTTAATTACCCTCTCAATCAAGACCGGTCACTGTCACCTATTCCTTGAAGCAAGCCCCGTTATGCCTGAAACAAAGTCCATCGCCGATATCCGGGCAACTATCGTCCAGACCCGCCGCATCAGCCCGACTGTTTGCATCATCACCCTCGATTGCCTGGCAATTGCCGCTGCCGCCAAACCCGGAAACTTTGTAAACATCAAGGTGAGCGAAGCCACACTGCCACTGCTCAGAAGACCGTTTTCCATACACAACGTGCGTGGATCGCTCCTGGACATCATGGTTAAATCTATCGGGCACGGCTCGTCACTGCTCTCTGACCTGGCAGCAGGCTCAACCGTGCAGGTGCTCGGCCCGCTCGGTACCAGTTTTGATATTTCAAGCAGGGAGTTCGACACTGCCATTCTTGTTTCCGGAGGAATCGGTACCGCTCCCATGCTTTTTCTTGAAAAAATACTGGCCGAAAAAGGCAAAAAGATAATCAACCTGATCGGAGGCCAATCAAAAGAGGATCTGCTCACTCCTGGGCTTTCAAATTGTCGGTTTGCAACCGATGACGGCTCAGAAGGGTTCAGGGGTAACGTGGTAGAACTGCTTGGCTCCGAGCTGCCGGCTCTCCGGAAAGAGGGCACGTTCAAAGTTTTTGCCTGCGGGCCAAATCCAATGCTGAAAGCACTTGCCCGACTCTGCCAGGCCAGCCATGCCGCATGTGACGTCTCACTTGAATCAGTGATGGGTTGCGGCATCGGAATCTGCTACGGGTGCAGCGTCGAAGTCAAGGGTCCGGACGGAGGCCTTCGTACCATCCTGCTTTGCCAGGAGGGCCCTGTCATTGATGCCGAGCTGCTTGCAGTATAAAAGAAGTATTTATACTTTAACGATGCGGGGGAAATGCATTCCCGAAAGCTTTTTTCAACAAACCATCCAAACACTATGGCAAGAGGACTTAATAAAGTAATGCTTATCGGCCGACTCGGTGGAGAACCGGAGAGCCGGCAGGCGGGATCGACAACCGTCGTAAACTTCACCGTTGCGACGAGCGAAAAGTTCAAAAACCAGCAAGGCGAACTTCAGGAAAGAACGGAGTGGCACAGAATCATCGCATGGGGACGACTCGGAGAAATCTGCAAGGAGTATCTGCACAAGGGATCACAAGTTTATGTTGAGGGAAAACTGCAAACCAGGAGCTGGGAAAAAGAGGGCGTCAAGCAGTACACCACCGAAATTGTGATCAGTGAAATGCAGATGCTCGATGGAAAACCGTCAGGACAGGGCCATGAAGGCAGTTCACCGCAATTCGAGCGCCAGCAAAGCTCCTCTGAGCATCAGTTACCTCCCGCCCCGCCTTCAGGAGCGCTGCTTGAAAACGACAAGGATGACCTGCCATTCTAAACTTTCCGTTAACGCTTCAGGGCGTACTCCCAAGTACGCCCCGTGATGCCTGGACAATCCCCCAAAAGACACATGGATGCACTGAAAAAAAATATACTTGCAGGAACCATTGCTCCGGTTTACCTCTTTTATGGCCCCGAAAGCTACCTCAAGGAAGAGTTTGCCGATATGATCAAAACAGCAATATTTCCTTCTGAAAGCGACGCAAACTGTAATACCATAATACTTTACGGTCCTGACCTTACGCCGGGTGAACTGGTTTCTAAGGCCTCCGAATACCCGATGTTCACTCCCAAACAGCTTATCATTGTCCGGCAGTTTGAAAAAATAAAAAAGCCGTCAACCCGGGAGCTGCAGAAACAGCATGAAGAAAAATTCAGCCTCTATATCAAGAATCCGGCAGAGTTTACCGTTCTGGTGCTCGACGCCGACCAGATCGACAAAAAAGAGATTGAAAAAGCTCCCTTCAGCACCCTGAAAGAATACCGCCACGATTTTCCCGCCATCAAGTCGCCTGAACTCTTCGCTTCCAACAGGGCCAAAGCATCCGGATGGATATTTGATCCCGATGCCCTTAAAGCCTTTACCGCCTACATTCAGCCATCGGCCCGCGAAATGTGTCAGGAAATTGAAAAAATTATCATGTACGCCTCCGCCCGAGGGCCGGAAAAACGTATCACAGCGCCCGATGTGCTCGACTGCGTCGGCATATCGCGCAGCTACAACGTCTTTGAACTTGAAAAAGCCCTGGCGGAACGAAGCCTGAGACTCTGCAGCGGCATATCACTCATGATCATGGATCAGGAGGGACAAAAAGAGGGGCTCGGCAACATCGTCCGCTTCCTGACCACCTTTTATATCCGGCTCTGGAAACTCTCGCTGCCCGAGGTAAAACAGCTTCCCCCGGCAGAAATTGCCAAAATACTCGGCATGTATGGCAAACAGGAGTACTTTGTCAAAAACTATCTTGCCTACACTCGCTTATTTTCACTCCAGGATGCCGAACGTGCAATCGCCGCGCTGAGGGAGACCGACGCCGCGCTCAAAGGGTTGCTCCCCTACCCGGACGAAAAATATCTGCTCCTGCGGCTCATGCAAAAACTGCTGGGATAAGCCGGCACGAATTCACAGCCACCCGTTGCTCCGGTACCAGGCAATTGTTTTTGCAACCCCTTCTTCAAGAGTTGTCGGTGCCGTAAAGCCAAGATCAATCTCAGCCTGCCTGGGTGAACAGACCCAAAAATCCTGCACCAGTTCATTGGCCTTGTCACGGTTGATAAGCGGAGCTTTTTTACAGAACGAACCCATTGCGCCAATGGCCGTGCCGACAAAAAAAACAAGAGGCTTCGGCAGCAAAAGCCGGTATATCCTCTTCAATCCGAGCACCGGCTGCACGGCGGCAATCAGCTCCTCCCATGAGTATGAGCGTGGTGAGGTGATATAGTACGTGCGCCCCGCAGAGCGATCCGAACGGGCCGCCTTCATCATGCCGCAAACAAGATCGTCAACATAGATCATGCTGAAACGCTGTTTGGCCGCATTGCCCGCCGATACCAGCACCCCCTTGGCAAGCATCTGAAAAACCTGCAAGACATCCCGGTCACCAGGCCCATAAACCGCTGGAGGACGGACAATGGTAACCGGCATAGTGGCCGAGGACTCCATGCAGAGGGCTTCAGCCCGTAACTTGCTCCTTCCGTATGCGCTTACCGGTGCGGGTTTATCATGCTCACCGACCCCGCCCCTCCCTTCCGAAGCCGGGCCGGCAACCGTCAGTGACGAAACAAACAGAAAGCGCTTCAGCCCGGGGTTATGCTCCCTTGCTGCCGCAAGCAGATTCCGCACCGGCATCACATTACCTGCGTCATACCCGTCCTCGTCAAGCGCTTTCGTTACCCCCGCCAGGTGCACAATGCGGTCAACGCCACGCACCGCCCGGCCAAGCGCATCCATATCGCCAAAACTGCCCCGGAAAACCTCCACCCCTTCCGGCAAATCCCCGCCATTGCTTTCAGGACGAAGAAATACCCTGACCCTGTCGCCCTCTTCAGCAAGATGGCGCAACAGTCGCCTGCCAATAAAACCAGTTGAACCGGTCACCAAAACTGTTTCACTCATATATCCCCTTAACTCTATTGATTCAGCCACTCACGCTGCGTTTTCCCAAAGACTCTTTTTTTTAAGCAAAAAAAACCGGATACGGCTATAAACAAAAAACTAAAATTTTTGATACATTTCGGTTCTTAAGCAAAATTCGCTTACCCGAAAAACCGGTCACCGAAAAAACAACAAAAAAAGAGGACCGTAAACACAAGAAATTCCAGCTTTTTTTTGTTACTGCTGAAATAAATTTGCATTACTGTGGAGACAACCAAAGACCTTTTCAAAAAGTGTATTGAATATACCATTGCTGACGACGTCAAGGCGCAAGGCCTCTATCCCTTTTTTCATCCCATAGACGAAAACGAAGGTCCTGTCGTCTCCTTTGGCGGGCGAAAACTGGTTATGGCCGGCTCAAACAACTATCTTGGCCTGACCGCCGACCCACGGGTCAAAGCAGCATCGATCAACGCCATCAACAAATACGGCACAAGTTGCAGCGGATCACGCTACATGACCGGCACGGTAAACCTGCACATCGAGCTCGAAGAAAAGCTGGCTGACTTTTTTGAAAAAGAGCGCTGTCTGCTCTTCAGCACCGGCTACCAGACCGGACAGGGCATCATCCCGACGCTGGTTCAGCGC
>CAJAOR010000242.1 GCA_903942355.1 uncultured Chlorobiaceae bacterium | reverse complement strand
CCATCCACCTGGAGCCGGGTTGAAAGTCTTTCAATGCAGGGTCGGATGATATCCAGCTCTTCGCGGCCAATCACGCCGCCATCGGAAGCGTGGGGGTTGAGGCCAAGCACAGCAATGCGGGGCCCGGCAATGCCGAAATCGGTTTTCAATGAATTGGCAAGAGCAGCAAGAAAAGCATCAAGGTCCATCTTCCGGATGAGCGAGGAAACCTCTTCAAGAGGTTCATGAATGGTGGCAAGGGCTACCTTGAGGTTCAGGAGCGGATCAAAGAACATCATGGTTGGAGCGGATACCGCAAACATCTTGCCGAGAAATCCCGTATGGCCTTTTTCTTCGCAGCCTGAGAGTGCTATGGCTTCCTTGTGTATCGGGGCCGTGACAAGGGCGTCACACACGCCATCGAGGCAAAGTTCAGCCGCTGCTCTGAGCGACTTCAAGGCGAGCCGTCCGGCTTCAGCCGATATGGTGCCGGGCCGTATGATTTCCGGCTCAGCGATGCTCAGTACCGGCAGAACACCGCAACGTACCGGAGCAGCAGCACTGTCAACCAGCTCCAGTTCTACCGGCAGGTCAAGCGCTTTCCGGTAATAGTCCATCACACCATACGAGCCTGCTACAAGAAACGAATGGCCGGAGCGTTGAAGTTTCAGAAAGCTTTTCAGAATGATTTCCGGCCCGATGCCGTGAGGGTCACCGATGGACCAGACAATGCGCATCTTCAGAGCCTTTTGTATGCGTTGGCGATCTTGTCATCTTTCTTTACCCCTTTCAAAGCCAGCCAGAGCAGCACCGGTTCGGGCAGAAGGATGAAAAATCCCGCTTCAGGCTTGTGGGAGAACGCAATGCAGGTGCAACTGAAATACTGGTTCAGGAAATGTGCAGAGGCAAGACCCGAAAGCAGGTCGCCGAGGAAGAGGAGCATGCCAAGCAGAATGAGTTTTTTCTGAAGGGCTCTTTTTTTATAGAGAAAGATGGCAGCAAGAGAGACAATAGCCGTCAGGGGAGAAAAGATACCTGCTGCATAGCTGCTTATGACCTGCATCATTCCTGCGTCGGAAAAAGCGCCAAAATCGGTGACCAAAAAGAGTCGTATGGTGCTGAAACTCCAGAACGGAAACATCATGCTCGCCACAGCAAGCAGAGCGACAAGGAAAAGGTAAAGAGTCTGAATTCTGGCTGCCATGGTGCGTTGAGGTTAAAGGTCATGAAAACAACTACCATCAATATACATAATCAGTCGAAAAGAGTTTTGAAGGAAAAATGCTCTCCTCTCTTTATGGCATAGAGAATACCGTATTTACGGTATTTCCTGATAGTCAAAGCTGTGAGATATTATTGTTCGGAAAAAACGGAAACATTATCTCAACAGGAATCACTCATGAGCAAAAACGATACCAATCATAAAGCAGGTTCAAACCGGGGGAAAGAGTCGTACGGGTTGAAGTCCGGCACCCTTTCACCGCTGGAAACCCTCGGACAATCTGTTGCGAACATTGCACCAACGGCTACGCCAACGGTTGTCATACCTCTGGTCTATGCCGTATCAGGTGGCGGCACATGGCTTGCTTATCTGATAGCGACGCTCGCTATCCTGCTTGTTGCATCAAGCATCAACCAGTTTGCCCGTCGTTCTGCCTCACCAGGCTCTTTTTATAGCTATGCGATTGAGGGTCTCGGATCGTTCTGGGGTGCTGTAACCGGATGGGCACTGCTTATCGCCTACATTGGCTGTGCTTCGGCGGTAACCACCGGCTTTTCCAATTATGCGAATGTTTTGCTT
>CAJAOR010000241.1 GCA_903942355.1 uncultured Chlorobiaceae bacterium | reverse complement strand
GGCCCGACCAACAAGACCCTTTCGCTCTCGCCGGATGTCAACAATCCCGGTTTCCGGGCAGTAACTTTCCTGGAGGTGGTTGATAACTACACACTCCAGCTTGAAGGGCTTATGGAGGGAGGGGTTGACCTTCTGCTGGTCGAAACGGTCTTCGATACCCTGAACTGCAAGGCCGCACTCTATTCAATTGAAGAGTTTTTCAACCGCACCGGCGTGCGCATACCGGTCATGGTTTCCGGAACGGTTGTGGATGCCAGCGGGCGTACCCTCTCCGGCCAGACCACCGAAGCATTCTGGATCTCCATCGCCCATATGCCCGACCTGCTCTCCATCGGTCTGAACTGTGCACTTGGTTCAAAACAGATGCGCCCCTTCATTCAGGCATTGGCCGGAATTGCTGAGAGCTATGTAAGCGTCTATCCGAATGCCGGCCTGCCGAACGAGTTCGGAGAGTATGACGACTCCCCGGCCTACATGGCCGAACAGATCGCCGGCTTCGCCACCTCCGGCTTTGTCAATATTGTCGGAGGATGCTGCGGCACCACCCCCCAGCATATCAAGGCAATTGCCGAAGCAGTCAAAAACCTGAAGCCCCGCCAGCGCCCGGCAAAAAAACATGAGCTTCAGCTCTCCGGCCTTGAGCCGCTGCTGGTCAACCGCACAACCGGCTTCATCAATGTCGGCGAACGCACCAATGTGACCGGATCGAAAAAATTCGCCCGCCTCATCAAGGAGGGCAACTACGACGAAGCGCTCTCCATTGCCCGCCAGCAGGTCGAGAGCGGTGCACAGGTTATTGACGTCAACGTGGATGAAGGAATGCTTGACTCTGAAGCAGTGATGAAGGAGTTCCTGAACCTGATCGGCTCCGAACCCGAAATCTCCCGCGTGCCGCTCATGATCGACAGCTCGAAATGGTCGGTCATAGAGAGCGGCCTGCGCTGCGTCCAGGGCAAAAGCATCGTCAACTCCATCAGCCTCAAGGAGGGTGAAGAGCTTTTCCTGGAGAGAGCACGCAAGGTGCTGCAGTACGGTGCAGCTGCCGTGGTCATGGCCTTCGATGAAGAGGGACAGGCCGACAGCTACTGGCGCCGCATCGAAATCTGCCAGCGCGCCTACGATATCCTGACACAACAGGTCGGTTTCCCTGCTGAGGATATTATCTTTGATCCCAACGTGCTGACCGTTGCCACCGGCATCGAAGAGCACAACAACTACGCTGTCGATTTTATCCAGACTGTCCGATGGATCAAGGAGAACCTGCCCCATGCAAAAGTCTCCGGCGGCATCAGCAATGTCTCCTTCTCCTTCCGCGGCAACGAAACCGTGCGTGAGGCCATGCACGCCGCCTTCCTCTACCACGCCATTCGTGCCGGGCTCGACATGGGCATCGTCAACGCCGGTCAGCTTGCCATCTATGAAGATATTGATCCGGAGCTCCTGGTTCGGGTTGAGGATGTGCTGCTTAACCGCCGCGCGGATGCTACCGAACGCCTTGTGAGCTTTGCTGAAACCATTCATGATGGCGGTGAAAAAACGGAAGCCAAGGCGGCTGAATGGAGAAGCCTGCCCGTCGAGGAGCGGTTGCGCCACGCACTGGTCAAGGGAATTGTCGATCATATTGAAGAGGACACCGAAGAGGCTCGCCAGCTCTACTCGAGCCCGCTTCAGGTAATCGAGGGACCGCTGATGAACGGCATGAACGCCATCGGTGACCTCTTTGCCGAAGGAAAGATGTTTTTGCCCCAGGTGGTCAAAAGCGCCCGCGTCATGAAGCGCTCGGTTGCCGTCCTGCTGCCCTTCATCGAAGCCGAGAAAGCGCTGAACAAGGATACCAGAGCCGCCGCCAAGGTGCTGCTTGCAACGGTCAAAGGTGACGTGCACGATATCGGCAAGAATATTGTCGCCGTTGTGCTTGCCTGCAACAACTACGAGGTGGTCGATATCGGCGTCATGATGCCGTGCGACAAGATCCTTGATGCCGTAGAGCGCGAAAAAGCTGACCTGCTTGGCCTGAGCGGCCTCATCACCCCTTCGCTGGATGAAATGGTGCATGTTGCCAGCGAAATGGAGCGGCGAGGCATGAAAATCCCGCTGCTCATCGGAGGCGCCACCACATCAAGAATGCACACCGCCGTAAAAATTGCGCCGGTCTATTCCGGAGCCGTCATCCAGGTGCTCGACGCCTCACGGAGCGTTCCGGTAGTCAGCAGCCTGCTCAATCCGGCACTCAGCCCGGCATACATCGCCCAACTCAAAATGGAACAGGCCGGACTGCGCGAAAGCCATGCATCACGCACATCATCAAAAAAATATCTCTCGATTGAGGAGGCACGCAAGAACCGCCCTGCACTTCAGGCATCGGTCTACAAACCCCTGAAACCGGGAGTTACCCTCTTTGAGGATGTTACCGCCGAAGAGCTCCGCCCCTATATCGACTGGACTCCCTTTTTCATGGCATGGGAACTGCATGGCCGTTACCCACAGATTTTGGATGACACAAAGTACGGCGTCGAAGCAAAAAAACTCTTTGACGATGCCAACGCCCTGCTTGACCGGATTGAACAGGAGCAGCTGCTCGGCCTGAAAGGCGTTGCCGGACTCTTCCCTGCCAACAGCACGGGAGATGACATTGAGGTTTACACCGACGAGAGCCGTAAAAGCGTGCTTACGACCATACATACCCTCCGCCAGCAGGAAGAAAAAGCACAGGGTGAGCCAAACCTGGCCCTGGCGGACTTTATTGCTCCCGCTGGTTCGGGGCTGGAAGACTACATCGGAGGCTTTGCCGTAACAGCGGGGCTTGGCATTGAACATATACTCAATCAGTTCAGCCTGGAGCAGGACGACTACCACCGCATTATGACGCAGGCTCTGGCCGACCGTCTGGCGGAAGCCTTTGCCGAGATGCTGCACGAGCGTGTACGCCAGGAACTTTGGGGATATGAGCATGCTAATAACAAGCATAGCGGCAACCGGTGCGCCTGTCATCCTGAACCGGAATGCCAGCCGCACGCAGTCCATGAGCTGCTTGCAGAAAAATACCAGGGAATCCGCCCCGCTCCGGGCTACCCCGCCTGCCCCGATCACACGGAGAAAGCGGAGCTTTTCACGCTGCTAAACGCCGAAACCAACACCGGCATCACGCTCACCGAAACGTTCGCCATGAAACCCGCTGCCTCGGTCAGCGGCTTTTACTTTGCCCACCCGCAGGCCAGGTACTTCGTACTCGGCAAAATCGGCCGGGATCAGGTTGAGGATTACGCCGGTCGCAAGGCAATGAGCGTCAAGGATGCGGAAAAATGGCTTGCCCCGGTCTTGAATTACGACCCTGAATAGGGAGACTTTTCGCCATGCAATACCTTGTAACCCGGAGCGATTCTACAACAGAGTAGCCGCTGCTCCGGGTTTTTCATGAAACAAGTGCAAAAAGCTACCACTTCATCATCGGCAAGGGGCTGAATGGATGGGTTTTCAGCCGCTTGACGGCGAGTCGGGCAAGCATTTTATGGAATCCTGCGTTTGGATAGGCATCAAGCACATCCGAGACAAAATCATCCGGCAGACGGAAGCGGATCAGTCCGCCTGTCAGATCAATCAGGTCAGCCTTTCTGAACGCTTCAACCAGCCACGAGGGATTCAGGCGATAACGGGTAATCTTGTGATGCTCGCTGATCATGGTATCAATCTCCTTGCACCACGAAGCTTTAAAATTCTTTTCCAGATAACGCTGCGCCAGCAGTTGTGAAGGAGCAAGGTAGTCCAGGGTCTTCTCTGTCCAGATCCCGAGATCATGAAAAACAGCGGCAACGGCTATTTTATGCTCTGCTGCCTTGTCATCGCCAGCCAGGGCGACACAGAAATTGAAGAGACGCAAACAGTGGTTGCGGTAGCCATCGTAATCGGCGCCAAGCACAAGCCGGTAACCTTCAAGCAATTCATCAAGCAAAACGGACTGGCGGACAACATTCATGTTCTATGGTTTCAACTGCATTTCCAAACTGTAAACATAACACCTGAAAGCTGAAATCAAGCGAACTGTTTGACATAAAAAAAGCCCTGCGGTTAAACAGGGCTTTACTGCTGACCCGGGCTATCAGAAATAACCCGGGTCCACACAAAGTAGGTAAAAGACTACCGCTTAGAAGTAGTAGTGCGCACCCAAACCAACAGAAGTACCTGACATAGTGCTCTTTGCATCCAGTTCATAAGCTTGCTCGTCCCAATGAACACCGGCAAAGAGATAACCAACCTCAAAGTTGATACCAAGCTCAGGAATACCGGCAAAATTATACTCAACCCCTATGAGCGGTTTTACTATATAGATGCCGTTATCGGCTGAACCCTCATCTGGTCCAGAAACGTTTTGCTGATCGTATGACCCAAAACCGACTTCAAGTCCTACATAGAAGCGGCTGTTCTCCCTTACGACAGGAGCCCACAAACCCTTGACTGTCCCTAAAAGAACACTAACCTCATTAGTCTCTTCTCCATCACCTTCGTTATTCTTCCAGTTCCCAACATAGAGATTACCTTCAATTCCTACCTGGTTGGTAACCCAACTGCGGACACTCAATCCATTCAAAGCACCTAAACCAATACTACTGGTGTCACTAAAGTTATTTATACCCATCAAATCCTGACCCTGATAACCTACACTGACTTTACCACAATTCCTGCCTTCCGATACTGAAGCTGAAGCTGTCCCTGCACCAAGTGCAAGAGCAAGAACCACTAATCCAACTGCTTTTCTCATTTTCATGACCATTCTCCGTTTTTTTCTTTTTAGACGACATTACTTCACTCAAGCCCCCAGTCTTTGTTGCTTTAACTTTTGGCTGGACAGCTCGTTCCTACCTTCTGCTTGAATATACTAATCATCTTACATATTTTTAAACAAAATAATACCGCAAAAAGAATGTCAAGCACAATACTACACCAAAATTAACGCCCCACACTACCGAGTTGCGAATGCTCATGTCCTCTGTTTTTGCACATTGTTATTCGTTGCCGCTTTTGCGTGGACCAGCCATCTCTTTTTCCAAATCGACCTCCCTGATAGTATAGCCTGCCGGTACCTCAAATTTTGAGGCGGGAACAGAAGCATTTTCCTCGATCTTTGCGGCCTTGATCATGATGCCTCCCATTTCTGTCTTGAGAGCTATTTTTTTATAGAGCACCCCGTATACTCTCTGAGTGTTTTTCTCCTTGCTCAGCGAGACGGAATATTTTGTACCGGTAACACCGGCAACAACTTCACTCCCCTCTTCGCGGTAGTCAAAATCCTTTTTCATCTGTTCCGGATCAAGCCCATTGCCCATCTTCATGGCCATCTCCCTGAACTTTCTGATATCTGTTTTTGTCGCCACCTTGCTCGTCTCATCCTTCCCATTGACAACTTTTTCGAGCTCATAGGAGATCATATAATCGCCATCCGTGATATCCACCTTTTTTTCATGCGATTTCATGCCCATGATCTCCGAGTCCGTCACGCTCTCGCGGCTCTCCCTGCGCCCGTAATCATCAAAGTAAAGGGTCGATACACTCTTTATCCCCATAATCACCAGTGGTTCATAGTAAACAATACCTGACTGCATCTCGTAACGTCTGGGCTTTGAGTTGACTGATGATTCAGTCGCACTTCCCGGTTTTGCAGAATCAGATTTTTTGGAGCAGCCGGATACGAGTGCAAGTGTTGAGAGAAGCAGGACACCGGCACTTCTTGTCAGGGTTGATTTCATTGACGTACATGATGTAATGTTAATGGGGTGCGCGCAGTATTAATTTACGCATATCCGTAGGGATTGTCAAATTATTGCAAGGTATGGGGCGAGATCCTTGCTCCTGAAAAAAATAGCGCCCTTGCCCGATTTATTGCTGTGAATTGACGGAATACTTTGTACTTTATCTTATGATGAGGTATAGTGGGTCATGAGTCTCGGGCAGACTGAATAGAATCAGCCCTGAGGCGAGCATAGGCGGTCGGGAAATTGGCTGAACAATACCCGGAACACTCTTTTATTATATCGTTACGCATTACTCGCTGACGAAATTCATTTTCACCAACGTATACATTCAATAAACCTTAAATAACAAATACCATGTCGAACGAATCAATCAATGATTTTTCAGTTGCTTTCAACAATCTTCTGAAAACCGTCGGATCACTTGCCCAGCAGCAGTTTGATCTGTTGAACCTTGGAATCAAGGCAGCAGGACAGGTTATTGAGCCTCTTGTCAAAACATCTTCGGATCTTCTTGGCAGTGCGGTCAAAACCTCTTCAGAACTTGTTAACAGTGCCGTCAAAACATCTTCGGACCTTGTTGGCAACGTCCTCAATACTGTCGGCCAGGTTTTCCAGAACGTCACCTCTTCTTTTGCTCCTAAAAAGTAAGAAGTAGGCTTTTTTATTGAAAAAGCCCCCTGTGCCAGAAGCATAGGGGGCTTTTTTTTTGAGCGGTCGGGTGGAGGAACTGTCGGCCAGCGCCGTTTTTGGCGGATTTTCTACAAGCCGCAACTGTCCATTTTATATTGGAGCGGTTTGTCGAGCGCCTTCAAGACCTGATCATCGCGGTTGTATACATCGTCTCGGAACTGCAGTTCATCACCTTCGTCCGTGGCTGTCAGGTACAAAATATAGACCGGAATCCGTTTCGGAAGAGTGACCATTCTTGTTTTTCCGGTGTTGATTGCGGCATTAATTTTTGTTCTGCTCCAGAGCACACTGTCCTGCAACACCAGAGCCGCAAGATCCAGAGGATTTTGTACCCTGATACACCCTGAACTGAACGTTCTTTTGCTCTCGGCAAACAGTTCCTTGCTTGGCGTATCATGCAGGTAAACAATATAGCGGTTCGGAAGCAGGAACTTGATCCGGCCCAGTGCGCCGTGATCTCCTGAACTTTGCTGCAGGCGGTAGGGAAAGTTCGCAGCCGAATACTGTGACCAGTTGACCGATGAAGGAGCCACAACACCGCCGTTCTGGGCAATAATCTTCAGATTTTTGCGACTGAGATAAGAGCTGCTTTTGCGAAGAGCGGGCAAGGCATCCTTGTCAAGAATGGTTGGCGGGATGACCCACTGGGGATTGAGGATAACGTACTGCATATCAGCCTTGAAGAGCGGAGTTTCACGCTTCGGTTTTCCGACAATAACCCGGGTACTCCAACGCTGGTGACCATTTTCCATATACTGCAGGGCAAAGCTGGGGATATTGACCATGATGCAGGTCGGTTCGAGGTCACTTAAAAACCATCGGCACCGCTCAAGATTGATGCGGATTTCATCAATACGACGCGCCACAGGAATATTCATGACACGGATGGTCGACGCTCCAACCACACCGTCAGCCTCCATACCGTTCCGCTTCTGAAACCGTTTGACAGCATCAGCAAGCTCCCTGTTGTAGACCGTTGAGGTATCCGTATTCAGAGCCGCAATATCACCCGACACTTTGAGCCGTTGACGCAACATGCCGACACGTTTCTCCCTTGACCCCTCTTGCAGCTTCACTCCTTCCGCCAAAACCGGCCAACCGCCTTCGCGCTCAATGGTGCGATACCGTGCCAGCCCTTTGCGCAGCAGATCGTATTTTGGATGCTGCAATCGAATTTCTTTTAACGCAGTAGCAATCTGGGCTGTGGCAATGGCATTGTTCAGCTTGTGCTCAATAACACTGCCATTTCTGGCATGACCGACGCTCCAGTGCGTATCAAGCGTTTCGGGGTCAACCTTGCCATAACGGAGATGACCGGCAAAGGTCAGAAAAACATCGGTCAAAAAAACATCATAACAGGCCGCCAGTTCAGGAGTTGCAGGCGGCTTGCTGTACATCTGCCTGATCTCTTTGATATGGTAGTCTGCCATATCAAGGCCGTCATCAGCCGATTCCTCAACCGCAGCAATCAGTTCAGCAATCATCGTCCGCTTTGCCCATACAGGCTGAAAGCCTCTTGCAGCATAGAACCGCTGAAGCCGGATATTGAAGAGCGCCCGTTCAGTGCCGCCTTCGTAACTCTTCTGCTGCATCAGCCGGCTAAGGCGTTCATGAATCTTTTCTGTCGTGCCAACCGGAAGCTCTCGCTGTGACTGAAGCTGCTCTTGCTGAGCAGTTGCAGGTTTTACCGGAACGGAGGGAACCGGACTGAAGGCAAACCAGAAAAGAAGAATACCAATCATACGTCAGTATCTGCGTTATGAAAAACTGTCTAAGAAATCCTTGCCGTCATGGGAGATAAAGAGGCAGCTTCCCCCTTTGATAAGGTCGATAACCTGCTGAAAAGTGTCAAAAGAGAGAGCAGGACAACCCTCACTTCTGCCAAGACGACCATGCTTTTTGATAAAATCGTAAGAGACATAGTTCGCCCCATGGATAACAATGCTTCTGGATTCGGCATTGTCGTTAATCCCCCTCTCCTGACCCTGAAGCTTGAGCGAGTACCCGTTCTTGCCGTCATAGGTTTCGCCTGTTGTATAAAAGCCAAGGCTGCTTTGGCGGGAGCCCGGAACATTGGAAAAACTTTGTGCATAGTTCCCGCCGCTTCCGCTTCCATGCGCAACAAGGGCCGAATAAAGCAATCTGCCCCGATTGACATCAATAACAAAAAGGCGTTCATCAACCGAAGGCCGATTGAAATCGATAACCGTCAGAATACCGTCACGGCTTACCTTCCCCTGCTCTTTGAGAGCTCGATATCCTGCAAGCGCCTCACTGAGCACCTGCGAACTGATCTTGTTTCGGAGTTCAGGAAATTTGAAAAATACGGAACTGGTTTTTTTGAACGGATTAACATCAAAAGTCAGCGATTGGCCCTTTACGGGAAACGCCATCATAAGCAGCATAAAAAACACCATCATCAATCGAAACATAGCAACATACATTCAGAATTAAACCAACCAAACCTCTTTGAAGGTTCTGCCGGCAGAAAACATACCTCATAAAACATCGTAACGCTCCCCCATAGGGGGAAAATAGCAACACCTCTGTGCCCGTCATGCAGCACGTCAAAATAAATCACAAAATTGAGGAGAAAGATAAGGTTTTTTTCGGTATGGTCAAATCGGCGTATTTACACCCCCCCTAAATTACTTCACAACAGGGGATGCGACAAAGCGCCAGCGTGAACTGATCGTGACGACGACATCCTGATCAGATGGAGCTATTTCAGTCGGAGCTGGCGAGGGAGCTGACTTCAAGGAGATCGTATCCATGGAGAACCTGCCATTATAGACCGGCTGACTGACACTCACCTCAATCAACTGACCGAGATGGCCTCCCGCTGCCTTGGCCATGATTGCAGCATCCTTTCGGGCATTGCCGACCGCAGCCGCAAGCGCCTGCTGACGAAGCTCCTCGTAACGGCTCGATGAAAAACTGATACTCTGGACCTCATCGGCCCCTGCCTGCACTACGGCATCTATAGCCCGACCAATGATGCCGAGCGTGCGCACCTTCACCATGATGGCATGTCGTGCACTGTAGCCTTTCAGTCTGCTCTTCCCCAATGACGGATCCCACTCCCAGTCGGGAGAAACCGTATAGCTGGCTGTAGGTGCATCCTCAAGAGGAATACCTGCCGTCCGGAGTGCACCCTGCACACGGCGATACTTCTCTGCAGTCTCTATAGCAGCCTTGTCAGCACTTTTGGCGTCCGATTTTACCACAACACCAAACTCTGCCATATCAGGCTTTACCGAAACCTTTCCTGCAGCCGACACCACAACCTGCGGCTCTTCAGCGCGGGCAGTCTGAGAGAAACCCGCCACAGCAACAAGCAACCATGCACTGAAAACAATCAGCTTCGTTTTTTTCATCGTTACCTTTTCAATGTCATCAGAAAAGCACCAAACAGGATTTCATCCTGTCTGGTGCTTGAAGGGTGAAGTTCGGTTATTAATTCTGGTACAACTCTTTTACCTGGAACAAAATGTACCACCCGATAACAGCTCCGATGAGTCCACTGACAATACCGCTGAGAGAAATAATACTTCCAATCAAACTGATAACGCTTGCATAAAAAAGCAACGTCCAGGCACCTTTGGTGCGTTTGAACAATCCCGGCACGGCAATAACTTCGATGACAAGCGTAATGACCGAAATGACAAGCCCTACCGTGGCACTAAACCCCCACCCAAATCCGTAGCTGTAACCGCCCATCATGGCAAACGGAGAAAGAATGGCGGTAAGACCCAAAGCCGCAAAAATAAGGGGCAACGCCATAACCGCAAAAACAATAACCAGATATGGCGATACCTTAACAAGAAACTCCTTGACTTCTTGCGGCAGGGCAAATGGGGCTTTTTGCACCATGTACTCATCAAGCAGTGCCTCAAGCTGAGACAAAATGCCCTTCAGATCTGACGTTGCCTGAGCCTTTGGCCCAGCACCCTTGTTTTCCTCAGGCGAGCTGTTTTCTGTCATAATGGTATAGTTTTAAGTTTAAAAGAAATAAAGGCAAAGATATTCTGCGTCTTCCCTGTTGCGGCAGTACCTCTCATCACAAGGATTTCTGCTCACCCTGCTCAACCAGCTTGGTTGTATTCTCTGCAATACGAAATGTTGCAACAAGAGCTTCAAGAGCAAGCCTTGCTGAGAGTGTCAAAAGAATGAATATAACCGGTGAAAAAAGAATGGTTAAAAGTCCCTGTACAACACTGTATTTGAAAGAGGCAAACCCCCCGATAAGAAAGGCAAGAGCGGTAAAAGCTGAAAAAATAATTCCAAGTATGTAAAGATACTTTATGATCTGCAGGGTAATAAACTCCTTGAATGAAAAATCAAAAAGCTTGCAAAAAAAACTATGTGTATCCATGATGCTCTCTCTTTTTTATTGATACTGTTTGAACCGTTCAGCAAAAAAATTCTGCCTACCAATCGCCAGAATAAAGACCAACAATCTCCTTGTATGCAATCGCTGCAGCACACGCCGTAACAGGGATAGTAACGAGAAGCCCGACACCAAAAGCAAGCATTCCAAGCAGGTTGATAGCGAAAAGGGCAAAAGAGAAACCAAAAAAAGCAAACCAGTTTTTGGAAATGATTTTGCGGCTTGTCTCCAATGCCTGCCAGAACTCCATGCGATAATCAATAATAAAAAAAGTGGCAAACAGGTAGGAAACGGCAAGGTAAATACCCGGAATGAGCAGCAGCATCAGCCCTGCGCCGACCAGAAAACCACCGGCAAGACTGGCCAGAAACAGAGGCAGAAAATAGTTAAGCCCCTTGAAAAAATCGGCAAACTCAAACGGTTGCCCGCTCATCAGCTTGAATGCCGCAATACTGTATCCGGCAGTGAGCGATGCAACAACCGCTGAAATAAGAAGAGAGCCTGCAAAAGCAAGCCGAGAACTAACCACAGTCGCTACGAAAACAATAAGCGTAAACCCAACAAACTCCCCTACATGCTCCTTGAACATCTCCCACCCTTGCCTGATATAGTTCTGTATATCGACGGTGCAGGGAGTATTGAGTCGCTTGTCAAACACCTGGGGATCGATTTTCACACCAAAATCAAACGCTGCCATGTTATCTTTTCCACGTTTAAACGTTTAGCCTTAATCAAAATCGTAACCGGGAAAAAACGGAATACTTCCATAAACCGGCGGCCAGCTCAACCGCACAAGCCTTTATGACTTGCTGGATTTATACTTGCAAGTTACGAAAGAGATGCATATGCGCAAACCTAAATAACAAAAGCCACACACCCTGAAATCACAGTACGTATCATCAACTCACCTTTTTATAAAGAACGGTCAATAACGCTGTTCCGTTGCAATTATCTCGCCCTCAGGAAATCTGGCACAAAAGCTGTCGGGGAAAAAGCTCTGGGTTTTGAATTTGCATAAAAATGCCGCTATTGTCTTGTCGTAACGCTGAGCCACTAAGGCTCCATCCTGCCACGTTCCGTTTTCCTGGTGCCACCGGCTCTGGGGCGGGTCACCCTGATTCTGGTGAATATTGTGCACACCACGCCCGCGCCTGAATGGTTCTCCAAAAATAAAGAGTTTCCTCGAATGCTTAAGAAGAGGCTCAAGATCGCGGAATGCAGCTGGCCCGGTACCATATTTCCATAAGGCGTGCAAGGCTGCCTGCGCAATGGAATCCCTGTTGCCACATTCAGTCGATGCCTCCATGCACTCTCCGGTAGGCTGAAGCTCCCAACTGCGATAGTAATCGAGAGCGCCCGAACCGGGTTCTGAATCAAGCGGATGCCATCCTTCACGTAAATGGAGCAGCCACTGAAAGGCATCAGGCTCCAGTTCAACCACGCGCCAATGCATCCCGTCAGCCTCTTTCTTGCTGTCAAGGTCGACAGGACAGCGAAACACTCTTGCTCCGGCACGAACCTTGAGATTGCAATGGTAGTACTCCGTATCGCTGAAGAAACGATCGCAATAATAGTTATGCAGGGTGCCGGCCAGAACACCATAACCATCATCAAGTGGCATAAAAAAGCTTTTTGCGCTGTTGAGCCCCCGGATTACCAAAAAAACATCAGTGCAAGTTACGCAACAACCCCGCTGAAGCCAAGCAGAATAGCTCCGGAATGAACCCACTCCGCCACTCTTTGCGATTTACTGAAAACAACTCATGCACAGCACGCATATGGCACAACAGTGTTATCTTCCTGTGAAAAACTGAAGCAGCAGATGAACCGTACAGAACAAAAATTCTTTTACAGCGGCAATGAGAGGGAGATAACGGAACACGCCGCAGCACTCATAATTTCCGAGGCCTACCGAGCTGTGGCCGATCACGGACGTTTTTCGCTGGTGCTTGCCGGCGGCAACTCTCCCAGGCTCTTGTATAAAAAGCTTGCAGAGGGGGTTACAACCCGCCTCCTTGAGCACTATGCCCTTGAGGTGCCCAACAACAGCAGCTCCGCTGGCAAGCAGGCCCTCCACCCTCTCCCACAACAAACATGGCTTTTTCAGGGGGATGAGCGGTGCGTCCCGGGTGATCATCCTGACAGCAATTACCGGATGGTGAAAGAGTCCCTGCTGCTGCACTCCAACATTGCCAAAGATCATTTTTTCAGAATGGACGGCAAAAATGCTGACAGCGAACTGGCCGCAAGAGGGTATGAAGCGGCCATACGCACTTTTTTCTTGAGCAAAGAGAGCTTGCAACCGGCTGATTTGCCGCTCTTTGACCTTGTCCTGCTGGGTCTCGGTGACGATGGCCATACCGCGTCACTGTTCAGCGGCAACGCCGAAGCCCTCCATGAGAAGAAGAAATGGGTTATTGCGGTCAATGCGCCACAAGCGAAACCACCGGGAATGAGGCTGACACTCACGCTGCCGGTCATCAACCATGCCCGTAACGTGCTTTTTTTTACTGCAGGACGGGAAAAGGGCGAACTGGCGAAAAAAATATTTCTCAATCATAAGAGCGATCTACCGGCAAGCCTCGTTAAGCCGGAATGCGGCAAACTCTTCTGGTTTGCCGCTCAGGAGATGCCCTGCACTGATTCAGGACCCCATGAATGAACCGGATAGGGCTCCGGTGATTGACCTTTAACAGCCTCCCTGATGGCATCAACAATCGCCCATGAGTATTCGACGCTGTCCTGCCGGATAAAATTCATCTGCTCACCAGCCATGGCATCCAGCAGCAACCGATGGTACGGAGTTGCACCCACTGCGGCAAATGAAGTCTTGTAATCGAATTTCATATAGACGGGATCGGTAATCACCGCCTCACCGGGACGTTTTGCTCCGAACTTGATGGCAATGGTCTCTTCCGGCTGGATACGCAGAATAACCTGGTTAGCAGTATAGCTGCATGACTCGGCAGGGCCGAAATAGTTCTGGGGAGGACACTTGAAGGTAATGACAATCTCGGTCACCGTTTCGGCCAGATTTTTTCCGGCCTTGACATAAAAGGGCACATCCTTCCATCGCCAGTTATCGACATAAAACTTTATCGCGGCAAAGGTCTCAACCGTCGAGTCCGAGGCAACATTTTTTTCAGAACGGTACCCCTCATACTGACCGAGAACAATGGACTGCGAGGCACTCTCCAAAGTAAAGTGACGGATGGAACGGAGCAGCTTGGCCTTTTCATCACGCACCGATTCCGCTGAAAAATCGACCGGCGGCTCCATGGCAACTGATGCAAGAAGCTGAAGCGCGTGATTCTGTACAATGTCGCGCAACAGTCCCGCCTCTTCGTAGAAGGCGCCGCGGTCACGAATTCCGAACTCTTCGGCAATGGTGATGGCAACACTGGCTATGTTCTGGCGATTCCACAAGGGTTCAAAAATGCCGTTGGAAAAGCGAAAGACCATGATGTTCTGTACCGTCTCCTTGCCAAGGTAGTGATCAATGCGGAACGTTCGTTCTTCATCAAAGACCTCTCCAATAACGCTATTGAGTTCACGCGCCGTCTGCAGGTTGCTTCCGTATGGCTTTTCAACAATGATTTTCCGCCAGCTGCCCGGAGAAGCATCTTTTTCTGCAAGACCGGCAAGCTGAAGATTCCTGACAATAACCGGCGCAAGAGCGGGCGGCGTAGCAAGGTAAAAAAGAAGGTTCCACCCTATCCCCGACTCTCCGCCACCACCAATAAGCTCCTTGTGCAAAGCATTGTAGCCCTCTCTTTCCGCAAAGTCAACCGTCACATAAAAGAGCCTTGCAGAGAATGCGGCAAAAGCCTCTTTGTCGTGCATGGTTTCAGGGAAGAGCCCGGCCATCTTTTCTTGCACCTTTGAACGGAACTCTTCAGTTGAAAGAGCAGTTCGCCCGACACCAACGATGCGGTAATCATCGGGAAGATGACCCCAAAGGGCAAGTTCATAAAGCGCAGGGAAAAGCTTGCGGGCCGCCAAGTCACTGTGCGCACCAAAAATAACGATGGTGCAATTATCGAGCTTTTGCGGCATGATGTGGCCCGGTTATGATTTGTCGATGAAAGCATGTCCTCCAAACTCATGGCGCAACGCCGCAACCGCCCTGTCGGACAGATTTTCGTCCGAACGTGAACGATAACGACTGAAAAGAGAAGCTGCGATAACCGGAATCGAGACCTCATGCTCCAGAGCGGCTTCGACGGTCCACCGGCCTTCACCTGAATCAGCAATGGAGCCCTTGAGATAATCGAGCTTTGGATCCTTCTGCAACGCCTGCACCATAAGCTCCATCAGCCAGCCGCGGATCACCGAGCCATGAGCCCAGACCCCTGAAACCTCTTCAAGATTAAAATCGTACCCGCTTGCATCAAGCAGGTTGAACCCCTCGCCGATTGCCTGCATCATGCCGTACTCAATGCCGTTATGAACCATTTTGGCAAAGTGGCCGGAGCCGGAGCGCCCCATATAGCCGTACCCCTGTTCCACACAAAGATCTTTCAGCAGAGGCTCGATAAAGTCATAAGCCGCTTTTTCGCCGCCAACCATAATGCATGCTCCGTGCCGGGCCCCTTCAAGACCTCCGCTTGTACCCGCATCAAGAAAGGTTATCCCCGCTTCCTTGAGCCAAACGGCCCTCCGTTCAGAATCCTTATAATGTGAATTACCTCCATCAATAATGATATCACCCTGCTCAAGCAAAGGAACAAGCTGCTCTATCGTACTGTCAACCGGAGCGCCGGCGGGCACCATCAGCCAAAGCAGACGGGGGGAGTCGAGCATACTGGCAAGCTCCTGCAGGGAAGCTGCCGGTATCGCCCCTTTTGCCCCGAGAGCGGCAACCGCCTCTTCCATCAGATCAAACACCACAAGATTGTGACCGCATTCAAGAAGATGCTCTGCCATATTGCACCCCATTTTCCCTAAACCAACAACTCCAGCTTTCATAATTTTCTATCTAGCATTATCAACAAAAGGGACAAACTCTTCTGCATAATCACTTTTTTTTGAACAATCAACCATCGCCTGATAGAGGTCAATCACGAAACCGTTAACTGAAGACCAGGACTGGGTCTCCGCATAAGCAAGGCCGGAAGCTCTCAATTCACGATACCGGAGAGAATCGCCAAGCAATTCAATGCACTTGCTGTAAAAGTCACAAACACTCCCCTGATGAACAACAATTCCCCCAGCCGAGCGGTCAGCAATGTCACAGCAGCCGCCTACATCAGAAACAACGACAGGCAAGCCTGAAGCAAGTGCTTCGAGCGCAACATTGCAAAAAGCCTCCGTTGTGGAAGGAAAAAGAAAAATATCACCCGATGCATAGGCTTCAGGAAGCTCGTCCCCTGTAAGATAGCCGGTAAAAAACGCAGCAGGCATTCTTCGCTTCATCGCCTCCTCTTCAGGACCGGAACCGATCATGACAAACCGTACCTGATCGGCATATTCACCCTGCATAAAGCGATCATAAACCTTCATGACCACCTCGATATCCTTGTAGAGCACAAAACGTCCGGCGTAGACAATCACACTCCGCCCGTCAGCATTCCACGTTGAACGAAGTTTTTCGGAGCGGCGCGATGGGTCAAAAAGCTCCTTGTCTACACCCCTCGACCAGATTTCAATATTGCGGATATGATAATCAGCCAATTTCAGGCGCACCCTCTCATTGGGAGCAAGCACCGTATTGCAGTTGTTATAAAACCAGGTCAGATATTTCCAGGCATACTTCACGGCAAACCCAAGGCTGTAATAGCTGAAATAGGAGGGAAAATCAGTGTGAAAGGCCGAGGCTACCGGGATGTTTTTTTTTCTGGCATAGAGCAGGAACTCTCTGCCGATAATATCAGGGGTCGAAATATGCACCATATCCGGAGCAAACGCATCGAGTTGCCGACGGGTCTCCTTCGTAAAAAAACCAAGTTTGTAATCAGGATAAAGCAGAATCGGCACAGAAGGCATCCTGTGAACGGCTAAACCATTATGATTATCCCCGCGTGAAACATCCGGAGACCACACCGCAACTCTATGGCCATTTTTCCTGAATGAGGCAACCAGTTGATAGATGGATTTTACCGCGCCGTCCTTGTCCCTGACATAAGTCCCCGAGTATAAAGCAATCTTCATAAGAGACAAAAAAATACTGCTGATATCGATCCGGTTTGCAGACTATCGATATCTTGAAAAAGAATCCGGGCCAGCCAGTTAGCCTGAGCCAAAGGTAACATTTCCCCGGAAAAATCCATCATGCACCAGATCAATCACTTCACAGGAAGAGAGAGCTTTGCAACTTTCGGATGAACCAGCCTCTTGTAGTTTTCATACGAAAGCCGCAACAGTTCTGTATGGGCTCCTGCATTGAACGCAATTTCATCATCATCTTCAAGTTCTTCCGATACATAAACATCCATACCGTAAAGATTGCCGAAGGGCGGCATGGCACCGATCTCGCATTCAGGAAACAGTCCGGCAAACTCTTTCTCTCCGGTAAGTTCAACATCGCGGGTTCCGGTCAACTGGCGCAAAAGCTCAAAGTCAAGCTGACGGGATGCCGGCAATACCACCATAGCCATCTCGCCGGCAATAGTGACAATGACCGTTTTGGCCAGCTCCTTGCCCGGAACATGAGCGGCAGCAGCGATCTCCTGAGCAGTGTAGGCCGGAGAGTGGCTGACTACAAAATACCTCGCGCCATGGCTGTCAAGATATTCCCTCAATTTATGAATAGGCATTAAAACTCCTCTCTGGTTAATGCGGTTGACAGAAGAACCCGCTGCGACCTCCCGACTGGCCGGGAGGTCAGCAACAATACCTTGCACTATTTTCTCATATAAATAAAGCTAGGAGCAGGCCTGCCGACAAAGCAGGAATAACGGAAACCGTACTTTTTAATGATGGCAAAAGCAGTTTCAGCCTCCGCTTTATTGGTACCAAAATCAAACATCCACTGGCTGCCGTCAACAATCTTCCATCTGCCACCGATCTCCTTTACCTCAATCGTGGCCGGATTGAACGGAATGCTGTCCTCGCCAGCAAATGCGCCTTCAGGAGCGCCTCCTGAAACAAGCAGATAAGTAAACGAAGGATCCGGGCGGCCGACATAGCAGGTACTGTTCATCCTGTAATAGCGGATAATGCTGAACGCCTTTTCAGCTTCAGTCTTCTTGCTGCCAAAATCAAAAATCCAGTGACTGCCGTCAACGATCTTCCATCTGCCGTCGATCTCTTTCACCTCGATCGTGTTCGGATTGAACGGAATGCAGTCTTCAATCACTTGCTGAGCCTCCCCGCAGCTGAGCGTTTTCGTCAAGACATTATTGGCTTTATTGCTCTCTGCCACAACATTCCAGAGATCAATTTCAGCCCTGATTGTTGAGTGAGCAGAAACCTGGAGGTTGCTGGTATATTCAGCCGTCCCGCCGGAACCCTGAAGGGTCCTTGCCGGATCGAAACCCCATAGTGTTGCACCACCCCACTTCCGGCCGTCTATGGAAAGGTATATGCCAGCGCTTTTGGGCGTATGAACATTCCATACATCGTCGGGAAGCCTGCCTGGTCCGTTATTGCGGATTTTCACAACAACGCGGCAGTCACTGTTGAGCCTGATATCCTCAACAGCAAGATCAGGAAGGAATCTGATAACCGGAGGCCGATACAACTCCCTTACAGGTTGCCGGACTGGCTCTGCATACGAAACGCTGGAGGCTGCAAAAATGGAAAAAAGACCGGATAAAAGAGCCGGCATCCAAAAAGCTTCTCTTTTTTTCATAATGGATACGTGTTGATGTTAGCCGATCAAAGAAGTATTCTGTTTAATTACGGCAAAAACAGTATCAAAAGCAAAACCATCATCCCTCTTTCCATGCTTTCAGCGCGGGAAGGGCTGCCCGGTACCCTGCCTCCATAATATCCGGTACTGAGCCCGTATCAATCAGGTTGAATCGCGAAAGATCAGGCGCAATACATAAATCCGCCGCCTCGATCTGCAACGCCGTCGTATTGGTGATGGTAGTGTAGAAGGCGTTCAGCAGAAGGCCAATAATGTTTTCAGGCTTGTTGAAAGTATGCCGGGCCAGAAGATCGACACAGATAATCGATTCCGCTCCACCTTCAACCAGAGGAGAAACAGGAACATTTTCCATAAGCATCCCGTCAACAAGCAGCGAGCCTGAGCACTCCACCGGCCTGAAAATACCCGGGATACAACTGCTTGCCATTACGGCGGCAGCCACATCCCCTTCAGTAAGAATAACTTTTTTTCCTGTGCCGATATCGGTCGCAACCATTGACAGCGGAATAAGGGCATCTTCAATATTTTTATCGCCCAGCAGATCGCAGACAATATTGCCCATTTTTTTGTTCGACAGAAGGCCGTACTGCGAAAGTGCCAAACTGGTCATATCAAGCCAGTCGAGGTCGAAAACAATATCGCGAATTTCTTCCCAGCTTTTGCCGAAGGCATAGCAGGCAGCAATAAAAGAACCGATGCTCGTACCGCTGACCATGGTTACCGTGATATCGAGCTCAGTCAGAGCCCTGAGCACTCCAACATGGGCCGCACCGAGAACACCCCCTCCCCCAAGCGCAAGCGCTGTTTTATTCATACCGTACAAAATAAAGGGTTCCCGGTCGAGAGGCCGGATAGTAGTCCTTCACTGGAAAAAAGTGACAAGACGTTTGAGCAGCATGAACTTCCACCAACCGTAGGGCGGATAACGCAAGCCGGGATCGGGATAGAGTGACCGGCGAAGAACGCTTCGCTGAAAGGAAAAGGCATCAAAGCCTGCCTTGCCATGATAGGCTCCGAATCCGCTCTTGCCAACTCCTCCGAAAGGAAGACCGGCAATTGCCGCATGAAAGAGCAAGTCGTTGATACACACTCCTCCTGAACGAGAGTCACGTACAACCCGATCCTGAACATCCAGATCCGATGAAAAAAGATAGAGTGCAAGTGGCTCGTCAACACTGCGAATAATATCGAGTGCTTCTGAAATCTCCGTATAAGAAATGACCGGAAGCAAGGGGCCGAAAATCTCCGAATGCATGATGGTTGAGCCCGGCATTACTCCCCGGAGAATGGTCGGAGCGATGTATCGCTCCCCCTGATCGCTCTTCCCCCCGCACAAGACCGAAGAACCGTAAAGAAGCTCTTCAAGCCGCCGGTACTGCTCCATGTTGACAATGCGGGGATAATCGGGACTCAATCGGGGATCGTCACCATAAAAGTCAGTGATGGCTTCCTGCATATGAGTGAGCAGCTCCGCCTCCCGCTTCTCATGCACCAGAACATAGTCAGGCGCAAGACAGGTCTGCCCCCCGTTGAGAAACTTTGCCCAGACAATCCTGCGGGCCGCCACCCTGACGTCACCGCTCTCTTCGACAATACAGGGACATTTCCCCCCAAGTTCGAGCGTCAACGGGGTGAGATGACGGGCTGCAGCATGCATGACCTCCCGACCGACAGTACGGCTGCCGGTAAAAAAAATATAGCCAAAACGCTCGGCAAGCAGGGTCTGGCTAACGTCCATGCCTCCCTCAATGACCCTGATCGCACTCTGGTCAAGATAGTGGCTAAGGCCTTCAGCAATGAGTGCCGAGCTGTGCGGAGCATGTTCCGAGGGCTTGATGACCGCACAATTGCCCGCAGCAATGGCGCTGATGAGAGGAGCAAGAGAGAGGTTGAACGGGTAGTTCCATGCCCCGATAATGAGGACAACGCCATAAGGTTCAGGAGAGCAGGATGCTTTTGAAGGCTGATAGATGAGCGGAACGGATACCCTGCGAGGCTTCATCCATGAAGAAAGGTGCTTCAGGGCAAAACGGATTTCACTGCGAAGATATGCCGTCTCAGTCAAAAAAGTCTCTGCTGTGGACTTCCTGAAATCATCATGCACTGCTGCCGCAATCTCTTTTTGGCACTCAAGGAGAAATTTTTGGAGTGCATTGAGCTGCGAAATCCTCCAACCAAAATCGCGGGTTATGCCACTCTCAAACGTCTCTCTCAATATCGCCAACTCAAGGAAAAACTGATCTTTTTGCATGAAGGAATAGAATCAATTCATCCAGAAAAACACAAGTCATCCCAATGTAACGAAAAAACGGGTTCTTCTGGTTTTTTGCCAAGCACCATCCATTCACTACATTACTAATGCTAATGGTGGTTTTAAAAAAAACACGTACCCTAATCACACCTTATGGAATGGATCACGCAACCGGAGGCATGGATTGCCCTGGCGACATTGACGGCTCTGGAAATTGTGCTTGGCATCGACAACATTATCTTTCTCTCCATTATCGTAGGACGACTGCCGGAACAACAACGGGGCAAGGGAAGAATTATTGGGCTTGGGCTTGCCATGCTGACCAGAATCGCCCTCCTGCTCTCAATAACCTGGGTTATGGGGCTTACAGGCGGCCTGTTCACCGTGCTTGAACACCATGTTTCAGGACGCGATCTAATCCTGATTGGCGGAGGGCTCTTCCTGCTTGCAAAAAGCACCCAGGAGATCCACCAGAGCCTTGAGGGCGCTGAAGAAGAAAGCAAAAAAAGCGGTTCAGCCAGCACTTTTGCCGTCACCATGCTACAGATTGCCGTTATTGATATTATTTTTTCGCTTGACTCGGTTATTACTGCCGTCGGGCTTGCCAAAAATGTCGAAGTGATGATCATCGCCATTATGATTTCCATCGGAATCATGATGCTTGCCGCCAAATCAATCAGCGATTTCGTTGAAAAGCACCCGACCATCAAGATGCTTGCCCTGAGCTTTCTTATTCTTGTCGGCGTCACCCTGCTTGCCGAAGGTGCCGGCTTTGAAATACCGAGAGGGTATATATATTTTGCAATGGCCTTTTCCGTCAGTGTTGAAATGCTGAATATCCGTCTGCGCAAAAAAGTAGCAAAGCCGCTCCATCTTCATCCAACCATGAATATTGATGGCGACAGTGCCTGAACAATCTGCCCCGGAAACGCCGAGCTCCAGCTCGGCATATCATCCTCCTTTCTGCCGCAATTATAACCATCTCTCAAAGCAAAAGCTGCCCCGGGAACGCCGAGCTCCAGCTCGGCATATTAGCCCCTTTTCTGCCGAGTTGGAGTTCAGCACATTATCCCCTTTTTCTGCCGAGCTGGAGCTCGGCGTTCCCGGGTATAGGAATTTATAGCGCCAAGCGCTCCATCAGAATGGCTGCGGATACGGAAGCATTGAGCGATTCAACCCGCACGCTTGCACCGCCATGGGGTATGCGCACCAGCCGGTCGGCCAGCGCTCTAAGCGGTTCACTGATGCCGTTGGCTTCATTGCCGATCACCAGCACCTGTTTTTCAGGCCAGGAGCTGAACTCCCTGAAATCCTTGCCCTCAAGCGAAGAACAGACAATCGAATACCCCTGCTCCTGAAGCCGCCGTAGTTCAAGGTCAAGGCGCTCAACACCATAATGAAGGATAGCATAGATGCTCCCCGCACAAGATCGTACTGCCTTTGCATTGTAGCGGTCGGCGGTACCGGCACTGCAGATCAGGGCATCAGCCCCGAACCAGACCGCTGTTCTCAGAATGGTACCCACATTGCCCGGATCCTGAACATCATCGAGCGCCACCATGAACGATCTCCCCGACTTTGCCGAACCGGCTTCTTCAACATGCTCAACCAGCAGCTGCTGGCGGAAAACGCCGAATATGCCCTGCGATGTTGCTGTTTCGGCAAGCTGTGAACACTCTTTTTCGCTTATTGAAAACAGTTTTCCCTTCCATGCCTGAGCAAAACGGGCTGCCTCAGCTTCCCCTTCCCGGATGAGCAGGGCAACGAGCATCTCCTGATCGGGCAAGTTTAGGCAAAGCTCCCTGACCGTACGAAGTCCTTCCGCAAAAAAGAGCCCCTCCTGATCCCTGAACTTTTTCTGATGAAGTCTGGTGTAAAGCTTCAGCTTCGCCTTGCTCAACGGCGCGATTTCAACAGGCTTCATGACGGCAATCCCGCTCTCTTCAGACTCGAAATCACCGATTTCGGATCATGGGAAAAATCCGCGGGAGGCACACCGGAACCCCGTGAAAGAGCCTCACCGTCAAGTTCAACAGAAAAGCCCTTGTCGGCACTCTCCGACTCCTCCCCGGCACCGTTCATGCAACGGCGGATATAGTCATCAAAACTCTCCCTGTCCATAGAGTGGCCCTCCAGAATGCACGGACTCTCCCCTTCGGCTTCGCCATCAGCCCCACCCGAAAGAGAGCTCTCATCAACCATGAGAGCAATCTTGAGCATAACCTCCTTACGGGAAAGATCACCCATAGCGGCTTTTTGCACAAGGCGACCGAAAGCAGCCTCATCAATATTCTCAATCATCTGCAACAGCTGCCCAAGCCCTCCGTACATCTCTGCATGAACCCTTATTGCCTCTTCAATCGATACCGTAACCGGAGCTGCTGACTGGCTGCTGCTAACTGGACGCTGCTGAGAGAGGGCTGAACGGGAAACGCTCCCTTTTGGACGCCGCACCACTTTTCCGCCAAGAAACTCCTCATCAACACCATACTCCCCGAGCCTCTCCTGCATGACGCCGTCGCGCATCTCCCTTGCGCGCCGCATCGAAACCGAGTCAATCTGCGTTCGTTCCCCCAACAAAAGCCGCACAACAAACGCAATGCCGGTCAAAGCCGCCGCAACAATAAAACAAAAAAGAATCAGCTCAAGACGCAGCCCGAAAAGCACCACAACCAGCACTTCAGCCGCAATGAGCCCGGCAAAAAGAACCAGCAGCAGTTTCAGAAAAAAACGTTCGTTCATAGTTTCGATCTTCATTTTGTACCGTTATAGGCTATACCTGCGTCCATATGGAAACCCTGCCCCTCCGTTGACCATTCACCGAATTTAAGCGTTCTTATGCAAATTATTGCAGGAGGATTTGACTGGATGGCGCGCGACAGTATAAACAAGTGTCAACGAACCCTTTAAGTGCGGCAAAATTATAGCAGTATTATCGGTTTGATTTTTTACTAATCGGAATCTGTTTTTTACATTAGCACTAATTATATTCCGCCGTCCATTTGCTGCAGATGTTATGCACGGCTTTGTTGTGTTCACGTTCTAAAGCTCAAGGATGAGTTATCATTTTAAAACACCGGAGGGGCACATGAACAAAAAATTTGATCTGACCGGACTTTTCAGGATTGCCGTTCTGTTGGGCTTGTTTTTGAGCATGACGGCGATAGCTCATGCAAACAACTTTTTTGCCGCCTATAACGGTGTCCAGCAAGGTGTCACCGTTCGTACGTTAAATCTGCAGCAGGTCTCATTTATCCAGACTCCACATGCGGTCAATGGCATTGCCGCTGGCCCGAATAATGACCTGTATATGGTTTGCAAAAATCATATTTACAACTATTCGGTAAACGGCGAGCTGATCAGGGATATGAATTTTCCTGATGCCGGTGTCAACTACACCGATATCTCAGTTCGGGGCAATCGTGTGTATGCCTCCTACAATGGTTCTCAACAAGGTTTTACTGTTCGCGATCTGGCTCTCAATCAACTCGCTTTTGTTCCCACCAGCTTCAGTATTAACGGTATTGCCGCAGGAACAAATAATGATCTGTATCTGGCATCCGGCAATAAATTGTACCGTTATGCAAACAACGGTACTCTCCTGAAAGTCATGACATTTCCTGATACAGGCATTGTCTATACCGATCTGGCTGTTACCTGCAACAGGTTGCTGGCCTCATACACTGGCTCACAACGCGGTGTTACCGTCAGAGATCTGGTCACCCTGAACCAGCACACCTTTATCCCCCTGCCATTTGAGATTGGAGGAGTTGTTGGCGGATCAGATAATGACATGTATGTAAGTACCAATAACCACCTTTACAATTACTCGCTGGCAGGTGTACAAATACAAGGGTTTACATGGCCTCAAACCGACCTTGTTTACGGTGACCTGACCCGTTAACAACATATAAATGGAGTTATACCATTAATCGCATCATTGATATTACCGAGCTTGCCCTGCGGGACGCGCACCAGAGTCTGATAGCCACCCGGCTGGGCATTGAAGATATGCTCGGAGCATGCCAAGACCTCGACGAGGCCGGCTACTGGTCCCTGGAGTGCTGGGGCGGCGCAACCTACGACTCATGCATCCGCTTTCTGAACGAAGACCCTTGGGAGCGATTGCGCACCTTCAAGAGTCTTATGCCCAAAACCCCCCTGCAGATGCTGCTGCGTGGCCAGAACCTGCTTGGGTATCGCCACTATCAGGATGAGGTTGTGGAACGCTTTTGCAACAAGTCGGCAGAAAACGGTATTGACGTTTTCCGCATTTTTGATGCCCTCAATGACCTGCGAAATATAGAGACCTCGGTGCGGGCGGTCAAAAAGGCCGGCGCGCATGCCCAGGGTACAATATCCTATACCATCAGCCCCATTCACACCACCGCTCTCTTTATAGACCAGGCGAAGAGACTGCAGGATATGGGAATCGACTCCCTCTGCATCAAAGACATGGCGGCCCTCATCAAGCCTCAGGCCGCGTATGATATAATAAAGGGAATAAAAGACGCCTGCGGAAAGGAGTTGCGGGTTCATCTCCATGCCCATGCCACCACCGGTGTTACGCTCGTCAGCCTGATGAAGGCGGTTGAGGCCGGCGTTGACTGCGTCGATACCGCAATCAGTTCCATGAGTCTTGGACCGGGACACAATCCAACCGAGAGCTTCATTGAGATGCTCGAAGGCACAGGCTTTACGACCCGGGTTGACCTTGAAAGGGTACTGAAAGTAAAGGCCCACTTCATGACGGCGCTTGGTCGATACAGCGAGTTCCTCTCCCATGTTACCGGCGTGGAAACGGAGATTTTCAAGAGCCAGATCCCCGGCGGCATGCTCTCCAACATGGAGAGCCAGCTCAGGCAGCAGGGTGCAGGCGACCGGATGAAAGAGGTGCTGGAGGAGATTCCCCTTGTCCGCAAGGATACCGGCTATGTCCCACTGGTGACTCCCAGCAGCCAGATCGTAGGGACCCAGGCAGTCCTGAACGTCCTCATGGGAAGATACAAGGTACTGACTGGTGAATTTGCCGACCTCATGCTCGGCTATTACGGCGCAGTACCTGGCGAAAAAAATCCGGATGTTGTAAAAATGGCTCATGAACATGCCAAAAAAGAGCCTATCACCTGCCGGCCGGCAGATCTCCTGAAACCGGAGTGGGACAAGCTCCGCAGGGAGGCCCTCGCCCTGACAGGATGCAACGGTACGACTGAAGATGTGCTGACCTATGCCATGTTCCCGCAGGTTGCACCAAAATTTTTTGCCGATCGTCACGAAGGTCCTCGCAATCTTGGACGGAACCCTGCGACCGGCGAGTCGGAAACCAAACCCGCAGAAGGCCATCAGGGGGCGATCACCGGCCCCATCACCTACTCCGTGACTATGAACGGCCGACAGCATAAGGTAACCGTAACGCCTTACCAGTAATTATAATATAAAAATCAGGGCATAGTCAGGACACCATGAATATTGACGCGATCGTACAGGATCTGAACCAACGGAAGGAAAAATTGCAATTGGGAGGCGGTCAGGAGAAACTCGATCGCCAGCACGAGGCCGGAAGTCTCAGCGCCCGGGAACGCATCAACGCACTCCTCGATCATGACAGCTTCCAGGAGTCTGGACTTTTTGCAAAACACCGCTGCACCAACTTCGGAATGACGGACAAGGAAATGGCAGCCGATGGCGTCGTCACCGGAGCTGGCAGTATCAACGGCCGGCTGGTGCATATGGCCAGCCAGGATTTCACCGTTGTCGGCGGATCGGCCGGTGAGGCCCACTGCAATAAAATCGTGCAGATGATGCAGTCTTCGCTCAAAACCGGCTCGCCCTTCATCATGATCAACGACTCGGGCGGGGCCCGTATCCAGGAGGGTATCGACAGTCTCTCCGGCTACGGCAAAGTATTTTATAACAACGTCATGCTCTCCGGAGTTGTGCCGCAGATCTCAATCATCTGCGGACCCTGTGCAGGCGGTGCTGCCTATAGCCCCGCTTTGACCGACTTCATCATCCAGACCCGTACAGCCCTGATGTTCATCACCGGCCCCTCGGTCATCAAAGCCGTAACCGGCGAAGTGGTTACCGCCGAAGAGCTGGGAGGAGCAACAGCCCAGATGAATAACTCAGGAGTCGTTCACTTTATCGCTGAAGACGATCTGGATGCCATCGCTATATGCAAACGGCTTTTGTCATTTCTCCCCTCAAACAATCTGGAGGACTCTCCCCTGTTTGAGGCTGAAGAAGATATTATTCCGGACAAGCGTCTGAACACCGTCATTCCGCTGGATCCGAAACAGCGATACGACGTCAGGGAGGTCATAGGCCATATCGTAGACAAGGCTGATTTCATGGAGATACAGTCCTCTTTCGCCCCCAACATCGTCATAGGATTAGCCAGAATTCAGGGACGCGCGATAGGTATCGTAGCCAACCAGCCAAACGTCATGGCCGGCGTTCTCGACATCAACGCTTCAGACAAGGCGGCCCGCTTCATCCGATTCTGCAACGCCTTCAACATTCCGCTCGTCACCTTTGTCGATGTCCCCGGATTCCTCCCCGGCATCGAGCAGGAGCATGGCGGAATCATCCGTCATGGCGCCAAGATGCTCTTCGCCTATGCCGCATCCACTGTTCCGAAAATCACGGTCGTTCTCCGCAAGGCTTACGGCGGAGCCTATCTGGCCATGTGCAGCAAGGACCTCGACGCCGACAGGGTCGTTTCATGGCCTTCGGCCGAAATAGCCGTCATGGGTGCTGATGGGGCCGTAGACATTATTTTCAAGAGCGAGATCAAGAACGCCCCTAATCCCGCACAGCGCCGCCAGGAACTGGTTAAGGAGTACCGCGAAACCTTTGCAACCCCCTACGCCGCAGCCGCACATTTTCAGGTAGACGACATCATCGAACCGGCTGAAACGCGCCGCTATCTGGCCATGTCACTCGATTTTCTCCATTCAAAACGGGAATTCAGGCCCCAGAAGAAACACGGCCTGATTCCGCTTTAACCCGATTCCAATGGAAACAACCATCTCTGAGCCCGTAAACAGTGAGGCTGAAATAACAGAAGAGCTGCTGACAATCATGTCGGTCGCCATCGCCGCCTATCTTGGAAAAAATGTCCGGATATGCCGCGCCCGTTTCATCAGCAACCAGGGCCCAAGTACCTGGTCTCAAATGGGACGCGTCTCAATTCAGTCATCCCATACCTTCAGCACAACTAAATAAGGAATACGACCGTGCAATTGATCTTGACCATAGACGGAAAAAAATATATCGTTGACGTGGAGGTACTGGAAGGAGAGGAATGCCGGGCACCGGACCTGTTTCAGGCACTGACGTCCACCATCCAGTCGAAGCCTGTCGTCGCCCCTTTACCCCACCCTCTGGCGATTCAGCCTGTTGCGGACGGCCTGCCCGACAATAAGGTCTGCCGCAGTCCCATCGCAGGGATTGTGCAGCGGGTTAATGTTCAGGTGGGGCAGAAACTCCAGATAGACGACCTGCTCGTCGTGCTGGAAGCCATGAAAATGGAGACAAATATTACAGCCCATACGGACGGAACCGTCAAAAAGATTCTGGCGTCACCGGGAGAAGCCGTCAAAAGCGGTCAGGCCCTCATCGAATTCGAGTAGAACATGGGCATGCTCCATCTCTCCCCGAAATAACGGAAATGAAGCATGCTCGCTGTCACATAGTCCTCACCTGAGTTTCAACTGACGGTTTGTTGCCTCACATTCCAGTTGCGGAATCTGGTTGTATTTTCCTTTCGCCAGGTCAGCACGAACTTTGGGAAGCAATGCTGAAGCTGCTTTTTGGCATAAAAAAACCAGCAGGAGAAAACCCCTGCTGGAAACTGTAGCATAGATAATGAAGGTGACCCTTAGAAGTTGTACCTAACACCAGCAAGAATATTGCTGCCAGAACAAGTAAGATCAACTGGTACAACACCATGCCCAGAAACAGGCATATCAACGGTTATATTCGCCGTCTGGAAATAACGGTAGCCAAGATCAACGACAACGTGCTCTGACGCCTTGATGCCAACACCGGCTCCCACCTGCCATGCAAATACACTTTTGTCATCAGAATAACTATTCATACTAACTGAAACTGAAGCAAGACCAAGACCGGCCGTCAAATATGGAGATACGGAGGAATCTTTCATGTTAACATCATAATATCCATTGGCCATGAATGACCAAATTGAGACATCCGCAGCATAAGCATCAGGCACAGGTACCCCTGACTTTTTATCCACACCATGAGTCTGATAGCCAACAGCTCCTTCAATACGATACTCATCAGACTTGTACCCGACAGCAACACCAAACGGAACCCCCGTGCCAAATTCTAAAATATTATCAACGGTGACACCAAGGGCACTGGCGTCGGCATTATTAAGCAGTCCCAAACCAACAGAGCCGCTGACGTAAGTATTAGCTGCCATAGCTGGTGTTGCCCACATACCAGCAAGCAATAAAGGCAACAATAATTTCTTTTTCATTTTTTCAGATCATTCAAATGTTAGTGAAATAAACGACACACCATTCTAAAATTTTGACCTGAATCTACAAATAATCCGCCATGAAATGCAATGAATTTATTTACGCGATGCTATAAATTCCATACGTTCATTTTTTAAAACTCCATTGGCCCGCAAATAGAGCCCCCCCACTCAATCATCTGCAATGCACCGGCCGTAAGGTGCCGTTTACCCCTCCTCGCTTCTTTTCGCTATATTGAGCGGATAATTCGACAAAAAACTTAAAACCAATACCGCCATGCCCATGACCGTCGAGATCAAAAACGGCAAGTCATGTGCAGCAAAGTATTCTCATCCATAAGACAAGCGGCCATCGATACGACATCCCTGCTAAACCAACACTGCAGCCGAATGTCCGTGCCCTCGTCGAAGCTGCTTTTTGGCATAAAAAAAACCAGCAGGAGAAAACCCCTGCTGGAAACTGTTGCATAGATAATAAAGGCGACTCTTAGAAGTTGTACCTAACACCAGCCAGAATGTTGCTTCCAGAACGAGTAAGATCAACTGGCCCAACACCATGCTCAGGAATAAGGGCCATATTATCAACGGCTATATTCGCCGTCTGGAAATAACGGTAGCCAAGATCAACGACAACGTGCTCTGACGCCTTGATGCCAACGCCGGCTCCCACCTGCCATGCAAATACACTTTTGTCATAAGAATGACTAACACTACTCACTGAAACTGAAGCAAGACCAAGACCGGCCGTCAAATATGGAGATACGGAGGAATCTTTCATGTTGACATCATAATATCCATTGGCCATGAATGACCAAATTGACACATCCGCAGCACTAGCATCAGGCACAGGTACCCCTAACCTTTTATCCACACTATGAGTCTGATAGCCAACAGCTCCTTCAATACGATACTCATCAAACTTGTACCCGACAGCAACACCAAACGGAACCCCTGCGCCATATTCAAAAATATTATCAAGGGTGAAACCAGGGCCACTGGCGTCGGCATTATTAAGCAGTCCCAAACCAACAGAGCCGCTGACGTAAGTATTAGCTGCCATCGCTGGTGTGGCCCACATACCAGCAAGCAATAAAGGCAACAATAATTTCTTTTTCATTTTTTCAGATCATTTGAGTTTAAAAAAACGTCACATACCCCGACCCTTTAACTTTAAATCTACAAATAATTTGAGATCAAATACAATCAAATTATTCAGCCGCGCTATGAGTGCAGAACTCCATCTGCCCGGCAAATCGCTATAATCGCAACCAAATTACTGCAATGCACCGGCCGTAAGTGCCGTTTACCCCTCCTCGCTTCTTTTCGCTATATTGAGCGGATAATTCGACACAACCCTGAAAACAATACAGCCATGCCCATGACCGTCGAGATCAAAAACGGCAAGCTCTGCATAGAGATTGACCTTGAAACACCAACCCCATCGTCGTCAGGCAAGACGCTTGTTGTTGCAAGCACACACGGCAATACGGTCACTAGCGTCATGATTGACGGCAAGCCGGTGACAATCGGCCTGAACGCCTATATCAAGAAGTAGAAGATGCCGTTCGCATCTTTGAAGCAAAGCTCTAACATATAAATAGCATGAACACCGTTTTTTCAAATCCCGCGCATCTCTACTCAAGAGCAGAGGTACTTTCAAATCCATGCCCTGTTGCCAAAGCACATGGTGTTTACGCCTGGTTTTTCAAAGAGATTCCGCCGGGTGTACCCGTTGAAGGGTGCCTTACCCATGAAGGGCTGACAATGCTCTATATCGGGAGTTCACCAGACAAAAAAGGGGAAGCAAACGCCACACAGACTATCCAGCAAAGGGTTCGTTATCACTTTAATGGGAAAGCCGACGGCTCCACACTGCGCCGCTCTCTGGGCATTCTGCTTGCAAAAAAAAGCGGATTCCCGCTAAGAATGGTTGGAAACGGCAAGCGGATGACGCTCACCAGCAAAGGCGAAGAGTGGCTCGACCAATGGATGCAGGAAAACGCCTTTGTAACCTGGGCAGAACATGATAAACCGTGGGATCTTGAAAATGAGCTTTTCCATTCGCTTCCGCTGCCGCTCAATATCCAGGGAAACAAGCATCACCCTTTTGCAGCACAGCTTACCCGCATAAGAACGGAGGCAATAACAAGCGCCAAATATGCGCCGGTTGTTGAGGATAAGTGAGAACCGGTTGTAAACGTTATTGCCGAAAAGGCACCTGAAAATTGAACCACTGAAGCTTGTGATACACGAAAATAATGTTGAACTGATTGCGCCTGCCGGCGACATGACCGGATTGCTGACCGCACTGAAGGCCGGTGCGGATGCAGTCTACTTTGGAGCCGAAGGGTATAACATGCGTGCCGGAAGCAGCAATTTCACTCCGGAAGACTTTCCTGCCATTCACGCCCTTTGCCTGGAGTACCATGCCAAAGGATATCTGGCCTTGAACACCATTATCTATGACGGCGAACTGAAAAAGATGGCGCTGACGGTTACTGCAGCCAAAAAAGCGGGATTCGATGCCGTGATCTGCTCCGACATGGCGGTGATTGAAGCCGCCCGGAAAACCGGAATACCCTTTCATATCTCGACGCAGGCATCGGTAAGCAGTTACAGCGCGGTAAAGTTCTATGCTTCCCTCGGGGCGAAAATGATTGTGCTGGCCCGGGAACTCACCCTTGAACAGGTTCGCCATATTACAAGCAGAATAAAAGCTGACAGGCTCGACGTGCAAATTGAGTGTTTTGTTCACGGCGCCATGTGCGTCGCCGTTTCAGGGCGCTGTTTCATGTCGCAGGATATGTTCGGCCGCTCGGCAAATCGCGGCGAGTGCGTGCAACCCTGCCGCCGTCAGTATATCATTACCGATCCGGAAGAGAACGAGGAGCTTGAGCTTGGTACTGATTATGTCATGAGCCCTAAAGACCTCTGTACCGTAGAATTTATTGATGTGCTCATGGATGCGGGAATTACCGCCTTCAAAATTGAGGGAAGAAGCCGCAGCCCTGAATATGTGCATACGGCAACAACAGCCTACCGCCGCTCTATCGACTTCTGTACCACCCGCCGCAACGATCCGGAATTCAGAAACGAGTACAGCAAACTGACAACACAGCTCAAAGAGGAGCTTGCCACGGTCTACAACCGCGGATTTTCGAAAGGGTTTTATTTTGGAAAACCCCTTGATGCATGGGTACGGGAATACGGCTCACTGGCAAAAGAGAAAAAAACCTATATCGGAGAGGTGCTCAAATATTACCCGAAAGTGGAAGTGGCAGAGATTCTTATCATGGCTCGTGGCCTCAAGAAAGAGGACAAGCTCTCTATTCAGGGGCCAAAAACTGGAGTAGTCACCGTGATTGCCGACTCTTTTTTAACCAATGACCGGCATGATATCGATGCCGTAAAAGGCGACAACATCACTGTGAAGTGTGCAAAGGTCAGAAAACATGACAAGGTTTATCTTCTTGAAAAACGGCGATAGGCGGGGCTGGCCCTTGAAGAATCGTTTTTTCTTCCGGCGAGCTTTTGCGTACATTTAAGAAGGTGGTGCTGACCTTTTCAGAATGTCCGCAGACGGAGCCTGTCTCATGATTTACAAGGTCATATCAAAAACAGAGTTCAGGAAGTTCATAGATGCGATCGTCAAGCAAAACACTGCTTATGGACCTCGACAGGTAGATACAGGTATAGGCGGCAAACCGATCTACCAGTTCACGGCGGTAAAATCTTCCGATGAAATTGATTTCGACTATTCGGTAACCCACTTTTCAGCCAAGCATTTCTTCCTGCCTTTCCGCGACGAACTGTCGCGATTCAACTTCGAAGACGGAAACTGGGAACAGGAGGTGCGCTACGAAGCGCCGCCAATAATCCTGATCGGGCTCAGGCCGTGCGATATCAGTGCAATCAACATGCTCGATGAGGTCATGCTCAATGGCCCCTATCCTTCGCCATACTACCTTGCGCGCAGGAAAAACACCTTCATCATCGGCATGGACCACCTTCCCCTGCCGGACTGCTTCTGCAAATCGATGAACCGGCATACGGTCAACCACGGATTCAACCTTTTCTGCTCGGACATCGGCGACAAGTACTACCTCTCGATCAACTCTTCCAAAGCATACTCGTTCCTTAAGGAGTTCATGATCGAGGAGCCGTCATACGAAGACAACTGCCTCCTGATCGAACGGCGCAAAACGATCAAACAGAGCTTTGAGACCAATATCGAGGTAACCGGCCTGCCCGTTTTCCTCGACATCGAGTTCGATTCACCCATATGGCAGAAATGGGGCGACAAGTGCCTGAGCTGCGGCTCCTGCGCAATGGTCTGCCCTACCTGTTACTGTTACAGCGTCGAAGAGCGTTTCGACGTCGACCTCAAAGGCTCTTCACGGCAGAACCACCTCTACTCGTGCAACCTCGTCGATTTCGCCCAGGTTGCCGGCGGACACAATTTCAGGCCCAGGAACGGCGACCGGCTCAAATACCGATACTATCACCACTACCGCGGATTTGCTGCAAACGACAACCAGCAGATCTGCGTAGGATGCAACCGCTGCGGCCGTGCGTGCCTGGCAGACATCAATCCCAAAGACGTCATCAACGATCTCAGACTGGAGCGAGAATCATGCCTGATATGCGTTTTACCCTCCACCCTCAAGACCTGAACCGTGAACCGTTCGCGATGAAGTCCCCGGACTTCAAGAAAAAATGCGAAGTGATGATCACCGACCGGGGCTACAAGTGCCGGATCACCAACACTGTCCCCATCTCTTCACAGGAGAAGCTGTTTCTCTTGCGCATTGTGGACCCTGTGGAGCGCCAGCTCTTCAACTTCAGGCCGGGCCAGTTCCTCATGCTCGAAGTACCCGGATACGGCGAGGTTCCGCTCTCCATATCGAGCGACAACAGCAACCATGAATTTGTCGAGATCTGCATCCGTAAGGCAGGTCACGTAACATCGGCCATGTTCGAAGCCAGGCAGGGAGCGATCGTCTCCATCAGGGGACCTTTCGGCACCT
>CAJAOR010000240.1 GCA_903942355.1 uncultured Chlorobiaceae bacterium | reverse complement strand
CGCACCCCACACCTTTATAGGGAAGGCGAGTTCAGAGATTTGCCTGCTCCATCAACATGATGGGCGGACATCGGTCTATTTCGATACCGATATTGCGCTTGATTTTGACCTCTCTTTTCCCTTGAACCTCATGCCTGAGGGTATACTCAAGTTTATGTCTGAAGCGGTCATGTCGCAGATCATGCAGCAGGCAACAGAAAGTATGCTCTGCCAGGTACAGTCGGATATTTGCTGCAGCACTGCTGAAATGGTTGTAGAGGGAGGGAAAAAATAGATCAAGACCCCCGCGTAACATAACCATCCATGGTCACAGGCGATAAAAACGCTTGTGTATCCCCTTTTTTTTTATATTTTTTATACCTGTACGGGGTATAGGTATAAGCCAATTTCTTATCTGTGATATTTATGGTTAAAACGGAATGTTCTATGAAAGATGTCATTCTCAGATTGAAACGGGTCGGCGGTCAGGTTGAAGGGCTTGTCAGGATGATTGAACGGGAGGAAGAGTGCGACCAGATTATTACGCAGTTTCAGGCTGCCAAGGCAGCTCTTGATAACACTTTTTCGTTGGTGCTCCACCGCAACCTTAAGGAGTGCATGAGTAATGATGACTCAAAAAGTGTTGAAAAGATTTTAAAACTCATCTCTAAACAGTAAAAGACCATGAAAATATATAAGGTGTTGATCGGTTTCTGTGTGGCGGGTGCTCTGGCATCTCCGCTCCAGGCAAAAGGCGGTGACAGAACGTTGAAACTATCTCTTGCCGATGCCATAACCATGGCCCGTCAAAACAATTATAGTGTCAAGGCGGCTCGAAGCCGGGTTGAGCAGGCTGATGCAAGGGTGGTTCAGACGCGGCAGTCCTATTTGCCGAAAGTCACGCTGTCGGAGACGCTGCTTGTAACTAATGACCCCGGAGCCGCACTGGTTTTCAAGTTGCAGCAGAACATTATACAGGCTTCTGATTTTAATCCGGCAAAACTGAATAATGCCGATGTTATCAACGACTTCAATACCTCCCTTCAAGTGATGCAGCCGGTTTACAATGCCGATGCAGCAATAGGCCGGACGATGGCGTTAACCGCCAAAAAAGGCTTGGAGCTTATGGCCCTTCGCACTGAGGAGGGGATTGGACTCCAGGTCAGCAAAGTCTATTACGGCCTTATCCTGGCCCGAAAAAACATCGTGGCGGTCGAACAGTCTATAAAAACAATGCAGGCTCACAGCAACGATGCTGCCAAAGGTTACAGTGCCGGCTTGCTGACAAAATCTGACAAGCTTTCAACGGATGTAAGGCTGGCTGAGCTTCAGGAGCAGAAACTGCTGTTGCATGATGAGATTAAAAATGCAACAGATGCGCTGATCGTGATACTGAACCTTGATCCGGGTGTGACCATTGTGCCGACTGGTGACTTTGCGGTTGATGGAGTACTGCCTGCCGCAACTGATAAATCGGTGCAGGAGAACAGGTCTGATCTCAAAGCGCTCGACACTTACCGGCAGGTTGCCGCCTATCAGGAAGAGATGATTCATGCTTCAAGGCTACCGCGGTTGAACGCTTTCATGCAGACGAACCTGCACAGCGACAATATTTTCAGCGGAGGTTCAAGCTGGGCGGTTGGCATGAATATGCAGTGGAATATTTTTGATGGCATGGCAACGGCTGGCCGTATCCAGGAGGCCAAAGCCCAAAAGCGTGAGGCGATGTACAACTATGAATCAGCTAAAAGCAACAGTGTGGCTGAGGTAAGCAAATCACTCCGTTCTATGAGAACCGCGAAAGCAAGAATTGCCGTTGCCCGCAAAGCTCTGGAGGAAGCAAAGGTAAGCCTTGATTATATCGGTACGCAGTTCAAAACCGGTATGGCTATGACTTTTGAGCTTTTGATGAGGGAGCAGGCCTATACCTATGCAAAGATGAGGCTGAACCAGGCGACCTATGACTATTGTGTCTCAAAAAGCGAACTTGAATATTATCGAGGTAACTGACAGGCTTTTTTAACTGAAGCAGAATAATGCAATGAGCATGGATATAAAAAAGAGGTTTATTCTTTTTCTGATGGCCGCTCCCCTGCTTGTTGCGGGGTGCAGCAAGCAGGAGCAGGGGTCGAAAAAGAGTCAGAGCCAGGAGTCTCCTCCTGTTGCTGTCGAAAGTATCACCATCCGTACTGCTGTTGAGGTTGGCGGGGCAGAGGTGTTGCTGGTACCTGCATCGGCCATTTTCCATAAAGGAGAGCTTGCCGGTATTTTTGTTGTCGGGGCTGATAACCGCCTCTCTGTTCGCTGGATCAGTACAGGGCGCTCCATGAACAATGATCTTGTTGTTCTCGGTGGGTTGGATAAAGGAGAAATAGTGGTGGGAACGTATAGTCCTGCGCTTCAAGAAGGTGTAACCGTAATAAAACGTGTGACTGCGGAGGATCAAACCAATGAATGATGGTATTGCCGGTAAACTTGCAAAACAGTTTATCAATTCAAAGATAACGCCGCTCTTGATGCTGGCCTCTCTTCTGGTGGGTATTATGGCGACATTCATGACGCCAAGAGAAGAAGAACCGCAGATTGTGGTCCCGATGGTTGATCTGTATATCCCCTATCCGGGAGCAACTCCTGCAGAGGTTGAGTTACGTGTAGCCAAACCGGTTGAGAGGACCTTGACCGAAATTCCGGGAGTTGATTATGTCTACTCTACCTCCATGCCTGACTTTGCGGTGGTTACTGTCCGCTATAAGGTCGGTGAGGATGCCGAGAAAAGCATGGTCAAGTTGTGGTCTACCCTGATGAAAAACATGGACAAGATGCCCTCAGGCGTCCAGTTCCCCTTGATGAAGAAGGTCTCAATCGACGATGTTCCAGTGCTTAATCTCACCTTCTGGAGCAAGACGAAAGATCCTTTCGAGCTTCGCAAAACAGCTGTTGAAGTTGCCGATGAGTTGAAAAAAATCAAGAATATCGGTGATGTTGAAATAAAGGGAGGATTGAAACGCCAGGTAAAGATTGTTCTCAACAAGGAAAAGCTCCGGCAGTTCAATGTGAGCCCGTTGCAGATTGCCCGTCAGGTACAGATAGCCAATAGCCAAATGACTGCTGGTGATTTCAAGCAGATGAACCAGGAAATCATTGTCCGATCGGGAAAGTTTCTTGAGAGTGCAAGTGATGTCGGCAATATTGTTGTCGGTATCTACGGCGCATCCCCGGTTTACCTTCGCGATGTTGCCAGTGTCGTTGACGGGCCTGAAGAGGTCAGTAATTACAACTTTTTCGGATGGGCGGCTGCAGCTCCGAAAGGTTCAGTGTCAGGAGAGTACCCTGCGGTGACGTTGACGGTGGCCAAGCGGCAGGGGAGTGATGCCTCCAAGCTTGCGGATAAGGTGCTTGCAAAGGTTGATGAGCTGAAGAAGAGCTCCATTCCAGCTGGAGTGACGGTGTCGGAAACACGGAACTACGGAGCAACGGCAACCGACAAGGTCTCGACCCTTTTGGAGCATCTGCTTATGGCGGTTGTAGCGGTAACGGTTGTCGTTGGCTTTTTCCTTGGTTGGCGGGGGGCGCTTGTGGTTCTTGCCTCGGTACCGATAACCTTTGCTCTGACTCTGCTGATTTACTATCTGCTCGATTATTCACTCAACAGGGTGACCCTGTTTGCACTGATTTTTGTGACTGGTATTGTTGTTGATGACTCGATTATTATTGCCGAGAACATCCACCGTCACTTTGCCATGAAGCGGCAGCCAAAACTGCAGGCCGCAATCACCGCCATCAACGAAGTGGGTAACCCGACTATTCTGGCAACCTTTACGGTTATTGCCGCTGTGCTGCCGATGGTCTTTGTTTCCGGTCTGATGGGCCCCTATATGAGTCCGATGCCGATCGGCGCGTCGTTGGCCATGATTTTTTCGCTGCTTGTTGCGCTGATTGCAACACCGTGGCTCTCTTTCCGGCTCCTCAAAACTGAGGAGGGGCATCAGGATGAGTATGATATAACCAAGACCGGCTATTACAAGATTTTCAACACGATTCTCACTCCATTCATCGAGAGCAGTTTCAAGCGGTGGGTTGCGTTTGGTGTGGTCGGGCTCATGCTTGTCGGAGCCATTGCGCTGGTGCCGCTGAAGGCTGTACAGATGAAGATGCTTCCGTTTGACAACAAGAATGAGTTCCAGGTGATTGTTGACATGCCTGAAGGCACCGCACTTGAGCAGACGGCAAGGGTGACCAAGGAGATTTCGGCTTACCTGAAAACCGTGCCTGAGGTCAGCAGCTATCAGTACTATGTCGGGACCAATGCGCCCATCAATTTCAATGGCCTTGTGCGGCATTACTATATGCGTCAGGCAAAGAATATGGGCGACATCCAGGTTAACCTTGTTCCCAAGGATGAGCGCAAGGCGCAAAGCCATGATATAGCCAAAAAGGTGAGAGCAGGAGTGCAGCAGATTGCCATGCGGTATAACGCGAATGCCAAGATTGTTGAGATTCCTCCAGGCCCTCCGGTGCTTTCAACTCTTGTGGCTGAAATTTACGGTCCTTCTCAGGAGCAGCAGATTGCATTGGCCAAACAGGTCAAAAAGGTTTTTGAAGAGACTCCGGGAGTGGTCGATGTTGACTGGATGGTTGAAGCTGACCAGAAGGTCTACAATCTGGTCGTCAACAAAGAGCGTGCAGCATTCCGCGGTGTTAGTGCCGAACAGATTGCCCAGACGTTGCGCATGTCGCTTGCAGGCATGGATGTAGGGGTACTGCATACGGACAAGGAGCTTGAACCGGTAACCATTCAGGTGCGGCTGCCTCAGTCCGACAGAACCTCCCTGCAGGATCTTTCCGGTATTTTTGTGCAATCGCAGGGTATGGGTACCCTGACAACCCGTTTGCGTGCCGGTGAGATGATTCCGCTTTCTGAACTGGTGAAGGTTGAAGAGAAAATTCAGGACAAGAGCATTTACCGCAAGGATCTCCGCAGGGTGGTCTATGTGACGGCCGATGTTGCCGGGGCTACGGAGAGTCCGGTCTATGCCATGCTCGATATGGATAAAAAGATTGAGAAGCTCAAGGTCCCGGGAGGATATAGCGTCAGCCCGCTTTACACGGCCAGCCCGAAATCGGATGAAAAGTTGGCAATGAAATGGGATGGAGAGTGGCAGATTACCTTTGAAGTATTCAGAGATCTTGGTACCGCCTTTGCCGTTGTTCTGGTGATTATTTATCTGCTGATTATCGGCTGGTTCCAGTCCTTCAAGACGCCGTTGATCATGATGATCGCCATTCCGTTAAGCCTTGTAGGCATCATTCCCGGCCACTTGTTGCATGGAGCCTTCTTTACGGCAACCAGCATGATCGGCATGATTGCCCTGGCAGGTATCATGGTGCGCAACTCGGTGCTGCTCATTGATTTTATCCAGATTCGCAGGGCGGAAGGTGCAGGTCTCAAGCAAGCGGTCATTGAGTCAGCCGCTGTTCGTACACGGCCGATCATTCTTACCTCAGGTGCGGTTGTTATCGGTTCAATTGTCATGCTGTTTGATCCGATTTTCCAGGGTCTTGCCATATCGCTGATCTGGGGTGGAGTTCTTTCAACCATTCTGACCCTCGTGGTTGTGCCGATTGTCTATTATATTGTTGAAAAGAAATCAGCAAAACTGTAGAGGAGGCAATCGCATGAAATTTCTTGCCATTATGGGACACGAAGAGACCCGCCCGAAAGTGCGGGCTCTTTTCCAGCACTATCAGGTACATATGTTCAGCAATGTTGCCATCAAGGGGTGCAACTGTGAAAAAAAAGGGCTGCAGCAGCAGGCATGGTGGCCGACAGATGAGGTTTACGGCACCTATTCATCGCTTTGTTTTGCCATTCTTGATGATGACAAGGCCGAAGCTATTATGCTCGAACTTGAAAAGAACCCTATAGCTGTGGATAAGGATTTTCCGGCAAGGGCATTTCTTATGAATGTTGAAAAAACAGCCTGATGGGGGCCCTGCCATGATGGTAGAACAGTTTCGTACCGGCGGCGACAGGAATTTCGGTTACCTTGTCACCGATGAGGTTTCGAAAGAGGCTATCGTCATTGATGCCTCTTACAATCCAGGCCTGATTGTGCGGTTTGCTGCTGACCGGGGTTTTGTAATCCGTTTTGTTTTTTCAACCCACGGTCATGACGATCATACCAATGGCAATGATGTAATCCGGCGTCTGACAGGGCTAGTCCCTTTGCTCTTTGGAGATACCTGTTCCCTGACAGGCATTAAGGTAGAAGATGGCGCCTTTTTTCCTCTTGGCTCTCTTGATGTGCGTATTCTCCACACCCCCGGGCATACGAAGGATTCCATCTGCCTGCATATTGGCGATGCTCTTTTTACCGGTGATACCCTCTTTACGGGAAAGGTGGGCGGCACCCATACTGAAGAGCAGGCGCTTGATGAATACCGCTCTCTGCAAAAACTCATGCTCCTGCCTAGCATGACAAAAGTTTATCCTGGTCATGACTACGGTGTCTCGCCCATCTCATCCGTCAGCACAGAGCGTGCCTCCAACCCCTTTCTTCTTCAGAAGGATTTTACTGCTTTTCTTGCCTTGAAACAGAACTGGGCAACGTATAAAAAAATACATGGAATTGCATGATTTCGCTTTATGAGCGGTCAGCTTTTGCAATTATGTTGTTTTTTTGTATAAATTACGATCTTACTTCAAATCCAAGGGTAACGTCTGGTCGTCCTTCTTTTTCTACTTTCTTACATAAAATCGGTGGCCTGTTGCTTATAGGTCGCTGAACAGTAAAAAATAGGCACTATCTGTTTTTTCAATTTCAAGTAACCTGATGACTATGGATCAGCTTATAACATTACGTACGCTACCGGTCTCTGCACTCATGCAGAAAGATTTTCATATAATCAAGGGAAGCTGTACGGTTGCCGAAGCTTTGCAGATTATGAAAAAAAGCAAGGAGAGCGGTCTTATTGTTGAACCCCGTAACGAAGACGATTGTTACGGCATTGTGACTGAAAAAGATATTCTTGAAAAAGTGATTGATCCGGGTGAGGATGTTCATCGTGATCCATGGAATACTCCTGTTTTTCAGATCATGAGCAAGCCGGTAATCAGTGTCAATCCCAACCTTCGCATAAAGTACGCCCTCCGTTTGATGAAAAGGAGCAATATCAGGCGTCTTACCGTCATGGAAAACAATAAAATAATGGGTCTCCTCAATATGACAGATGTGCTTCATGCTGTCGAGGAACTTCCTATTCATGACGATCATGTTGCCCTTTAGCCGTCAGGGGATCTTGTTCAGCTTTCCTCAGTAATACCTAGAAAGACCAATTTCAATGAGCGGGGTGCTTGCAGTTGCAGTGCCCCGCCATTTAATCAGTGATGCTCTCTTGACAGCTTCACACGGAGATTTGAGCGTATGAAACCATTTGATATCGTTATTGTCGGAGGCGGGGGGGCGGGGCTTTATGCTGCCATGGAGGCAATGAAAACCAATACGGCACTGAATATTGCCGTATTGTCCAAAGTCTATCCCAATCGTTCACATACCTCTGCTGCGCAGGGTGGAGCCAATGCTGCACTTGCCAATAAAGCAAAGGATGATACGGTTGAGATGCATATTTTCGATACCATCAAGGGCAGTGATTACCTTGCTGATCAGGATGCTGTTGAAGTGCTTTGCTCTGAGGCGCCTAAAATTATCCGCGAACTTGAAAATATCGGCACGCCGTGGTCAAGGATGGAAGACAACACCATTGCCCAGAGGCCTTTTGGCGGAGCTGGGCGTCCACGCTGTTGTTACTGTTCGGACAAAACAGGCCATACCATTCTGCAGACACTTTATGAACAGTGTCTGAAAAAAGGGGTGAAATTTTTTAATGAATATTTTGCCCTGAACCTCTCGGTCAGCGGGAGTCGTTCGAACGGGCTCATTGCCATGAATATGAAGAGTGGCAAGGTCGAAGCCTTCCCTGCAAAAACGGTTATTTTTGCTACTGGCGGCTATGCCAAGATGTACTGGAATCGTTCAAGCAATGCTGCGGGCAATACCGGTGACGGTCAGGCCATCGCCTATAGGGCAGGCATCCCCATGAAAGATATGGAGTTTGTCCAGTTTCATCCCACAGGCTTGAGAAAGAGCGGTCTGCTCGTTACTGAAGGAGCAAGAGGTGAGGGCGGCTACCTTCTGAACAAGGATGGCGAGCGTTTCATGGCACGCTATGCGCCCGAAAAAATGGAGCTTGGCCCACGCGATCTCGTTTCCCGATCGCTTGAAACGGAAATTCTGGAAGGAAGGGGATTTGACAGTCCGGCCGGCAAATATCTTCATCTTGATCTGACCCATCTCGGTGCGGATCTCATCAAATCGCGTCTTCCGCAGATACGGGAGATGTCGATGAACTTTGAAGGTGTTGACCCCATTGAGGAGCCTATTCCTGTCCGGCCGACCGCTCATTATTCAATGGGTGGAATTGATACTGATAACCAGACCCGGACGGTCATGGAGGGAGTCTATGCTGCCGGTGAGTGTGCCTGCGTTTCGGTTCATGGTGCAAATCGTCTCGGAGGAAATTCGCTGCTTGATATCCTTGTGTTTGGCCGTATTGCCGGTCGTACAGCGGCTGAAGAAGCAGGGAAATTTACGCCGAATACGATATCCGAAGCCGAGCTGACTGAGCAGTTGCAAGATATCAGGGGCGGGATGCATGCGGCGGGTCACTATGAACGGTATGGCGAATTGCGTGAAGAGCTTGGTCAGACATTAGCCCTCAACGTCGGCATTTACAGAGAATCCTCACTGCTGCAGAAAGGTATAGCCGATATTGAGGAGCTGAAAGAGCGGTTTAAAAAAGTCCGTATTTTTGATACGAGTGATGTTTTCAACACCAACCTTATGCAGGTGCTTGAACTGAAAAATATGCTCGATCTGGCTGAAACCGTTGCCGCAGGTGCCTATGCCCGTCAGGAAAGCCGGGGTTCCCATACCCGGACAGATTTTCCTGTACGGGATGATGCGAACTGGCACAAGCATACACTTGCTACCCTGGTCAAGGGTAAGGTCACCCTTGGTGAAAAGCCTGTGACTATGGGTCGTTATGAACTCCAGGAAAGAACTTATTAACTATTTCGCTTATGACGTTGCCAACCGATCAGCATACAGAAGGGAAAAAAGATGTAACCTTCCGGGTTTTCCGTTTTAATCCACAGGTCGACAGTAAGCCATATTTTGACGATTATACCATTCCGGTTGAAAAAGGTATTACGGTGCTCAGGTCGTTGAACTATATCAAGGAGCATATTGATGGATCGGTCAGCTTCAGGGCTTTCTGTCAGGCAGGAATCTGCGGCTCCTGCGGGATGCGCGTGAATGGCCTCTCACAGCTTGCCTGCACGACCCAGGTATGGGATGTTCTTGCCAAAAGCCGCGAGCCAGGCGTCATCAAGGTTGAGCCGTTACGCAACCTGCCGCTTATCAAAGATCTTATTGTTGATATGGATCCCCTTGTCGACAAGATGAAGCACTACTCAAACTGGGTTGCCTCCACCATGCCTGAGGCCGAGATGGGTAAAAAGGAGTTCCTGATCTCCGAAGAGGAGTTCCTTCGCTATGATAAAGCGACCGACTGTATTCTTTGCGCTTCATGTGTTTCTGAATGCAGCATTTTACGGGCGAACAAGGAGTATGTCTCTCCCGCCGTACTGCTGAAATCATTCCGCATGAGTGTCGACAGTCGCGATTCTCTTCATGAGCAGCGCCTCGCCGAACTGGTCAAGGACCATGGTGTCTGGGACTGTACGCACTGCTATCGCTGTCAGGAGAGTTGCGTCAAAAGCATTCCGATCATGGATGCCATTCACGGAATACGTGAAGATGCCATTGAGAGCAGGGGGATGAAGGATACTAGCGGTTCCAAACATGCTGAAGCCTTTATGATGGATATTGAAAAGAAAGGCAAGCTGATTGAAGCCACTCTTCCGATACGCACCAACGGCGTGGTCTGGACGTTGCAGAATCTTCTGCCAATGGCCGTGAAAATGATTATGAAACGCCGTACGCCGCCACCTCCACCGCTGGTAAAATCAGCCAAAGGGATAAAGATATTCAGGCTGATGTTCAGGGAGATGACCGAACATGTAAAGCAGGATCACAAATCTCATCAATAATAACAGGGGAGAACTGCTGGATGAAGCGATATGCGTATTACCTGAGCTGCATCAATGAGTCCATGACCAAAGAGGTGGACCGCTCCATTGATCTTTGGCAGAAAGATCTTGGAATCGAACTTGTTAAACTGCACGAAGGCACCTGCTGCGGGGGGAGTAATCTTGAGTATGTCAGCCCAAAACATTTTGCGCTGGTCAATGGACGCAATATAGCGCTGGCCGAAAAGATGGGGCTTGATCTTATTGTCTCTTGCAATACCTGCCTGATGACGATTCGCACGGCAAAGAAAAAGCTTGATGAATCGCCGGAACTGAAAAAAGAGATCAATGACATCCTGAAAAAAGAGGGACTTGAATATCGTGGCACTTCAGAGGTGCGGCATCTGCTCTGGGTGCTGGTCGATGATGTCGGACTCGATACCATCCGCGAGAAGGTGAAAGTTCCGCTGAAAAATTATCGGATAGCCCCCTTTTACGGCTGTCATATTCTTCGGCCATCAACGGTTCTTGGCCACGATAATCCTCGTGATCCAAGTTCACTTGACCAGTTGATTGAGGCTTTGGGCGGACAAACAATTCCGTACGCCCATAAAAATCGCTGTTGCGGGTTCCATACCCTGCTGGTTGCTGAGCAAGAGTCACTCAATGTGGCGGCGGAGGCACTGCAAGAGGCAATTGACGCGAAAGCAGATTTTATTGTTACGCCCTGTCCGCTCTGCCATACGTCGCTTGATGGTTATCAGGCCAAAGCCCTTAAACATGCAGGTATTGAGAGCTCTATTCCTGTTTTTCATATTTCCGAAATGATCGGTCTCGCTCTCGGATACAGTGCCAAGCAACTTGGAATCAAACGCCACATTGTGAGCTGAAGATGCTTTTAATTGTGGAAGAAGCTGATGTATTGGGTGCTTATCTTCCGGAAAGTTTTAAAAAAAGGCTGAAAAATCGTAACTTTGCACTTTTACTTTGCTCTCAGCCGGGGAATTGCCGGACGATCTGACGGGCCCCTTGTTTTGTTAACCCATCAAATTATTGCATTGCATGCTCAAAAATGATCTTTTTCTCCGGGCATTAAAGCGTCAGCCATGTTCCAGAACCCCAATCTGGGTGATGCGTCAGGCCGG
>CAJAOR010000239.1 GCA_903942355.1 uncultured Chlorobiaceae bacterium | reverse complement strand
CCGTTTCAGTCTGAGTCATAATTGATCGTTTAGTTGATACCTGTCTCCCCGTGAACGATGAAATCATTCACCAAAAAAAGGCTTACTGTTTTTATGATTTAAATAAAAGAGATTGAATTTATGCTTTTAGAAAGACAATAGAAAATGGTTTTCAAAAACCTTACGACTGCAGAGCATTTTCTGCGGCCTCTTTGATCGTTTCAGACAGAGTTGGATGCGCATGCACCGTACCGGCAAGCAGTTCAGCCGTTACCTCAAGCCGGCGTGCCAGCGTGAGCTCACCAATCAGCTCAACCGCTCCATGCCCCACCGCGTGCGCTCCAAGCAAGCGACCATCCCCGGCATTAAAGACCAGCTTCACCAGCCCCTCCAGATTACCGTAAGCATTTGCCTTGCCTGACGCAGCAAACATGGAGCGTCCGACCGTGACCTTATAGCCCTGCTCAATCGCCTGCTGCTCACTCAGTCCAACGCTTGCAACAGAAGGTTCGGCATATACACACCGTGGGATCATGCTCTCATCAAGCTGATGGGGCACCTTACCTGCCAGAGTATCAACCGCAATGGCCGCCTCAGCCGAAGCCTTGTGGGCAAGCAGCATACCTCCACGCACATCCCCGACAGCAAAAATATGGTTGACTGACGTCCTGCAAGCCTTGTCCGTCAAAACAAAGCCCCCAGAGGTTTCCACGCCGGCATGTTCCAGACCCAGTTCATCACCATTCCCGCTCACTCCGACAGCAACAAGCAGGTAATCCGCACTAACCGTCTGCGGCTCTTCTGTACCAACCGAAAGAAATCCGCTCACCCGGTCCCCCGATACCGTAACGCCCGCAAGTTTTGCCTGGGTTACAACCGTGATACCTGCCTTCTGAAACGAGCGCTTCAAAGCTTCAGAAATCTCCTCATCTTCAAGCGGAAGCAACCGAGGCATCATTTCAACAAGCGTCACCGCTGTCCCCGCCATGGCATAAAACCAGGCCATTTCAACACCGATAGCACCGCCTCCCAGCACAATCATGGAGGAAGGAACACTCTTCATGGCAAGCGCTTCGCGGCTGGTGACAATACACTTCCCATCAGGCTCAAGGCCCGGAAGCTTGCGTGAACGGGCCCCGGAAGCAATAATGATACGGTTGGCGTGCAGCGTTTCAACACGCTTACCTTCACGATAAATATCAAGGGTATGCGCTCCAGTGAAAATCGCCTCCCCCTGAATCACCTCAACCTCGGCCCGTCGCAACATGAAGCCGATTCCTTTTGATAGTTTCAGCACCACATTCCGGCTGCGCTTGACCGCTTCGGCTAGATCGATAGTAGAGGCCTGAACGTTGAGACCGTAGGAGCCCGCTTTTTTAAAAAGATCGAACACTTCGGCGCTCCGTAAAAGGGCTTTTGTTGGAATACAGCCCCAGTTCACGCACACGCCACCCAACGCACCTTTTTCAATGAGAGTCACTTTGATTCCAGCTTTTGCCGCACGAAGTGCCGCCTCATAGCCTCCCGGACCAGAACCGATAATGGCAAGATCAACGACACGGCTTGACCCCTCAGGCAACTGTTGCATGGAATGCATAGAAGATATGGTATGGTTTTGTTATACTGACCGGGAAGTAGACCGCCGGAAGTATTCATGTACTGTAAAATGCAAAATCAACCACAAATAAACGAATCGGAGCAGGCGGATATCACACCTCTTGCACCAAAAAAACTCACCCTGCAGGTGAGCAAGATGCAAATACCTATGCGTATAGACCAGTACCTGACACAGCAGGTAGAAAATGCAACGCGCAATAAAGTCCAGGAAGCTATTGAGGAAGGGCGGGTTCTGGTCAATGAAAAAACAGTCAAATCAAACTATCGCATCAAATCGTGCGATCTTATCGAGATGACATTTCTGCGGCCACCAGCACCAGAACTTGCAGCAGAAGATATTCCCATTGAGATTATTTATGAAGACCAGGACCTGATGGTCATCAACAAAAAACCCGGAATGGTGGTCCATCCGGCCTTCGGCAACTGGACCGGAACGCTGGCAAATGCAATTCTGCACCACATCGGCAAGGCAGCTGAAGAACTCGACAAAGCTGAACTCCGTCCAGGCATTGTACATCGGCTCGACAAAAACACCTCCGGGCTCATCATCGTCGCAAAAAATCCAGTTGCACTCCACCGTCTTGCGCGGCAGTTCGCCGAAAGAAAAGTAATCAAAATCTATAAGGCCATCGTGTGGGGGGTTCCTGAGCCACCATCTGGCACCATAACAACCAATATAGGACGATCAAAAAGAGACCGCAAGGTAATGGCGAACTTCCCTTTTGAGGGGGCGCTTGGCAAAACTGCGGTTACAGACTATACCGTAACGGAAAACCTTCACTGGTTTTCTCTGCTCTCGCTCACGCTGCATACCGGGCGAACCCACCAGATAAGAGCACACATGCAACACCTCGGCCACCAGATTCTTGGTGACGAAACCTATGGAGGGGCCTCCTTACGCACACTCCCTTTCAGCAAAAGCGAAAGCTTCGTCAAAAACCTTATGGCTTTGCTCCCACGCCAGGCATTGCACGCTGAAACCCTCTCGTTTCATCAGCCCTTGACCCGTGAACCGCTCTCCTTCACAGCTCCGTTACCTGAAGATATGCAGCTTGCACTCAATAAAATCAGAGCCTCAGTTATCGATGAAGCCATTCTGTGAGTGCGTTGGAAAATGATTTTCTATAACAGATCACCCAAAGGGCCGAGATTCAGGTTCAGGTCTTTATCAGTAAAATTGAATATTTTTTTCAGCTCATCCATCTTGTTTTCAAGCTTCATCAGGGTCTCTCCGAGGTTTTCAATTTGTTCATCAGTCAATGAGTCACCGTCAATTCTGCGCATTGCCTGTTTTTCAATCAACTTCCGGATCAACTCTATAAGGGTCAAAACAAGTTTGGCAAGTCCGGACTCCACATTTTCAGGTGTCGCATTAATTCGCCCTTGAGTACCCGGTTTTAATTTTTCGAGCTCTTCAACGATCTCATTGGCAGAACCTGCATAAAACAATATTTTATCTTCTTCCATTTCTATTCAAGCTTTATTTGAGCAAAATTATATGGTGCCCATGGGCCCGTCAACATGACATTATGTTCCGGATAGATGGATTGCAAATGAGCAACAAAAGCAAGCAGTTCACCTTTTGCTGACCGGTCAACCAAAAGAACGGCATCAACAATAAATGCCGGCGTTACCTTTTTATTAAACTCTACAAACTCAGTTATCTTCTGAAGATCATGAATAAGCATGGATTGAATATGCTCAATATACTTGATACGATTTTCTTCGATGATATGTTGCCGGTATTTGTTCAATAAATATCTTTTGTTTTCGGTATTTCCCTGCAGGGCGCCTGGAAGCGATTGCGTGACAGCAACACTCTCTTCATTGGCCTGAGCATCCTGTTGCTGACGCGAAAACATAAGCCGCAAGGAATACTCCTCCTTATTCATCACCTTTTTCAGGACCTTAACAAAAGATTCTGAATTTTTTTCTAACAGAGTTTTTACATCCCCAGATGAAGCTGCAACAGAGCCGTATCTCATGGGAAGTATTGAATATTGTTGCGCTATTGCATCAATAATGCCGGCATACCGTAAAACCTCTTCCTGGCATATTGCTGATGTCACACCTGTTTGGGCTGAAATTATGGCAGTCAACACATTGGTCGACAGTAATTCAAACTGAATTCCACTCTTTACGGAAAGCAGTTCAAGAATATGAGCTATCGTCTGATTGACTGGAGAGGCTTCAAGAATGGCGTAAATAATTATGGGCATAACAGACAAGGATAAAATAGTAATACCATAGCTAGTCTACTGCTTTCATTTTTTCCATTGTCTCGACTGAACTCAGCAATACCCTTAAACCAAGATAGATAAGATCAATATCAGCTACTGAAATAACAATATCACCGGTGATGACTACCCCTTTTGTTAAAACACGATCCAGAACATCAAGAATGGTGATTTCTTTATTTCTGTCATAGAGGTCTTCTTGCATATCAATGTGATAATTTTAAAAACGTGTATGAAGGCCATGGCCCGGCAACATCGAAAATCATGCCAACAGATATATATTCATGCTGCAACTTATCAGAACAGGTGATAAAATGCTCGACATTTTGTTTGGCTATAAAAAATGAAACATTGAGAATCATGTCTTCATCTTTTTCCGATAACTCATTGGAAAGAATGACATTGAATTGGTATTCTTCACAGAATTCATTCAAAGCAGTAAAGACTCGCTTTGAAAGAGTGTTATAAATACCATTAATTTCCGTTTCAATAATTTCCTTTTTTTTCTTCCCAAGTATATATGCTTTCCCCGGAGAACTATTCTTGATCTGCAGGTCGATATCCGAAATATTCTGACTGAAATCGCCAATATTTTCAATGATCTTTTTTCTGTCACAAAACGCCTTGACAGACCACTCTTCCCTATTTTCAAGATGCCTGAAACTTTCCCTGAAATCGTTCGCGTATTTGCTTACGAACTGCCTCAGACTTTCCTCGGATTTATAGATAGTACCAAAATTAAACGGAATCACCGTTTCCATCTGCATGAAAACCGATATTGTCCCCAGATGTTCCCTTACATTTGTATCCAGCCAAGCAACATCAGAAATATTTTTTTTAATATTTTCTTCAGAATACTCATTTTCAGAAACATACTTTACAGCAGCATAAAGCCCGTCAATCTCAATAAAAAATATTTCCTTCTGAATTTCCGTATCACGTAAAGACGGAACTTTTCGAGTAAGACAATAGATATAAAGAAGCTTTCCATGATCAACATTCATAGCGACACTATCAATCAATTGTTTTCATTTTCACTATCATCATATGTTGAAAGTCTTGTAAAGGACAACACTTCCAATTCCGCATCAACAACAACTGCGTAAAATAGTCTGATCTTTTTAGGCGGAAGATTCATTGATTTCAAGAATGAGTCATCCTCATAGACCTCTGCTACCGTCTTCCATGTCTCACCGACTTTTTCTATCCGTATGACGGTAACTTCCGTGGTCTTTATATTTTCTTTAAGGAATTTAATGACCGCGTTTCTCACACTGATTATTTTGCTCATAATATGCCCCAAAATGTTAAGTTACAAAAAAAAGAGCGACTTATAAATTTTTTATCTCAACAAACATGACACCGCTTTATTGATTTTGCTTGTCCATTCTTATTCTTTCAAGCTTATTCAGGAGTTCATCCTCTTGCCGGTCATATTCCTCTTCATCAATTTCATCCAGTTCAAATCTAAGCTGCAGAGCCATGAGCTGTTCTTTAACATATCCCTCATCTGATGTCTCTTTTTCAACAACATCATTGATTTTTTTTGCAACAAATATGAGGCCATTTATTGGAGCAAATAAGATATCATCTAAAATAAAAATTTTATCCCCCTTTTGTATTGATCGAAAGGTTAACAAAATTATATGGCGGCAAAGTTCCGACATATTTAAAGGTCATAATATCCCCGTATTTTTTGTCAAGTTCATTGACCGCCTCATCAAACTCCGGCTCCTTAACTTCCTGAATAAGAAACGCCGCATTAAGAATCATCAGATTCCCATAGTTATCAGTTATCTTGACATCATCAGCAATAGGACTTAATATATCAAGAATCAGTTTTTTGTAGCCTTCTATTTCTTTTTTCAGAGCCTCGGCCACCATCTCGCCAATCTTTACCCGCTGATAATGGATTTTATCAGCCGGCTGGTTCATCAGCTTATCCCGAAGTGACCGTATACTGTCGTATTTCTGAATAATATTTTCATAGATTTTTGTCTCATCCGCCATAACTTTGAGTCCCAACTCTTTCTTGCCTTTCATTTTATCAAGCAATTCGTCGAATCTTCGATAATCTGCAGTAAGGATACGGATTATGGCTTCATCATTATCATGTGGCGATATGGTAGAAAATCTGACCGGAAGAACATTAAACCGGATCATCACCTCTTCAAGCACTTTTTGATGAGCAATCATATTGGCCCGTCTTGCCTGATATTGAATATCTGGTGATGCACTTACTACTGCACAGATATCTTTATAGGACACACCATAAACATGATCATTGCGACTGCCGATTCCAATGGGACCAAAATCAATCTTTTCGGAATTCCTGATGATTCCGTAGATATATCTGCCTTCTTTTACATCATCGATGTCCATATCATTAATAGTCTACTGTGAATTTAAAGCTCCCATTTTTCAGGAAGGATTCTCAAATCTATAAAATTAAATATTGGCAAAGGCCCGGTATAATAAAAATCACTTCTCTCTTTAAACCGCTCTCCAAGATCAGTCATAAGATTATCAAACTCAACCTCACGACCCTTGTTGAACAAAAAAGCTGTATTCATGAACATGGCTTCGCCTGTTGTCTTGTTATGCTTATAGGCGACGACCGTTTTCCGGAAAGAAGTTACAATTTCCTCGGCTTCAAATTCTTTCTTTTTTTGCAATGCATCTTCTATCAAATGACCAGCCTCAACAATAAGTAGTTTTCTTTTTTCTTCATCGGCCAATATCTCAATTTTGCTTCTCAGCTTTTTCAAACCGGGATTTTCTTTATCAATCTCTTTATAAATAACACCCATGTTTCGCCATGATACCTTAAGATTATATTCAACCTTGTTTTCAAATCGCACAAGAAGTTCGGATAACTCGCTGTATCGCCGGTCAAGAAGATTTCTGATTTCATCAGGTGTTGCCGCTACAGTGCCGAACCTGACAGGGATAACACTGTCAAATTGACTCATCACCGCTTCAATTACTTTTTGATGGGCAAGAATGTTTTCAGGATTTAACACAAAATGATTCAAGGGATGATCACTGACCACCATGCTTAACCCCTGAAACCCTATGGTACTTACCAGATCACCTCTTCCGCCGATTCCAATAGGCCCGAAATTGCACTCATAACTCGTCGCAATTATACAATAGACATATTTGCCATCTTTTTGCATATTATTTCTTTATTTTGACCAGATATAAGGGTTCATGAGAGATATTCTCAGGAGACTTTTTAATAATGCTTGAATAGTCAAGCATTATTTTATAAGCATTGTTGATTTTAATAAATCCTTCATTATTGTCTCCGGCAATTTCATTGTTCTTGTCGGGATGAGTCAATCCTGCTTTAAGGCGATACGCTCTCTTGAGATCTGCATCTGACTTATAGGCATCAATACCAAGCACCGCTTTCGCTTTTTCTACTTCATCCTTGTTAAGTGTTTTGCATTCTATAGTATAAAAGCTATAGCACGGTAGTGGGCCAACAATCTTGAAGTTGAGCTGATCTGCATATTTTGCATCCAGTTGGTCGATCATCACCATAAAAGAATCCCTGTTTTCCTTTTTTACAAGAAACGCAGAATTTACCGGCATTTCGTCATTCATCGTCTCATGCTTTTTAACATCAAGACAATAAGGCATTAATGAGTGGACAACATCAAGATGGACTCTGTTGTTTTTTTCATCAATTTTTTGCTTTATCAACTTGCCGATAGAAATGCTGTCAGCCTGATCATAAACATTTTTCTTTGCAATTTCTTCCTTCATGAGCCTGACTGTTGACGTCTCAGATATGGTTTTAATAAGATCAGGAAAGTTGTTCCAGACCGCCACCAAATCAAATTCCTCAACATTGCTGACAACCTCAAAAGTCTTCTTTAAAATATCAAATCCATTTTTTAATATTTTAATAACATCATTGCCTGAACTGACTATGGTACCAAGCTGCATTGGAATTATTGCCGAGCATCCACCGCTCATAATTCTTTCAATTTTTTGCTGATGATCAACAAGAAGATGCGCAAGAGCCTCCCTGTCCAGATATTCAAGTTTTTCATCCCTTGTATCCGATACAACGGCTGAAACATCCCCGTATTCTATTGCATAGATGCCTGATTCCAGCAAGAGACTTCTGATTGTCTCAAAACAATGGCTGGGAACAAATCCGTATATATAAATACCTTGCCTATTCATTACTTGCTAATTTAGTATATTTTCATTTTGATTGATCACGAGCTGTATTGCCTCTTCAAAGTGTTTTTCCAAAACAAGAATCTCTGCAGTATCTGAGGCCTCATTTTTGTCAATTACTTCACGAATGGCACACATTTTTGACTTTTGACAGATAAACTGTATATCAGCCCCAGTCATGTGTTCTGTTTTTCCGGCTAAAACCGTCAGGTTCACACCCTCTCCAAGAGGCATATCTTTGGTATGGATTTTAAATATTTTTTCTCTGGTCATTAATTCCGGCAATGGCACTTCAAACATAAGATCAAATCTGCCGGAACGCAATAATGCCGGATCAATGATATCAATCCGGTTAGTTGCAGCAAGCACGGTGACTCCTTTCAACTCTTCAATACCATCCATTTCAGTGAGAAACTGACTGATAACCCTTTCAATAACACCGGATTCTGTGCCATCATTTCTTCTGCGCGGCGTCAGACTGTCAATTTCATCAAGAAAGAGGATGGTCGGCGCAGACTGTTTGGCAAGCCGGAAAAGTTCACGTACCCCTTTTTCCGATTCACCAATAAAACGGCTGAGTAGCTGGGGACCCTTGACTGAAATAAAGTTAACGCCACTCTCACTGGCGAGCGCCTTGGCAAGGTAGGTCTTACCGGTACCGGGCTTTCCGTACAATATGATTCCCTTAGGAGGCCTGGTACCTGTTTTTTTAAAGAGTTCCGCATATTTTACAGGCCACTCCACACTCTCTTTTAACGCCTGCTTGATCTCTTCAAGCCCCCCCACATCTTCCCACTTGACATCCGGCACCTCTACAAATACTTCACGGATCGCCGATGGTTCAACCTCCTTCATTGCTTCATAAAAGTTATCCATCGTAACTTCCAATTGCATCAAAAGCTCATAGGGGATCTCTGACAATTCAAAGTTAATCTGCGGAAGAATTTTTCTTAACGCCGTCATTGCGGCCTCCCTGGCCAATGCCTCAAGATCAGCTCCGACAAAACCGTGGGTAATTTCTGCTATTTTAGCCATATCCACATCTTCTGACAACGGAATACCCCTGGTATGGATATGAAGAATTTCAAGCCGCCCCTTTTTATCGGGAATTGAAATGCACAGTTCACGATCAAAACGGCCAGGTCTTCTCAGCGCCGGATCAATTGAATTCGGAATATTGGTTGCACCAATGACAATGACCTTACCCCTTGACTCCAATCCGTCCATCAACGATAAAAGCTGCGCAACAACCCTCTTCTCCACCTGTTTTTCGCCACCCATATCCTCCCGTTTGGGAGCAATAGCATCTATCTCATCAATAAAAATAATGGACGGGGCATGTGACTGGGCTTCAGCAAAAATATTACGGACACGAGCTTCACTTTCACCATAATACTTGCCCATGATTTCAGGGCCTGAAATATTGATAAAATAAGCATCCGTCTCCTGAGCCACCGCTCTAACAATAAGCGTCTTGCCAGTACCCGGAGGGCCATAGAGAAAAACACCTTTTGGCGGTTCAACTCCAAGTCTCTCAAATATTTCAGGATATTTAAGAGGCAGTTCAATCATTTCGCGTATTCGTTGAACCTGATTGCCGAGCCCTCCTATATCCTCATACGTAACCTTATTTGATTTTACTTCATTTTGCTTTGTCAGCTCAAGCTGAATGGTGGTATCAGGGTGTATAAGAACAACCCCATCTGGCGACGTTGCAGTAATCGTATAGTATATTGATCCGGAACCAAAAAGGGTGGCCTTGATTTTATCACCTTTCGTCACCGGCAAACCATTGATAAGCGAACCGATATATTTGGCATCATCAGCTTTGATCAACGAACTTGACTTTGTTACCGGTTTGAGCTTGATTTTAGTTGCCTGACGGAAAGCCACCGTATTGATGACAACCTTTTCGTCAATACCGACGCCGGCATTATCCCGGCTGATGCCATCGATCTGTATAATCCCCTTATCTCTATCTTCTGGGTAGGAGGGAAGAATTTTGACCGGAGTGGAGCGCTTACCCTCAATCATAACAATATCGCCCGATGCCAACCCGGCACGGGTCATATCCTGAGGATCAATCCTTGCAATTGCACGACCCACATCCTTGACAATGGCCTCTTTTACCTTGAGTACCAACTTATCATGATTCATTTTGTATCTGTGTTTTGCGCTTTAGAAACACCAAAAAGTACCTGCTGTAAATTCTTCAAGGCCTTTACGCCCTTGATTTCATCAGGAAAAACCGGGACCATGACTACCTGCAACTCTTTAAACAGATGATGAACCTTGTCAACATACTTGAGCTGGGCCGCCTTTCTTTGCCTGCAAAATCCCGATTCGTCTGACTCCATTACATTATTGAGAATCAACTGACGAGAGGTAATCTTGAAGTTCCTGAGCTCCTTTAAAAGCCTCTCCGTTTCCATAATCGCCATATCCTCAGGAATGCAGACAGGAATAAATTCACATTTCTCACTATTGCTCAAGAGCGCCGCAATACGCTTGACGGTCTTTTTAAGATTAAGCAGCATAACATCTGCCTCATCATCCTTGTATTCACCAGAAAATGACTCAATCATATAACGATACTTCCACCTCATCTTCGCAGCCATCTTGATCCACTCATCCAACAGTATCGGCGAAGACAAAAGACGCAACGCATGTCCGGTCGGAGCCGTGTCTACAACGTACTTTTCATAGTTATCCTCTTCAATCAGGTCAATAATGGTCTTGAAACTCATCACTTCATCAATACCAGGTATTGAGAGACTCATCATTTGCTGAATATCATCATCATCAAAATTTGTGGATGTATCAAAGAGTTTGATAAGCTCAGCTTCGTGCTCTTTTTTAAAATCCTGAAATGCTTTGTCTGCAGAAATCTCTATAGCGGTGAGGTTTGCAACGTTATGAACCGGTTGGAGCCTGAACCCTATCTCTTGCTCGAGACTGTCAGAAACCGAGTGCGCCGGGTCTGTTGAAATAACCAAAGTTTTAAAATGTTCAGCCAACCCGATGGCACATGCTACAGCACAACTGGTCTTGCCAACACCACCTTTGCCGCCGAATATAATCATCTTAAGGTCTTTACTCTCCAAACCTGTCAGCGGCATTGTCTTTATTTTTTAATTCTTATTTCAAGGATACCGTTGGTATATTTTTGTTGAATTGAATTTATTCCGGGTTTAATCGGTAACAAGAGCTCCTTGCGATAACTCTTTTTCAGGTTTTTCGTCGATATCTCAAGAATATCATCCTTCAGATCAAGAACAATGTCCGACTCCTCAATACCCGGCATTTCTGCAATGATGACAACTTCATCACTCTCATCAAATACATCAGTTATCGGTTCACGCTCCTCATTTACCTTTGGACCTTGAGCTGTTTTGACAATATTGCCGAATGTCTCTACTTTTGGAGAACCACCCACTGCTGATTTGATGGTAAATCCATAAACGCCTTTCATTCCTTTTCTAAGCTGGTCCAAATTAAGCTCTCCTTCACGGCTCACCGCTCCGGTTTGCTCAAGCTTGCCCGCTAAATCCACCAGTTTCTCGATTCCTTTAAAGAGACCTCCCAAACCAAGAAAATCAAATTCAGAATCTGATTCACCCTTCCTGCTGCTCTCTTTTTCGTTTTTCATGATGCAATCCCTTACGTTATCTTGGTCATAGCTTCCAGTTTCTCAATACGCTGCTGCAACTCGTCCTGCAACAGCTTTTGCTCTTTGTCCTTTGCTTTCGTAGACAGATACGGGTCCTCCTGCCACCAGTTTATACCCATCTCCATTGCTTTATCAACTGATGCAATTAAAAGTCTTATTTTAATAGTCAACAAATCGATATCAGCAATCTGAATTTTTATATCACCTGCAATAACAATGCCCTTATCCAGAACTCTTTCAAGAATGTCAGCAAGTCCTGTCGCATTGACCGCATGTTTTAACTCTGCCATGGTACAATAATTTAGTACTCTATTTGGATAGTTGTAAATCCGGGACTTGAATTTACCTCACCATAATAATCCTTATTCTGCTGATGAAGCAAATGAGAACTATGCTCATAAATATTTTTTATGATCCTTAAGCGGTTTTGGACATAATCAAGTCTCGTTAATATTTTTGACTCTTCAACCATTAGCCGCTGTTTCTCCTTCTCAAGCATGTACAATTCAAGAAAATCTGCTGTATCATTTTTCTTTACAGATGCTTTCGTAACAGTATGAAGGGTTTTGATATGACTGACACCCCTCTTAGGATTCGTGATCGGCATGATATCTCATTTTATGGCGGTTTGTAGAGACTATGAGTACAAGTCAATAAGTTCATTTACAATACCACGTACTCTCTCTTGATTTGTTTTTGATCCAACTCTGCTTGTTTCGGATGTCAAGATATCCTGACAAACTTTCTTGAACAATTCGTTTGACTTGTCAGGCCTTGCATTAAGCACATTCAGTGTTTTAGCAATCATAATTGAACCCCGGATTGTAGGGTCAAACTCTGTTTTTCCTGATTCACGCAACCCGCGCACAATTTTAACAATTTTTTCGGCATCCTCAAGAGACATTCCTGATTTTGCGTGCGTGATCATAAGTTCTGTTTCGTAATCAAAATAATCAAGATCCATGGTAACCATTCTGTCACGCAATGCATCCTGTGTTCTGTTAACACCGGCATATTCTTCCGGATTCGAAGTAAATATAGCCCTGAATTCAGGATGAACCTTCATATAATACTCTTCTTCATTTGATGAAGAGGTGCTCAACATTTTTTCCTGAAGAATGGGAAGAAGAATGTTATTTGCCTCCGGACGAGAACGGGTAAACTCATCATAAACCAAAGTAAACCCTTTCTTGATGGCAATGGTCAGGCGATTGTTTACCCACTGCTTTGTCATATCCTCTTCATACTTGTGAACCGAATGAATGAAATTGTCATCCAGACGCCTGTATTTATAACCCTGCTCACTCCCGATAAGATCAGATGTCTTGTATTCTGAGTCGCCATGAATAATAACAACTGGCCGTCCTATCTTACTTGCCAAATGCAGGGCAACAGTAGTTTTTCCCGTCCCGGATGGGCCCCTGAAATGAACAGGAAAGCCTGCTTTCATATAGGTCAGACCACGGTTGGTTATATCTCTAATGTAGTCTGTTTCGACAAAATTAGGCATGGGCTTCGGCTCAAGCACTGTATTCATCTCATTATCATTTCCTTGGCGACGCATAATTACAGGCTATTTGAAATTTTAATAAACCGGCTTTCTTAAAAATTCACAAAAAAACAACAAAACAAGGCAGGGATTTTTTTGCTGAAAAATCCCATACCTTGCTTTAAATTATCTACTTACCTGATACTTTTCTTTACCGGATAGTACAGGTTTTCAATTTTTGAAACCTTACCCGCATCCAGCAGACATTTGGCAGCAAACCCAATCTTCATCCTGGTTTCATGTAATGGTTCTTCCATATCAGAAACCTTCACACCTTCAAGGTGATTATTAATGTACTGGAAAATTTTGTCTTCCAAAGTCATTTCTTCATTTGCTGCTGGTACCTCAATAGCGACGACAGGTGCTTTTTCCTCAAAAACAGGCAACTCTTTAACAACAGCAGGAGCTGCTTTCACTTCAGGAGCCTTTTTTTCAACTCTTTTTGGACTTGTTACCTGTTCACCACCCCTGATTGCCGCAATTGTCTCTTGCATTTGCTTCCAACTCTCAGCACCTTTTGAGCGATCTGTTGTATAACTGCCAAGCAGGTTTGATGTAGATTCCCTCAACTCAGCAACTTCACTGCTTATCCTGTCGAACAAAGCATTATACCCTTTCAGTCTCTCTGCCTCACCGCTGTCCAAGTCTTTTCTCAGCTTACGGGCATTATTGAGATTTTCTTTGCTGATCTGAGCTATTTTGCCCTGAATGCTTTTAAGCAACGCCTGTGTATACTCGAATCTTTCCGTTCTTGTTCTCGTCAGTTCGGCTCTGAGTTCATCTGACATCTCTTTATGCTCACTTCCGAACTTCTCAAGCATCTCATTGGTATAATTGAAAATACTGGACACTTCATCACTAATTTTTCCGATGTACAATTCGTACTGAGCCATTCTTGACTGCTCATTCTCTGCTCTTGATTTATTTTCGTCACTGAAAAACTTGTCCAAATCACTCGCCAATACTTTTCGTGCTTTAGAAAAATCCTTGATCAATGCCCTTGTCGAAGAGAAAGAACCTTTAACTTCCTTTTCAATGCCTTTAATATCTTTTTGTATGGATCCCATGAGCTGCCCATAGTTGCTCATTCTCTCTTTTTCGCCCGCAGCAAGATTACGTTGCAATTCCGCAGCATTAGCCGTCAAGGCAGCTGCTGTATTTTCCTGCTCATTACGGTACTGCTGCAGTTTTTTCTCAACATTGACAACAAGATCTTCATTATTTCTCACGCGCTCTTTAAAGGAAGAAAGCATCTCTTCACTTAAGCTTTTCATTTCATTAGCCAGGCCCATGTTACTCTCCATTTTTAGTTTAGTATTACCTAAATCTGTTCTTTACTTATTATATATTTGGCATTTTTGATATCTCTAATGCTAATATTATCACCTTTCTCAAGCAATGACTCAAGATATGCCATCACCTCTTTATGTATTTCCTGAAAATCTGTCAATATCTTTATAACTGTCGTTTTTCTTTCTTCCTGTATCTTTGCTATCTGAGCCAACTGTTCCTTAAGCAAAGCGTTCTTGTCAGGGGAATCTGCCGCACTATAATCAGAAATATTTAATATTATATCCTTTAAAGACTGGGTAAACTCTTTCTGATCATCTATAAAAGCAATAAAATGGTTTTTAGCGTTACTCTCTTTTTCATCAAGCATACTATAAATATCAGCCATTATAGTATTGTAATCCTTTTTCCGCAATGACTCTTTTTTAGCCAATGCTTCACAAAGTTTTGAACTCACATCAGTCCTTTTTTCCTTGAGATATTCCAGTGAATGCTCAACACTATCAACAAGAAAATGACACGACTCTTTAATATTCTCGGAGCATTGAAAAGCGTTCTGAATTTTTTTTATCCTGACCTCTTCAGAGTCGCCGATATCTTCAGAAGCAATCTTTTCGCTATATATCTCTTCCTTAATATCCATCATGACCTACTGTTATATGCATTTTAAACACAACACCCTATAACCAACATTCTTTATCCGACTGTTTATAAATGAGTTCTTGGTAAATCATGCTCGCCCGGCAATCAATGCCTGAGGATGTTTTAGCAAGAACAATCATTAAACTGCTCGCTCCCTTACGCTGCTTTTGCAGTCAGGCCGATTGCTTCAGCATATTTCAGGTAGGTCTCTACAGAGGCAACGACTACCCTTGCTTCGATAGCAAGAAGCTCGATTCCTACAAGTGATACCCTTACCCAT
>CAJAOR010000238.1 GCA_903942355.1 uncultured Chlorobiaceae bacterium | reverse complement strand
TCAATCATTCCTTTTTTATTATTCATGAAATGATGGAAGATAACAAGCATTTTCAAATCGATTACACTGAAAAATAGCTGCAAGACGTTGTTTTATATGCTATTATAAGGATTTGTTTTTTCAACAACCGGACACTAGTGAGTGATGATTAGTAATTATTCGTGTGTTGAACTTGTATCCCAGCTTCAAGTATAATGATGTATTCCGTTTTGCTCAATAAAGTTGATTGAGTTCAAACTTGGCGTGGTGAGTGTAGGATAATGATAAAAGATCAGGAGACGTGCTTTTGATCTTTTTTAATCTTTAGCTGTGACTTGAGGGAGCTTTGCTTTTTGCTCATTTATTCTTTTTGGCAGAACACCAACACCACCTGCTCATTGCCGTCCGGGTTAATTAAAAAGATATAAACCATTGTGCTTTATGCGTTTCAAGGATAAATTTCTTGTACTGATCTGTTTTTTTGCTTTTTCAGGGGCTCTCTATGCTGCGGAAAGTTCCAATGCAGGATCTGCACCAACTTCTGCATCCGCCTCTGAACTTTCATCCGGAACAGGGATTTCCTCCATCAGCACCATTTCGGACGATCGCCAGTCGCTGTTGCAAGAGCCTGCTGAACGGCAAGGCCAGCATAAGCCGCTCAAACCAGACTCAACCGTAAACAAAAAAAGCAGCTTTCAGTCCTACGTTGCAAAATCAACCGGTGACAGCCTTGAGGTCTTCGGCCGCGAGCTTTTCCGCAACGTCCCAAGCACGTTTGCACCACTGGGAGCCGTTCAGGTCAATGCCGACTATGCGGTCGGTTCCGGCGATGCCTTGCAAATCAGGGGCTGGGGTATGGTTGATATTAATCTCAATGTCACGGTCAGCCGCAGCGGCGAAATTTATGTGCCTCGCGTTGGCTCGGTTCACGTGGCCGGCGTCAAATATCGTGACCTGCAGGGGTATCTGAAAACAGCAGTCGGCAGAATATTTACCAATTTTGAGCTGAGCGTCAGTATTGTCAAGACCCGGAGTGTCCAGATCTATGTGGTCGGTCATGCACAGCGCCCCGGCACCTACACCCTCAGCGCCATGAGCACCCTGCTCAACGCACTCTTTGCCTCAGGCGGCCCATCCATAACCGGCAGCATGCGGAACATCAAGCTTAAGCGGGGAAGCGAGCGGCTCGTGTCGTTCGACCTCTACGATATCCTCCTTTCAGGAGACACCTCAAAAGACACCGCGCTTCAGGACGGTGATGTCATCTACATTCCTGCCGTAGGCCCACTTGTCGCCCTGCTCGGTGATGTCAAAAACCCGGCCATCTATGAGCTGCACCAGAAAACCTCCATTGCTGAACTCGTCCGATGGGCCGGCGGATTCGAATCGGCTGCAAACCTCAAAAAAGTCATTATCGAAAAAAGCATCGACAAACGATACCAGACGGTTGCCGAAATCGAGTCAGACTGGGCCTCCATTGAAGGTAATCTGGCAAAACTTGATGTCCAGCCGACCGACATTATCCGCGTTTTTGCTCCCGGCGCAGCCCCGTTGGAGGTGAAAGTTGAGCGTGAATTTGTTCGCGTTGACGGTGAAGTAAAGCAAAACGGTGTTTTTGAAATACAAAAAGGCGAAACCCTCAAGGCGCTCATTTTCCGTATCGGCGGAGCCACTGATATCGGTTATGTCTACGGCACAAAACTCAATCGCGAAAGTGTACGTCGCGATCAGCAAGTGAAGATGAATGAAGCGGTCGACCGCTACGAAAGAGATATTGAAAGCAACGCCAAACAGCGCCTCGCCAGCGAAAATGACCCAGCCCGGATTGCAGCCATAGCAAGCGAACAGGAGTCGCAACGCCGTCTGGCGGTCAAACTGCGCGCAGTCAAGGCCGAAGGGCGGATCATTCTGAATCTCAAGGATGCCAGTGTAACCATCAATGACCTTCCGGACTTTCCTCTTAAAGACGGTGATCTAGTTTACATACCGCAAAAACAGGGCACCGTTGACGTCATCGGAGCCGTTTATCAGCAGAACACCTTCATGCACCGGCCGGGCCACAGTGTGAATGCCTATCTCATGCTTGCCGGAGGAGTAAGCCCAACCGGCGACAAGTCCGAAGCCTATCGCATCTGTGTTGACGGTACCGTCCGAAGCAGTCGCCATGGAGGAATGGGCACGGTTAACCCCGGTGACGCCATAGTTGTGCCCGAAAAAATGAAACAAGGCCCAGGTTTTATGGCAAGCCTTAAAGATTTTACAACCATCCTCTACCAGTTTGGCTTGGGAGCTGCCGGCCTCAGAACCCTGAAAAATTAATCCGTAACAGCACCATATCCATGACAGAAAACACAACACCGAAACCAAACCAGCATCCAAGCCCAGAGGATATCATCGATGATGAAATCAGCCTGATTGATCTTGCAATCGTACTTGCCAAACATAAAAAGATCATTCTTGGTGCCCCGCTCATTACGGCGGTGATCGTCTCTCTTATAAGCCTTTTTATGCCCAACAGCTATACCGCCATAACGCAGATCATGCCGCCCCAGCAGCAGTCCGGCGCATCGGCACTGCTCGGGCAACTTGGCGCACTCAGCGGTCTGGCCGGTGCATCCGCCGGGATAAAAAATCCTAACGACACCTATGTAGCCATGCTCAAAAGCCGCACGGTAAGCGACAACCTGATCAGGCGCTTTAAACTGCAGACCGTCTATGATACAAAGTATCCAAGCGACACCCGTAAAGAACTTGAAAAAGCCAGTGCGATTACGGCAGGCAAAGATGGACTTATCATAGTTTCAGTAGATGACCAAAATCCGAAACGAGCTGCGGCCCTGGCCAATGGCTATATTGAAGAGCTGCAGCAACTGACACAGGTGCTTGCGGTCACCGAAGCATCGCAACGCCGCCTCTTTTTTGAAAAACAGCTCCTGCAGGCAAAAGAGGCGCTCGGCAATGCCGAAATCGCCCTCAAACAGCTTCAGGAAAAATCCGGCCTTATCCAGCTTGATGCGCAGGCGGAGGCACTTGTCAAGGCAGGTTCCGAACTCAAGGCGCAGATTGCCATAAAAGAGGTTGAGCTTGGCGCCATGCGCACCTTTGCCACTGGCAGCAACCCCGACTACATCCGCACCAGTCAGCTTCTGGGCGGTTTGCGCGCACAGCTTGCCAAGGTTGAAGCCGGTTCCGTCACCACCAGTAAGGTGCCGGAAGCAGGACTTGCATACGTGCGCAAAGTCCGCGACCTCAAATATGCTGAAACCGTCTATGAGCTGCTTGCCAAACAGTTTGAAATAGCCAAAATCGATGAGGCAAAAGAGGGCTCCATGGTTCAGGTGCTCGACCGGGCACTGGTCCCTGATAAAAAGTCAAAACCGAAACGAAGCCTGATGGTTGCTCTTGCGGCTCTTGCCGTCGGTTTTGGCACTGTACTCTGGGTATTCATTGTCGAAGGGCTCAACAGAGCAAAAGAAGATGCCGAAAATGCTGCCCGGCTTGCAAAGCTCCGGCAACTGCTCCGATGGAAATAAGCATACAGGCACCAATCACCAGCAATACTGCTCCGCCATGACCAACGTCACGCATTATCGCTCGCTTTTCATTCTCGTAAAGCGACTGCTCGATATCCTGCTGCCCATTGGCGCCCTGTATATCTCGTCCCTCGTCTACGGCGTTCCATGGAGCGACCACTACACCCTGCTTGGCGTCCTTGGCGGGTTCATATTTACGGCAACAAACCAGTTTTACGGCAGCTATGATAACTGGCGTGGCCGTTCGATATCCGACACCCTTACAATGGTATTCAAGGCATGGAGCTCAACGCTTGCGATGCTTGTCTTTTTAGCGTTTGGGCTCAAATATTCCCAGGATATTTCGCGCTTCGTCTTTGCATTTTGGGCATTGTTGACCTTTCTGATGATGTCGTTCTTCCGCTATATGTCGCGGCAAGCGCTCCGATTTATCTTTAAGCGAGGATTTGCTATCAAAAAGATTGCGATTGCCGGAGGAGAAGATATAGGACATTATCTGATAAATCTGTTCAAAAACAGCCCCTGCTTTGGCTACGCGATTACCGGCTTGTATGATAACGATCCCATGCTTCTTTCAACGAGTATCGAAGGCGTACCTGTCTGCGGTAACCTTGAACAGGCCTGTGCTGATGCAGAAAGCGGCATGTTCGAAGAACTGTACCTGTGCCTCCCACTCGGAGAAGAAAGTAACATAGTTGCCCTTCTCGATCGATTGGCACAGACTACGACTATTGTAAAATACGTCCCTGACCTGTTTGCGTTCGACCTGCTGCATGCAAAGATGATTAACCTGAAGGGGCTCCCCGTTATCAGCCTGTATGATACTCCAATGAGCTATCCGTTATTCAGAATGCTGAAACGCGCTGAAGACTTGTTGATTGCATCGCTGATTCTCTTTGTTATCTGGCCGGTCATGCTTGTGATTGCCCTGGGCGTCAAACTCAGTTCACCCGGCCCGATATTCTACCGCCAGACCCGTATTGGATGGAACGGCAAGCCATTCTCAATTCTGAAATTCCGCTCAATGCCGGCCAATCTGGAACACAATAGTGTGGTATGGGGCAACGCATCTCAAAAAACGGTATCAAAATTCGGCCAGTTCATCCGCTCAACAAGTCTCGATGAACTGCCGCAGTTCCTGAACGTGCTAATCGGCGATATGTCTATCGTCGGCCCAAGACCGGAACGTGATATTTTTATCGCAAATATCAGCGCAGATGTGCCTCGTTACAAACAGCGCCATATGGTAAAAGTTGGCATAACCGGCTGGGCACAAATCAATGGATTCCGTGGAGATACCTGCCTGAAAAAACGGGTTGATTGCGACCGCTACTATATCAGCCATTGGAGCTTGTTGTTCGATATCAAAATCATTTTCAAGACCGCATTCAGTGGGTGGATGGCGGATACAGCGGTTGCTGGTGTGGAGTAAGATGTGCCTTGGTTAATATTAAATGAATATTTGTCGACAACATAACATAATTATAGGATTACCAGGGAACTAACCCTATAAAACCGTAACACTTGGATTTAGAAAAAATAGATGAAAAACTTATCCAAGGAGGAAAATATATTAGTTGGAATCATCGATTCACTCACAACTTGGAGATCAGAAAAGACCCTTAAGTTACCCCGTCTATTACCCACTGAGCACTCATTACTCAGAATTTAAAACTGAAATATTGAAAGCAGTCATCCTCGCCGGAGGTCTCGGCACTCGCATCTCCGAAGAGTCGCACCTCAAGCCAAAGCCCATGATCGAAATCGGAGGCAAGCCAATCCTCTGGCATATCATGAAGCTCTACTCCGCTCACGGTGTGAACGACTTTATCATCTGCTGCGGCTATAAAGGCTACGTCATCAAAGAGTACTTTGCAAACTACTTTCTGCACATGTCTGACGTTACCTTCGACATGCAGAGCAATAGCATGGAAGTTCACGAGCAAAAAGCCGAGCCATGGAAGGTTACACTGGTAGATACCGGTGAGGATACGGCAACAGGTGGTCGCCTCAGAAGGGTAGCCAACTATCTCGAACCCGATGAGCCCTTCTGCTTTACCTATGGCGACGGAGTAGCTGATATCGATATCACCGCAGAAATCGCTTTTCACAAAAAGCAGGGAAAACTGGCCACGGTGTGTGCCGTATTACCACCCGGCCGCTATGGCTCAATCATAAAAGATGGTGAAGTTGTGCTTGGTTTTGAAGAAAAGCCACCAGGTGACGGTTCATGGATCAACGGTGGTTTTTTTGTGCTTCAACCAGAAGTTCTTAACTACATTGATGGTGACGCATCATCATGGGAAGGGGAGCCATTGGTAAAGATCGCAAAAGATTGCCAGCTTGCCGCTTATGAGCACAGCGGCTTCTGGCGCCCAATGGATACCCTCCGTGACAAAACCTATCTCGAAGAGTTGTGGGATAACCATAAAGCCCCATGGAAGATATGGTAAATCAACAGATAAGCGGAATCAATCAACACTTCTGGGCTGGTAAAAAAGTGCTCATTACCGGCCACACCGGCTTTAAAGGTTCATGGCTTGCCCTCTGGCTTAACATGCTCGATGCTGAAGTTGCCGGTTACGCTCTCGAGCCACTGACCCCGAACGATAACTTTGTCCTCACTGGCCTTGACAAAAAAATAAATCACCACATCGGCGACATACGGAACTACGACCGCTTGCAAGAGCTCTTTCATGCGGTCAACCCCGAAATCGTCTTTCACCTTGCCGCTCAACCGTTGGTTCGGGAATCATACAACGCCCCCAAAGAAACTTACGACATCAACGTTGGCGGTACCGTCAACCTGCTCGAATGCTGCCGCCAGACGGAGTCGGTGAAGGTGATTGTCAACGTCACTACCGATAAATGCTACGAAAACAAAGAGTGGGTCTGGGGCTACCGCGAAAACGATCGCCTTGGCGGCTATGACCCCTACAGTTCAAGCAAAGCATGCAGTGAGCTGGTAACCGAAGGCTACCGAAAATCATTTTTCAACCCTGGCACCCATGCCCAGCACGGCAAAAGCCTTGCTTCAGCACGGGCCGGTAATGTTTTTGGTGGTGGCGACTGGCAAGCTGATCGTATTGTTCCCGACTGCATTCGCGCCCTTGAGCAGAATGAACCCATTATTGTCAGAAGCCCTCATGCCATCAGGCCATGGCAGCACGTACTTGAACCACTCTCAGGCTATCTGCTGCTGGCTCAAAAAATGGCTGAAAACCCCGCCCAGTACGGCGAAGCCTGGAATTTCGGGCCGGAAGAGTCCAGCTTTCTCCCGGTCGGCTCACTTGTCGACCGGATTGTCAAAACATGGGGAGAGGGAAGCTGGGAAGATCATTCAAAACCGGGGTCTCTTCACGAAGCAAACTTGCTGAAGCTCGACATCAGCAAAGCAAAGTCGCAGCTCGGATGGTCACCTCTATGGAACATCGACAAGGCAATAACCGAAACAGTTTCATGGTTCCGTCACTACCGTACCTCCGACATGCACGATCTCTGCTGCCGCCAGATTATCGACTACATGAATGGATATGATGAATAGATGAAAATAGTTTTCCTCGGCACCAACGGCTGGTATGACTCCCCGACAGGGAACACCGTCTGCATCCTTATAGAAACCGCAGATGCATCAATACTCCTTGATGCCGGTAATGGTCTTTACAAGGCAGACCGCTACATCGGCCCGGAAAAGCCCGTTCACCTCTTTATCAGTCACACCCATCTTGACCATATTATTGGATTGCATATCCTGAACAAATTCGACTTTAAGCAAGGGCTAACCATACATACACAACCCGGCACAGGAACGGCTTTGCAAACAATGTTCAGCTCAACCTACTCATTACCATTTGCCAACCTGAGCTATCCGGTAGCAATTGAAGAGTTTGATGTCCGCTACGAAAGTCAGAGCTTTGCAGTCCAGACAGCCAAAATGCATCACTCAGTCCCTACAATCGGCTTTCGCATCAGCATCGAAAACAAAATCATTGCCTATTGCCCCGATACCGGTTACTGCGATAACGCCGTCGCACTCGCAAAAGAGGCTGACCTGCTCATAGCCGAATGCGCATTCAGGCCAGGCGAAGAAAGTGAGCATTGGCCGCATCTAAACCCCGAAACCGCAGCAAGGATTGCAGTGGAAGCACAGGCAAAACAACTCGCGCTCATTCACTTCGACGCCTATAGATACCCGACAATGGAAAGCAGGCAAAAGGCTCAAGAAACAGCTCAAGCCATTTTTCCAAATACAGTCGCAACCACCGACGAGCAAATTATAGAATTCTAAATTAACCACTTCAGGAGGCTTGCTATGCAAGCAGTAAAAGCACTTTATAAAGAGGGCAAAATCCAGTTGCTCGCTCCGCTTCAGGGCGTTACCGAAGCAGAGCTGTTTGTCATCGTCCTTGACAAGGTTGAGCAAACTGGCAATGTCGGCACCACCTTCAGCCCCATAGAAGTCAACTCTGAGCAAGAGTTCAAGGCGCTCGGTTTAGCCAGCTTTTTTGATACCAACGAAGATAACAACGTCGATTGGGAGGAGATGTTTGATGTTAAGTCCAGGTGATATCGTACTTATAGACTTTCCCTACATTAATCAGGCTGGCAGCAAAGTGCGCCCCGGATTGGTGCTAAGTGTCAGTTCACAACATCAACAGGAGGATGCCAATGTTGCCTTCATCACTTCCGAGCTTGATTATTATCTTTATGACTCCTCTGCGCTCCTTATCACAGCGGGTGATATGGCACAAGGCACCCTCAAGCGCGACAGCGTGGCCCGGGTTGACAAGGTTCTGACTATTCAAAGCAGCAAGTGCCGTAAGGTAGCCCGTCTCAACAGCAGCAAAATCGATGAGGCTTTGCGCAAAGCCACGGCATTGCATGTTGAAAGCTTTGCTGCAAACAAGTACACTGTGCCAGTGTTCACCCCAGGCATCACCGCAGTACCCCCATCAGGTAAAGTGCTGGACGCTCAGGAACTCAAATATATGGTCGAAGCCAGTCTGGACGGTTGGCTTACAACAGGCCGCCTCAACGCCGAATTCGAGAAAAAACTCGCCAAGTTTATCGGCATCAACCACCTCATTACGGTCAACTCAGGTTCCTCAGCAAACCTAGTGGCCTTTAACGCCCTGACCTCTCCCAAACTGGGCGAGCGGGCTATAAAAAAGGGTGATGAAGTTATTGGCGTGGCAGCAGCTTTTCCTACCACAGTCAACCCCATTTTGCAATTTGGTGCAGTCCCAGTCTTTGTGGATGTAGACCCGCTTACGCACAACATAGATGCCAGCAAAATCGAAGCCGCCATCAGCCCCAAAACCAAGGCGATCATGGTTGCCCATAGCTTGGGCAACCCCTTTAACCTCGACTTGGTTACAGCACTGTGCAAAAAGCACAACATGTGGCTGGTGGAAGACTGCTGTGATGCGCTTGGTACCACCTACCGAGGCCAGATGGTGGGCACCTTTGGCGACATTGCTACCCTGAGCTTTTACCCGGCGCATCACATTACCATGGGCGAAGGTGGTGCAGTGTTCACCAACAACAGCCAATTGAACACCATTGCCGAGAGCTTCCGCGACTGGGGGCGCGACTGCTATTGCCAACCAGGAAAAGACAACACCTGCGGAAAACGCTTTACTCAGCAACATGGCGATTTGCCTTATGGCTACGACCATAAATATACCTACAGCCATGTAGGGTATAATCTCAAAATATCCGACATGCAAGCCGCCTGTGGCTTGGCTCAGTTAGAAAAAGCTCCGCAATTCATTCAGGCCCGCAAGGACAACTTTGCGTATCTCAAAAACCGCCTGAAAAGCTGCGAAGAATTTTTGCAACTCCCCGAGGCAACCGAACACTCCGACCCCTCGTGGTTCGGCTTTCCAATTACCGTAAAACAAAACAGCCTCGTTACTCGCCTGAATTTGCTAACCCATTTGGATGAATATAAAATTGGTTCACGCTTATTGTTTGCCGGCAATCTGACCCGACAGCCATATATGATTGGTGCCAACTACCGTATCAGTGGCGACCTAACTAACACCGACAACGTGATGAACAACACCTTCTGGATTGGGGTCCAGCCAGCGTTGACGAAAGAGATGCTGGAGTTTGCGGCAAGTAAGATTGAGGGCTATTTGGGTGTAAATGTTTAAGTCGTGATTTCCATGAACGCATCAACTCAAAACTTTTCTGCTAAAGCACTGCGCAAAACGGTTCTGGACATGGCCTACGCAGGTTCAGCTGTTCATATCGGCTGCGCTTTTTCAATCATTGAATTGCTAGCTGTCTTATATCGTAATCACTTACGTTACCCAGGTAACGATCTATTAGCTGCAAACCGTGATTACTTGGTGTTGAGTAAAGGTCATGGTGTTATGGCGCAATATGCATGTATGCGTGAGTTGGGGTGGCTTAAAAATGAGGCATTCACGGATTACTTCGCTGACGGAAGTCTTCTTAAAGGGTTATCTGATTCCCGTATTCCTGGCATGGAAGTCACTTCAGGCTCGTTGGGGCATGGCTTCTCGGTAGGTGTAGGCATGGCAATGGGTGCAAAACTGCGAGGCACTGAACAGAAAACCTATGTACTAGTTGGTGATGGCGAGATTAATGAGGGACCAATATGGGAGGGTGCGCTGTTTGCAGCGCAGCACGCGCTCAAGAATTTTATGGTAATCGTAGATGAGAACGGTTTTCAGGCCATGGGTAAAACTCAAGAGGTACTGAATTTAGGCAATATTCAGTCCAAGTTTGAGAGCTTTGGTTTTGAAGCTGTCACCATCGACGGGCATAATGAAAAAAGCATTGATGATGCGATCACCCAGTTCTGGTTAAGCAACTCGCCAGCTCCGAAAGCCCTTATTGCAAAGACACTCAAAGGTAAAGGAGTTCCGTTTATGGAACACAACAACATCTGGCACTACACTCGGCTTGATCAACACACCTATATGCAAGCTCTTGAGGCAGTTGCTGGGAACGCATTATGAGAGACGCATTTTCAGACACAATAGTTCGCTTGGCCAAGGCGGATCCGAATGTACTGCTCCTCACCGGAGATCACGGCTATGCCTTGTTTGACGACTTTCGAAAAGAGTGTCCTGCGCAATACATCAATGCCGGTATTGCCGAACAAAATATGGTAGGTATGGCAGCGGGCTTGACGCGCGCTGGCTTCAGACCGATCGTTTATGGTTTGAGTGCATTCGTCCCTGTGCGCGTGGTTGAGCAGATCAAGCTTGACATTGCTCACGACCAATTACCTGTTATCTTGATTGGTGATGGTGCTGGATTTGTTTATAGTTATTTGGGTACTAGCCACCAATCTACCGAAGACATTGCTTGCACCAGAGCGATTCCCAATTTATCAGTTTATTCACCTGCAGATCGTTTTGAATTGATTTCTTGCATGGAACTGGCTTACCAATCGAAAGCCCCGGTCTATTTGCGTATGGGTAAATCTGATCGGGGCGATGTGCATAAAGGTGCGCAGCAAGTCAAGGTTGGACGGTTGTTGGAGATAAAGCCGGGGCAGTCTGGCGATGTTGCTTTTATTGCTACCGGATCGCTCGTTCGCACGGCGATGGATATTGCAGCAGATTTCTGTCCTGATGCCGCTGTATGGAGTGTGCCTTTCATCAAGCCAATAGACAGTCAGCAGGTCACCACTATCTGTGCTCAAAGCCGGGCAGTGGTTGTGCTTGAAGAGCATTCCGTGCTGGGTGGTTTGGGGTCTGTCATTACCGAGATCGCCTGCGAGTTCGCCCCAGTGCGTATCCTGCGGGTGGGCGTGCAAGACCGTTTCTCGGAACATTGTGGCAGCTACGAGTATTTGCTTAAAGAACATGGCTTGGATCGCCTATCTATCGAACAGCGGGTTCATGATTTTTTGCAAAGAAACCGCTCTCAGAAGCCAAGTCTGGTAAATCAGTTTTAACTACCAAGAATGCCAAGCGACTCAAATGAGAGGCTTCAACTGATTTTGGTACAGTTTGATAAAATAGATAGAACGTTATGTCAACACTTCTCGTCATAGGCGGAACTGGATTTTTCGGCAAGTCCATCCTTGATTCCTTCAAGCGTGGCGGGCTTAAAAAGTGGCGCATTGAGCATGTCATCGCCATATCTGGTTCGATTTCCCGTATGTTCTTATAAAAAAGCCCTGCGTAGAATTGATATAAATGTCAGCATAAAAATAGAGAATTTAAATCAATCATGGCAAGCATAAAGCTTTTTGAGAACAAAAGAGTACGTTCTCAATGGGATACTGACCGGGGAAGTTGGTATTTCAGTATTGTTGATGTTATAGGCGTTTTGGCTGAATGTCCCAACCCGAAAAAATATTGAAGCGTCTTGAAAACACGCATCAAAAAGGAAGGAAGTGAGTTGGCTACAAACTGTAGTCAACTGAAAATGCTCTCTGCAGATGGGAAACACTATCTCACCGATGTTGCCGATACCGAACAACTCCTGTGACTTGTTGAGCCATTCAAGCAGTTGTTTGCCCGAGTTTGATACGAGCGCGTTGAAGAGAGCGAAGACCCTGAACTCGCACTTGATAGAGCGATGGAAACATACCTCAAAAAAGGATACTCGCGGGATTGGATCAACCAACGCCTCAAAAGCATTGAAGTCCGAAAAGAGCTGACCGATGAATGGGAGGATCGCGGAATGACGAAAGGAAGCGACTTTGCTATTCTGACCGATGAAATTACCAAAGCCTGGACTGACGACACGCCAGTACAAAGAATTGAAATCGCTCAAGAAAGAAAACTTACGCGCCCATATGACGAATATGGAACTTGTGCTCAACATGCTGGCCGAAGCAACGACAACTGAAATATCTCGTCAGAAACAGCCCGAGGGATTCGAAGAGAACCGGGAAATCGCGCAACAGGCGGTACCATTGCCGGGAACACTCGCAAAGAGATCGAAGCCAAGTCTGGTAAATCAGTTTTAACAGCCAAGAATGCCAAGCGACTCAAATGAGAGGCTTCAACTGATTTTGGTACAGTTTGATAAAATAGGTAGAACGTTATGTCAACACTTCTCGTCATAGGCGGAACTGGCTTCTTCGGCAAGTCCATTCTTGATTGTTTCAAGCGTGGCGGGCTTGAAAAGTGGGGGATAGAGAGTATCCTCGCCATGTCCCGGAATTCTGAAAGCCTGCGCAAAGAGGCTCCGCAACTCATCTCTTCCAAGGTTGAGTTATACTCAGCCGATATTACCACCACTGCAACACTTCCCCGTGCCGATATCGTCATTCATGCAGCAGCCTCTACCGATGCGGCTAAATATTTGTCACGTCCATTAGAAGAACAACAAAACATTCAAGCGGGGACATACAACTATTGCAAGCTTGCAAAAACTTTTCACGCGCAGAGCAAGATTCTCTATGTAAGTTCAGGAGCCGTTTACGGCAAACAGCCAGAAGGTATGATGCATATCCCTGAAGAGTATGCGGCCAGTGACCTATCAGAACTTCCTGAAGGTAAACGAGACTATGCTATAGCCAAACGTGAAGCTGAAAATGCCATAAAGAGCCTTGGTCAGCAAGGTCTTTCAGTAAGTATCGCCAGATGTTTTGCCTTTGTTGGGGCGTGGCTTCCGCGGAATCAGCATTTTGCCATTGGAAATTTTATCGAAGATGGATTGCACGGCAGACCGATTACCGTTAAGGCGCGGAATCCAGTTTATCGCAGCTATATGCATGCCGATGATCTTGTTGAATGGATGATGACGATTGCTCTTCATGCAAGCACGGATTGCCCGGTATATAATGTTGGATCCGATCAAGCAGTTCATATGGGTGATCTTGCCAAGCTTGTCGCTAATGAGTTCGGGGTTGATGTCTGTATTCCTGAGATAACAGATGTTGAAGTGGATAGCTATATCCCATCAATAGAAAAGGCGAAGTATGAGCTTGGCTTAACCTTTCAAAACGATTTAAATTCTGCAATTCGCAATACCGTTTTGAGATTAAGTTGGTGATGAGGCTGTCCTCTTAATCGGTTAACCAAAAAGTAGATTTTCCGGCAAAAAAATCAGTGCAATATGTTTTGGTATTAATTTCAGCCTGAATCAGGTTATCCTTAGAACTGTGGCTTGTGCCGCTATATGCTAATCCCTGCCTTCGCATTGTCAGCAAGCCGCAATCACAAGTTTCTTACTGCATTATAGAGGACTAAAATTTGAACAACTATTTCTTCGTGGCAGGCAGAGTCCTGCAAATCGTCCTGATGTTTGCAACATTGAAAATTGGGACTATCCTGCTTCCCCCTAAGGAAATGGCGATCGTATTTATGATTTCTACCGGCGTTGCACTGGTTTCAGCGCTCTTGATCAATCCTGTCGGGATGTTCATGAATCGACGAGTCCATGCTTGGCATGAAGCCGGAAACGTTGGAGAGTACTACAAATTATTTTATATCTGTCTGTTGCTAGCCTGAATTATTCATCAAAGCAATAAAAAAAGGGGGCTATAAATATCGTAATTGCTTATATTATTGGTGCTTAAGTCAATAAATAAGACACGATATTTATGCAACCCCTTCAGCCGAATATAGTCACACCACAGAGTA
>CAJAOR010000237.1 GCA_903942355.1 uncultured Chlorobiaceae bacterium | reverse complement strand
GGTTTTGGATGATGTCGATGAGGTCATTGACGAACCGAATTTTAATAACCACAATACCTCTCCAGAGCCGCCCAGTCCTTACGCCGACCTTGAAAAAAAGTATCGCAAAAACCGGTTTAACAAAAACAGAAGCAAACCTTCTTCCGATCTTTTCGGTGCTGGCAAGCATCCCGTTTCGAAAAGTGCGGACGGAAACAAGCTGCAGAAGAGAAAACCGAAAAAGAAAACTTTTTCCAAGGTCTCCCGCGTTACTTCCGGGAAACGCAACCCATAAACGGTAAGGAAGGGAGCGATTTGCGGAATACTTTACCGGTAATGAAATGTTCCCGGATAGGTTAATATTGCCCTCTTTTTTCTTTTTTTATGGCTTTTGAGATACAGGCCCATCGTGGCGGAAGAGCGCTTTTCCCTGAAAATACCCTGCAGGCCTTTTGTCATGCGGCAAGTCTTGGTATCAGGGTACTGGAGCTTGATATACTCGTATCGAAAGATCATCAGATTGTTGTTTCTCATGATCCCTGGCTTTCTGCACCTCTTTGTTCTGATCCGCATGGTCAGCCGTTGAGCCTTGAAGACCGGTTTCGTTATCTTCTGTATGAGATGCGGTATGCCGATATTGCCTCTTTTGACTGTGGTTTGCCTCATCCATCCTTTCCCGGGCAGGTACCTGTTGCCGCTTTCAAGCCGCTTCTTTCTGTGGTATTCAGCGAGGTAGACTCATATATGGCATCAGCTTGTATGAAGGGGAGGATGATCTATAATCTTGAAATAAAGTCATGGCCGGATAAGGATGGGCTTTTGCATCCGCCGCCTGACCGGTATGCCGCACTTGTTGTCCGCCTTGTTGAAGAGGCAGGGTTATCTGCGCGAGTCAGGATACAGTCTTTTGACGGGCGGGTGGTTCGGGAGGCTTGGAGGCTGAGTCCTCGGCTTTGCTATGGGCTCCTAATTGATAAACCGAAAAATATAGGCCTTTTGCTGCCTCATCTTGGTTTTCTTCCCCGATATGTCAATCCCCATTTTTCTCTTGTTGACCGGGAACTGACCGAAGCTCTCCATGAACAGGGTATAGGGATGATACCCTGGACAGTGAACCGGAGAGAAGAGATGCTGGCCATGAAGCAGATTGGTGCTGATGGAATCATCACCGATTATCCTGAACGCGCCATTTCGCTTTTCGGCTTGCCGGATTAGTTCTGCTTTCGGGCCATTTATTTGTTCAGCGTGAAAAGCTGGCTTTTTTCAAAGCTTGCATCAGCGCGTTCACCTTTATGGCAATCAAGTCATGGGTTCGACTCTCTTTTTCTGTGGCCGAACTGTACAGGATTTTATCAAGCGAGTCAAGCACAGCTGGAAGTTCCGAGCGGATTTCATCAGGGATGTTGATCTTCTGCAACGCATTGAGCAACTCCATCCTTGTCATCCCTCCGGGGCTCATTATCCCCGTCTCTTCTAGCAAGGAGAAAAGCTGCTGTTTCATGGCTCTGGCTGATATTCCGCTGTCAGGTTGTCCGTTGCCAGTGTTCTCTGTTGCCAGTTTTTTTTCTTTTGCAACGCGTTTTATCCTGACCAGTAACAGGGCAGCTATGCTTAACAGAAACAACAAGACGATGGCAACAGTCGCCAAGAGCGAGGCTGGAGTACTCTTTTTTTCTGTGGAGGTATCAGCATGCTCTCCTCTGCCAACGGTTGCACCTTGTGCTGCTGGAGCAACGGTTATGGCAAGGGGCTTTGAATGCAGGATGCTGAACTGTTTGGTGTCAGGGTTGAACACAACCAGACTGGTGGCCGGGATTTGGAAATTCCCCTCTGACTGTGGCCAGGCAAGAACGGTTGCTGTTATGGTACCTGATGAAGTCTCTGACTCCTTCGTCAGGGTTATTGTTCGTTCGGGGGGGCTATGCCGGAAACTTTCAGGGAAGTCAAGATCGGGAAGTTCAAGAGTCAGCAGGCTTCCTGTGCCAGTGAGAATAAGTTTCAGGGATAATGGCTCTCCAATTTTTAGCTTTTGCTTGTCGGCCATGAGACTAAGCGAAAAGATGCCTACAGCACCGGAGAGTTTTTCCGGGACAGGTCCGGGAAGGGCTTGGGCCGAGATGGTCACGGTTGGTGCAGTAATACGTAAACTGGTATCAGGTCGTTCTTTTTCACTTGTGGCAACAGGTTCCTGCAGCAGAGTGCAGAGCATACTGTATCCTGATATCGTGATCCGTCCGCTCTGGACTGGTACCAGCTTGAACTGCTTGACAATGGCGCTTCTGAAGTGTTTGCCCTGAATTGTTGCCGGGATGCTATTGATAAAGCGCTCAGACCCGGTCTCTTTTGCCCATAAACCCTGAAACGGGGGAGTTACTTCATAGGATATTTTCGGCGCGGTATCCCTGAAATAGAGCCTGTAAGTCAAGAGCACCTCCTGACCTACAAATGGATGGGTGTTGTTTATTGATGAGGCAAGGAATGGCTTGTTTTCCTGAATTTCTGACACTCCGGCCAGTGCCGGAGTGAAAAAAAAAGCAGCCATAACAAGCATGAAAAAAAGGCGGTAACGAGCTAAACCTGTAGCCATATCGGTTATTTCATGAGTTCCCTGGAGCGTGCCGCAGCTGCAGCAACGGTTTCTATCAGAATATGTCGGATATTTTTTTCATCCATGACCTTCAGGCCGGCTTCAGTTGTTCCGCCCGGAGTTGTCACTTCGTGCTTGAGCTCTTCAGGGCTTTTGCGGCCGGAGAGCACCATTGTTGCAGCCCCTATCATGGTTTGCGCACCAAGGAGAAGGGCGTCCTCGCGTGACAGGCCGCACTGCACACCCCCCTCGGCCAGAGAGTCAAGAATGTGAAACATATAGGCAGGACCGCTGCCGGAGAGGGCGGTTGCAGCATCCATCTGTGATTCATCAAGGATGGCCACCCGGCCAATAGAACGGAAAAGATCAGAGGCAAGCAGAATATCTTCATCCAAAGCCATTTTCCCACGGCACAGAGCGGTCATTCCTTCGCCTACAAATGCAGGGGTATTGGGCATAACCCTGATAATTCTCATATCCTCTCTGGAGTATTTTCTGATATACTCAGAGGAAATCCCTGCAGCAACGCTGATCAGCAGGTGATTGGCGGTAAGTGAGGTTTTCAGCTCCCCCAAGACGTCTGCAATCTGGTAGGGTTTGACTGCAAGGATAATGACCTGCGCCTTCAAGGCAACCTCTTCAATCGAGAGACAAGGCAGAACAGGGTAATCGGCAGAAATGGATGCAAGCGCAGCTGGTTCCTTGTCAAATCCTGCAATAACGGTATGCTCTCTCTGGCTGAGGCCGGCAATCAGCGCACGGGCAATTCTTCCTGTTCCGACAAAGCCGATATGAAGATGGTTCATTACACAACAAAATTTAGGTATAGAAACGGACTGTTTTGATATTTACACTTTTTCAGCCGATTTTCCATTGGGAGCACTATCTGTAGCGCATTTTGCAGTAAAGGATTATCGTGAGCAGAAAAAGAGTAATGCAGTTAGCGCCAATCATCGGCAAATCGTTTTTGGCGATGCCGTAAAGCAGCCAGAGTATACTGCCGGCATTCATGGCCAATGCCCACAGCAAACTGATGTCGCGGGTCTGGCGGGTTCTGATGATTCTGAAAGCTTGGGGAAGAAACGCCAGAGTGGTAATGATTCCTGCGGCATAGCCAAGGTATTGGGTTTCATGCATTGCGATCGGGTTAAAAATTCACGAATCACCGGCTGGAAATTGAAAAAGGCGGGACAACATCCCGCCTTTTTCAATTGTCCTAAGAGCAAAAACGCTTATTTGCTCTGCTCTGCCATGTAACCTACAGTGTCGCTGATCTGAGCGGTAGTCAGAGTGGTACCGCCTTTTGCAGGCATTGATCCTGTTTTGCCATCATATCCGTTGTCGGCATGGTTGACAAGCACTTCAATTCCCTGTGCAATACGGGGTGCCCATGCGGCCTTGTCGCCAATTTTTGGCGCTCCGCCAAGACCTGTTTTGTGACATGCAGCACAGTTGGCTTCAAAAAGGGTTTTACCTGCAGCAAGGTCGCTGGCTGATGCGACAGAAGAACAGATTGAACAAACAAAAAGTGCACAAATTGCGGTTGAAATAAAACGGGACATAGGGGTACTCCTGTTTAATGAGTTATGGTATGATGGGTGAATATTTTGTTTGAAAACAACACAATTGTTAATAAAGATCATGTGTAATCAAACCAAAAAGATCAAGGAAAAATTCACCAACTGTCATGATTTGGAAATAATAAAACAGAAACCGATGATATCTGCTCCCGTTCCACAAAAAAAGAGAGGGTGTTGTTTTACTTTGAACTCTTGACCATGTAAGCGACGGAATTGCTGATTTCAGCAGGGGTCAATTTTGCATTACCGCCCTTTGCCGGCATCATGCCAACTTTACCTTTGAATCCGTTGGTGGCGTGGGTGATAAGAAGAGGGACTCCCTGCGCGATGCGTGGTGCCCATGCAGCTTTGTCGCCAAGTTTTGGCGCGCCCATCAGGCCTGTTTTGTGGCAGGTTACACAAGCGGCGTCGTAAGTAGTTTTACCTGCAGCGACGTTGTAGGCGGCCGATGCTTCGACGGAACAGATTGAACAGATAAAGAGAGCACAAATCGCGGTTGACATAAAACGAGACATAGGGATTACTCCTCTGTTAATGGGTTTGGGAT
>CAJAOR010000236.1 GCA_903942355.1 uncultured Chlorobiaceae bacterium | reverse complement strand
GGTTAAAAAAGAATGATAATACCGGTACAGCGACAAAGGGTGTCTGAGACAACAAAAAACTTTCTTTTTTTCTCGGCAGTACCTTCCCAAGTTGCAACACCAATGACCAGACCAGCAAAAAAACGGTTGAAGTCGATCACGATTGATTGGCACGGCCTTGCTGAAGTTTTTTTGCGAGTCAAATCCTGCAAAATAAACGCGCAACCAGACAGCCCAAAACAGACAATTCTTAACTGCTCTGAATATTTTGGCACCTATGACGGTATTTGTCCCCCCTCAGGCAATAGTATAGAGCATGAAACATCAGATTGTCTGCGGCGAGGCCCTCGTCAAGCGTCCCGAAGTACCGTACCTCTAACGGCAAAAAACAGTCAGCTCTGGCAAATATAATCATAACCCCGGCACACCGCTATGTTCAACCCCATTCAATACCTCTCCGAAACTTTCGCCCCCGTCACCATTTTGACGGTGCTTGCACTCTTTTTGGTTTTTCGGGAGGCAAGCTTCTGGAAATTCAGAAAACACGTCCGGCTCCTGCAGGAAGAGAACCGGATACTGATGAAAATCATAACCTTAATTGATAAGGAGGGAGCTGTCGACTGCCCCACACCCTATGAAACCGGGCTGCAAAAATTCTGGAACCGTCTCAAAAGATTTTGGGACGCACTCTGAGGCGCTGCCAACAGGGCTGCCCGTCTTTCATATTGCCAATTCCCGGTTTGGGATTAGTGGTTGAGTGATTGGGTTCTGATTTGAAAATACGTAAATTTACAGTAGTATTGTGAGCAAGGTATTTTTTGGCAGTGTGCAGGTTATTTTATCGGAATGAATGGAAATGGGTAGAATGTCTATGCAAGATTTATTCCATGTGTCACTGAAAAAGATGGCAACTTTTCGGCGCTATATTTGTGACTGACAGGAAAATAAAAAAAACGGAAGGGAATTTTTTTTATTTGCAGTGTATATACAAATTGTGTAGACTAAAGAAGATGTTTGAATGGGACGAAGACAAGCGGTTACTTAACCTTAAAAAGCACCACCTCGACTTTATAGATGCGCGACTGTTTTTTGACGGACGTAACACCATCACCGCTCAATCAAATTATCTCAATGAACTCCGATATCTCACGATAGCCATCTTTGACGGGAAGTATCATACAGTTGTCTGGACATGGCGAGATAAGAAACGAAGAATTATATCATTCAGGAGGTCACGAAATGGCGAAGAAAGAGCGTATCGCCACATACACGGATAACGAATTGCGCGCCATGCAAGAGAACGGTGAGAGCCAAAGCAACTGGGCGGAAGCTTTCGCTATGACGGATTCGGCGATTGAAGCGGCGATTGCTGGTGATCCGGACGAAACGGGTATGGTCGTTGATTGGTCAACAGCATCAGTGGAATTGCCGCAACCCAAGGCAGTCCTCAACATGCGCGTTGATCAAGATATCATGGAATTTTTCCGTAATCAGGGAAAGGGCTATCAGACAAAAATCAACGCTGTTTTGCGCACATATGTCGATCAACGGTTACACCGGGATAGGAGTTAAAAATCACTTCAGTATTGGAAAATCGCGGAGCGAACTCAGGTCTGCCCGGTTCTTCTGTTCTCCTCAAACATCTCAACCGGCATCTGGTGGCGTAACTGCCAGATCATCCTTATGGGCCTCTCGCTCTCGTAGCTCACCAGCTCTACAGGTCCAAGGTAGGTAAACGGGACGGTGGCGTTATTGCGGTTTTTCTGGTCACGGGCAAAAACCAGAACCGTATAGCCTCGCTCAACATGACGGATAAGGTTCAGGCCATCCTGGTGATGCTGTGCGG
>CAJAOR010000235.1 GCA_903942355.1 uncultured Chlorobiaceae bacterium | reverse complement strand
GCTCTCAAATATGCCATGGGGGATAGCAAAGGCGCGTTAGCTGACCTCACCAAAGCCATTGATCTTGATCCGAAATCGGTTACAGCATATTCTGGAAGAGCAAGTGCGAAATTTGCCTCTGGAGATATTCCGGGAGCGACTGCTGATTTTATCAGTGTGGCACGGCTTATGGCCTTTTCAACGCCCTCCGGTGAGTCCGGTAAAGATTCCGGCAAGGAGTTCGGCAATGACTCAGGGAAGGAATCCAGTAATGAATCTGGCAAGGAGTCAAGCAAGGAGTCGGGGAACTGATACGTGTTATAAACGCATTATGGTTAGGGTCTGCTGTGAGGCTTGTCTGAAATAACATGATGGGAGCCCGGGATGATGGCGATTAAAGATTGGTATACGTTGGAGATTGATGAGCTTCTTGAACAACTTCGATCGACGCCTGGTGGTCTCACGGTTGCTGAGGCAGCCGGGCGTCTTGAGGTTTATGGCCCGAACCGGATTCAGGCGGAGCGACGGGCAAGCCCCTGGAAACTGCTCTTTGAGCAATTCAAGAACGTGCTTATTGTTACGCTTCTCATAGCCACAGCTCTTTCTGCTTTTCTTGGCCACGGCATTGAGGCAGTTGCCATAGCCGTTATTGTTCTTTTTGCCGTGTTGCTTGGTTTTGTTCAGGAGTACAAGGCAGAAAAGGCTATTGATGCACTCAGAGAGATGGCGGCTCCCATGGCTAAGGTGATTCGTGGAGGAGAGGAGGCGGTAGTCGATGCTTCGGAGCTTGTTCCTGGCGACGTGGTGTTGCTTGCGGCCGGTGATCGGGTTCCGGCGGACGGAAGACTATTGAAGGCAATGAATCTGCGTGCTGATGAGGCGTCATTGACCGGTGAGTCACTCCCTTCGGAAAAAGAGGCTGATGCCCTTGTTCAAGCGCAAGCTGGGCCTGGGGACCGAAAAAACATGGTGTTTGCCGGAACCTCAATCAGCTACGGTCGTGCTGTGGCTCTTGTTGTTGCAACCGGCATGCAGACGGAGTTTGGTCGTATCGCCACCATGCTGCAAGCTGTTGAAACCGAAAAAACACCGCTCCAGAAAAATCTCGACAAGGTTGGTTCAACGCTTGCCCGTGCAGCTTTTGTGATAGTGCTGCTTATTGTGGCTTTCGGAGTCTATCGTGGCCACTCTTTTATTGAAATGCTGATTTTTGGTATAGCGCTTGCCGTAGCCGTTGTACCTGAAGCGCTTCCGGCCGTGGTGACCATTTCGCTTGCTCTTGGTGTGCAGCGCATGGTGAAACGCCATGCCCTTATGAGGCGCCTGGCGGTGGTGGAAACTCTCGGCAGTACGACCGTTATCTGCTCCGATAAAACGGGTACCCTTACGCGCGATGAAATGACGGTCCGTACTCTTTATGCATCGGGCATTTTGGTCGAGGTGAGCGGATCAGGTTACCTGTTGGAAGGCTCATTGGCCATTGCGGGAGGAGGAGCTTTGCCTGAAAGTATTCATGAATTGCTTCTTGCAGGTGTTCTTTGCAATGATGCCCGGATGCACAAAAACGGCGATGGAGCATGGCAGATAGTCGGAGATCCGACCGAAGGAGCGCTGCTTGTTGTTGCCCGCAAGGCGGGGCTTCATGAGCTGGAATTGCAGAAGCAGTACGAGCGACTTGATGAGCAGCCCTTCTCCTCAGAGAGCAAGCGGATGATTACCCTGCACCGGAGCGGTAACGCGATGAAAGCTTTTGTCAAGGGCGCTCCTGAGGTGCTTCTTGCCGGTTGTGATTTTGTTCGTGCGGGTGATGGCGTACACCCGCTTGATGCTATAAAGAGATCGGCTCTTCTTGCCGAGGCAGATGCACTCGGCAAAAGGGCGCTTCGGGTACTTGCTTTTGCCGGTAAAGAGGTTTCGGAGATTCGGGGAGCTGATGAAGGGATGACCTTTCTCGGGTTTGCAGGGATGATTGACCCGCCAAGGAGCGGAGCTGGAGAGGCAGTACAAAAGTGTCTTGAAGCCGGTATTCGTCCGGTCATGATAACCGGTGACCATCCGCTGACCGCGGAGGCAATTGCCCGTGAGCTTGGCATTTTGCAGGACGGAAGGGTGGTGACTGGTGATATGCTTGAATGCATGAGCGATGAGGAGCTGGGCCGCGTAGCCGGTTCGATTTCGGTTTTTGCAAGGGTTGCACCGGAGCACAAGCTTCGCATTGTTCAAGCTTTGCAGAAAAACGGTGAAGTGGTAGCGATGACGGGCGACGGGGTCAATGATGCACCCGCTCTGAAGAAAGCCGATATTGGTATCTCCATGGGCATTACCGGCACGGATGTTTCAAAGGAGGCTTCCGCCATGATGCTGACTGACGACAACTTTGCCTCGATTGTTGCGGCTGTTGAAGAGGGACGGGGGATCTATGACAACATCAAAAAATATCTGACCTATCTGCTCTCGTCGAATATCGGAGAACTTGGCCTGATGGCCGGAGCGACCCTCATGGGTATCCCTCTGCCCCTCTCCGCTGTCCAGATTCTCTATGTGAACCTTGCTACTGACGGACTTCCGGCCTTGGCGCTTGCTGTTGACCCGGCTGAACAGGGTATCATGCTTCGCTTGCCAAACGATCCGAAAAAGGGAATATTTACGCGCTCCATACTTGCACTTATGCTGACCGGCGGTATCTGGTCGACCATCGTCAATCTGTCGCTCTTTCAGTTTGCTCTCGCTTCAGGGCGCTCCCTTCAGGAAGCCATGACGATGACCTTCGTTTCACTGGTTCTCATTCAGTTTTTCAAGGCCTATAATTTTCGGTCTGAACAAGCATCAATTTTCAGGCGCCCCTTTGCCAACAAGTGGTTGAACCTCGCAATCAGCTGGGAGCTGGTGATGCTGACAGCCATAATAACCATTCCTGTTTTCCGTGCTCCGTTCGGAACATTTCTGCTGACGGCGGAAGACTGGACCATCGTGATTGTTTCGGCGGCGACCGTTGTGCCGGTGATTGAACTGCTCAAATGGTTTCTGCGCAGGGGGCTGTTTGGAATCGGGCATTCATGACCTTTTTCGTGAGCGTAGAATTATTACTTATCCTCAATCAATGCTACATTTCAAGGAAATGCGGGTTTCCCCAACATCATTATTAAACAAGGGAGCGTGTCATGGGCATTGATTCAAAACTGCAGCTTGCCACAAATGCCATTCAGGATGCAAAAAAACGCATGGAGAGAGCAAAAGATGATGCGGATGACGATTATGAAATACGTCAGGCTATAAAACATCTTGATGAAGCGGCAGACTATATTCGTGGAGCCGTCTCGGATATCCAGAAGTTACCATAGAGGATTACTTCACAGCCATATCGGCAACCCGAAGGTTGCCGATATGGCTGTGAAGTGTAAGGGAAGTGCTATTCGCAGAGGTTTCAGCGGGTTACATAAAAACAGGCAAACTTGAGGTAGCTGGTTTCCGGCATGGCCAGCAAAACAGGGTGGTCGAAGGGCTGAGAGTTTTTGTGGATCAGCCTGAGCTGGCAGCCTGCGGAAAGAGCGGCCTGATGCACGCTTTGCAGAAAGTCCTCTTCTGAAACATGGTGACTGCACGAGGCGGTGGCCAGAAACCCTCCGTTCCGGATGAGTTGCAGTCCGAGTTTATTGAGCCTTTTGTAGGCCTTGAGGGCGCCGGGCAGGTTTTTGCGGCTTTTGGTGAAACTTGGCGGATCAAGAACGACAAGGTCGAATGCTTCTTTTGATTCAACCATCTGGTCGAGGGTATCAAAAGCGTCTGCTGCCACGAGACTGTATTCTGAAAATTTGTTCAGTTGTGCGTTGCGTTCCGCGCGTTGCAGTGCATCTTTGGATGCGTCGATCAGTATGGCAGAACGGGCTCCTCCGTAAAGGGCGTTAAGAGCAAAGCCCCCATCGTTGGTAAAGACGTCAAGCACGTCGGCACCTTCAGAGAACTTCCTGATAATTCTGCGGTTTTCACGCTGGTCAAGGAAAAAGCCGGTTTTCTGTCCCTCAAAAAGATCAACCTCATAGGAGATGTCGGCATCATAGATGGTCTGTTTTGTTGCAGAGCGTTCGCCTCTGACAACATCCTTGTGGAGTGTAAGGCCTTCGAGTTCTCTCAGGGGTGATTCATTGCGTACGATAATGACGGCGGGGTTCAGCAACTCCTGCAGAACATCACAAATCAGTGGCAGGTGAACGTCCATGCCAGCCGAAAACGCTTGCAGCACAATTGCCTTGTTGAAGCGGTCTACAATGAGTCCGGGCAGGCCATCTGATTCGCCATGCACAAGGCGATAAGCGTTGGTCTCCTCATGACGGTAAACTTTTTCACGAAGCGCAAGTGCTTCACGAAATTTTTTCAGGAAAAAATTTTTGTCAGGCTCTTCGTCAGTGCGGCTAAGAAGCCTGACCGAAATGAGGGAGTGGGGATTATAGAAGCCAGTTCCAAGGAATTTTTTGTCGTGGGTAAAGAGCTTTACGGTTTCACCGGAAGCGATATCGCGGGGAAGGCTTGCGAGTTCATTGCTGAAAACCCAGAGATGACCTTTCTGGATCCGGTGGTGTTCTTTTGGCTTAAGATAGAGCGATTGCATTGTCTTGAAAAATGTGTTGTGGTTTTGATAGCTCTGCATTTTACCGTAACATAAACTGAGCAAAGTTACGTGCAGTGGTTCCGTTCCCAAATAAAACGGCTTTTTCAGCCGCAGAACGTCAAGCCCGATGTTTTATGAGCCCTTTTGCAATGTGCAGCAAAAGTGATGAATCTCAAAGGAAATAAATGCATCCCACCTTGAACCGGTGGTTACTAATTGAAAAGGAGTCGATGAATGAAGGGAAAAGGAGTGATTTTGTGGGTACTGTTTCTGCTTGTTTTGGGCGGAGGGTGTGCCGATTTCAGAACGGTAGGCAAGCAAGAACTGCCTGCTGAGCAGACAGCGCTGATTGCCGAACATACGGCTCTCTATCGTGAAGTAGCCGAAGCATCACCGTTTATCAGGTCGCTGGATGGTTACGCTGATGTCTGGATAAAAACACCAAAACGGCAGAACCGGCTGTTTAGCAATATCCGCATTAACCGGGACGGTGAGGCAAGGATGATTGTGAGTGCGGGTTTGATCGGGTGGCCTGTTGCCGACATGTTTTTTAACAAGGATTCGCTTTATGTGCACGACATGCTCAATAACCGGCTTTTTCAGGGCAGCAACAATAAGATAAATCTTGAAAAAATTCTTGGAGTAAATTCAGGTTACAGGCTTCTGTCTGAGTCGCTGTTGGGGCTTGTTACCATTAATGAGCCAGCAAGCGCCATCAGATCAGTGAAAAAGGGTTCAGGGATGCTGCTTTTCACCCTTGCCAGCTCTACGGGAAGTAAAGAGATGGTTATTGATCCCGCAAACAGAACTCTTACGGCCCTTCTTGTCAAGGACAGGCAGGGGAAAACAACAACGGAGATTCATTTCAGGAATTTCGAGACCGTCACGGTTGACGGCCACAGCGCACTGATACCAAAAGAGATTGAAATGGTACTCTACAACAGCGGTGCTGACGGTACAGGTGATCATCAACTGGTGATAGCCTATGATGAGCGGGTGTTTAATCAGGAGAACCAACGGGTGCTCAAATTTATGATGCCGAAAAAAGCAAAAGTGGTTAATCTTGATGATACGGCATCTTTGCCCTGGATGTGACGTGAGTGCCTTAAGCGGCTTTTTGATAGTCCTTGCCGGGGAGAGGGCAAAATAAGCGCATGCCCTCTCCGACATGGTTTCCTGGCGGTTTTGTCTATTGCGCAGCGTGGAAATTCTGTGCGGCAAACTCCCAGTTGAGCAGGTTGTCGATCACGGTAGCGACATAGTCGGGCCGACGGTTTTGATAGTCGAGATAGTAGGCGTGTTCCCAGACATCAATCGTCAGAATCGGTTTCTGGTTGCTGGTTGAAGGGGTTTGCGCATTGCCGGTTTTTACGACTTTCAACTGGTCTCCTTCAAGGACAAGCCATGCCCATCCGCTGCCAAACTGGGTTGCGGCAGCATTTTTGAGTTCATCTTTAAATTTGTCGAAACTGCCAAAATCCTGTGTGATTTTTGCGCCAAGCTCTCCGGAAGGTTCACCACCGCCATTGGGTGTCAGGCAGTTCCAATAGAAGGAGTGGTTCCACGCTTGGGCCCCATTGTTAAAGATGGCAATTTTCTGCGGGTCCGCAGCTGCCAAGGCAATGACCTCTTCAAGGCTCAGCCGATCAAACGGGGTTCCCGCTACAAGGTTGTTGTAGTTGGTGATGTATGCCGCATGATGTTTGCCATAGTGAAAGCTGAGGGTTCTTGCGGAAATAAAGGGTTCAAGTGCGTTTTCCGGGTATGGAAGCGCTGGTTGCTGATAAGCCATAAAGCGATATCATTTAAGGTTTAAAAAGAGACTATGAAGGTACAGACTTCAATGTTTAAACTTATATTTTAACGATTTAGTTTCTGTGCATCCTCAAAATCGAGTTTTACGGTCGGGATGTTTGTCAAAATATCAATAGAGGAGTTGGGAGGAGATGAAATTCAGCGATACTTTACGGAAATCTTTGTTTTGCCTTGTTCTTGGCTGTGCGCTCTTGGGATGCAGCGAAAAAAAATCGTCATCTCTCGACAAGGACGATATTCATTTTGCGGGGTTTTACAGCGATTATCTTCAGGAGTCTGGGGTGGTGGCGGCACATGAAGCTGTCGCGCTTTCGTCACTTGATCCATCGGAGATCAACGCTCTTCTTGCCCGTCACGGGCTTACCCGTGATCGAATGAATCGCAAGATAGCGGCGTACAAGAGGAATCCTGAACTCTGGAGATCAGTGCTTTTGCGGGTTCGGGTAAATATTCTCAAAAAATCAGATGCAGGTCAATGAGGCAGTCCTATCCTTTTCTTGTAGGCGTTACGGGCGGACTTGGCAGCGGAAAATCTATGGTTTGCCATTTTCTTTCCGGGATGGGTTGTGCCCTTTTTGAATCTGATCAGGTAGCAAAGGAGCTGCAGCTTCATGACCCTGAAGTGATTGCGGGTATAAAGACGCTTTTTGGTTCGAAGGTTTATTCCTGTGATGCTTCTGGGAATCTGGTTCTGGACCGAAAAAAAATTGCGTCTGAAGTCTTTTCCTCCCCTGAAAAACTTTCGGCCCTCAACCGGCTTATTCATCCAAAAGTGTACAAAAAATTTCGCGCAGCGGTGCTCGATGCCCGGAAGCGGGGGATAAAGATCCTGGTAAAAGAGGCTGCAATTCTTTTTGAGTCGGGTGGAAACGAGGGGCTTGATGCCGTGGTTGTTGTGGCGGCTGATCTCGAGGAGCGGGTCGAGCGTGCCGTGCAGAAAGGGATGGGAACACGTGAAGAAGTCCTGAGGCGTATTGCCACGCAGTGGCCCCAGGAAAAGCTGATTGATAAAGCAGATTATGTGCTTTTCAACAGAGGTTCTCTGGATAGCCTGAAAAAAGAGACGGAATCGCTCTACTTGACGCTGCTTGCTGCAGCCGCATCAGCCTGCGATAACCTCTGAGAGTGCTGGCAGTGAGACACTGTAGCGGTAAGAGGTATTGCTGTGTGAGTCCATAAACTCTTCATAGCGGTGTGCTATGGCGTGGCGTGTGGCCTTGGCTGCAAAAATGCGGTGACCGAACTGAAGATTGTATTCGTCAAGGGTGCCGCAGTCAAGAAAAACCAGCTTCATTGACCGCAGTGCATCGCGGTACTCTTCCTCTTCAATCATCTCAACCGGATCAAAGGTAAGCCACTTTCGCCATATGGCATCAATTGGTTCGCAGGTATGGAAATTGAACGGCAGACGCATGTTTTCAGGTGCAGATTTGCTGGGATCAGGAGAGTAGGCGGCGGCCATGGCAATCAGGTCAAGCAGCGCAAACTCTTTTTGCGGCTTTTTCTCTGCGTTTTCATAGGCCGTCAGAAAGCTTGCAATACTTCCCCGGTATTGTTCAAGAATCTTGGCAGCAGCCGGAAAATTTGGCTTGTAGCAAAGCTCGAAGCCCATATCGCCGCTGTGGCAGGCAACTGCAGAAAACCGGTCAGGATGTTTCATCGCCAGACGGATCGCTCCGAATCCCCCCGACGATTTTCCGGCAACAGCCCTATGCTCTCTTGCGGCAAGTGTGCGAAGCGTCCGGTCAATGCAGGGTACCAGTTCATCGACAAGGTAGCTCTCATAGTTCCCTGTTGCTGCTGAATCAACATATTGCGAGCCTCCATAACGCGTCATGCAGTCTGGCATGACGATGATTGTTTCCTGCATCTTCCCTTGGGCTATCAGGGATTCCGCCATTTCCGGAACACTTCGGCGTCCGAAACTGTAGTTCATGAAAGCGGCTCCGGTTGAGGCAAATCCTGCAAGAAGATAGATAACGGGAAAACGTTTTTTTCCGTCATAGGATGGAGGCAGGTAGACAGGAATCCGGCGTTCAGTCGGGTCATCAAGAGGGTTCCCGGCCAAGGTAACGCCGGGAACAGTAACCTCAAGTATCCTGGGATATGGTATTGCACTTCCTGTCATTATTTCAGCGCGGCATTGTTGCGGTTGACATGGACTGAAATCCAAATGCTGAGCTCATAGAGCAAAATCATCGGAAGCCCAATGATGAGCTGGGTGACAAGATCGGTTGAGGGGGTAACGACTGCGGCAACAATCAGCAGAAAAACAATGGCATGTTTCCGGTAAAACCTCATGAACGCCGGTGTCAGGAGACCTATTTTCGAGAGGATATAGGAGATGAAGGGAAGCTCGAAAACCAGCCCGGCGGTCAGCAGTGTCCCGATAAAAAAGCTGACATAGTCCTGAACTGAGATATTGTTTTTGATCAGGCTTGTTCCGAAGCTCGCAAAGAACTGCAGGGAGATCGGCAGAAAGACAAAATATCCGAAGGCTATGCCTGCAAAGAAGCAGAGAGAGATAAAGAGAATCGAAAAACGGCTTGCCTTGCGTTCGTGTTCATGCAGGCCCGGAGCCACAAACTGCCAGAGCTGCCAGGCGATAAAGGGAAACGAGATAATAAAACCGGCAAAGAAAACAACCTGAAAATAGAGAGAGACCTGACCGTATGGCACAAGGTTTTGCAGCACCAGTGTCTCACTGCTTCTCTTGAGCGGCCCGATAAGGATTTCGTTTACCAGAAAGTCCGCATAGCTTGCACAAAGGGCGGTTACGATGAGCAGCGCAACAGTAGATTTGATCAGTCGTGAGCGTATCTCTTCAAGATGGCCCATAAAGTTCTGCTCGCTTTCCGGTTCTGATTCAGTAACGGCAGTGCTTTGCAGCTCACCTTGCGGCAGTTGCTGTAAGGTTGTAGATTCTGTTTCTTCAGGCATACTTTTTCTTTGCTGCTGTTTGGCGGCGTTCATTTTTGGAGGAATGATGACAACTCACAAAACATAGCAACAAAGATGCATGTAGCAAAGAAAATGTTTTACCATTTGCCGGGTTGAGTGGCTTTTGCTTCTGCTTTTCATCACTGGCTGCTCAGCCGATGCGAACTGAGAGCATGCTCTCCATGCTCTAACTGGCAAGAAGAAACGGTTGTTTGATACATTGCAGGAAATGCCGATTGGCCAAATGCTTATTTCGGACCCTTTCCCCTCCAGGAGGGGCCTCCACCGTAACCCGTCAGGAAGTTTTTTAGTCTCTCTGGTTCCTTATTTCCTTTAACTTTTCGGAATATTCCATTAATATAAACGGGGTTCAAAAAATGGGATTATTGATAAATTTGTACAGTATTGGCAAGGTTTTGGCTGGGTCCTCTTTTTTTTGTTTCCGCATATCTTTTTTTAAAAATAGTGGAGTAGAGGTTTCTGGCTGATAAATACGCCTAAAATTTTATATTTCATTCCATTTCAAGAGCTTCGTATGGTAAGGAGAGCTCGTCACGTAATTGTCCGGGGAATTGGTGAATATAAAGGATGTTGTTGCATCGGTAGCCGATGAAATTCAGATTTTTCAGCAGAGGTACAAAGTGGTGCTTCATGCACAGAATACGCTGGTTGACAAGGTTACCCGCTATGTGCTTCGCCAGCAGGGAAAACAGATTCGCCCGGCTATGGTTTTGCTTGCTGCCCAGCTTTGTGGAGGGGTGAATGAATCGACCTATCGGGCGGCTATTATGGTTGAACTGCTCCATTCGGCAACACTGATTCATGACGATGTGGTCGATGGTGCCGAGATGAGGAGGGGACTGGCATCGATCAACGCGCTGTGGAAAAACAAGATTTCGGTTCTTATCGGAGATTATCTTTTATCCAAGGGTCTTTTGTACTCTCTTGAATACAAGGACTATGGTTTTCTGCATATGGTTTCGGAAGCGGTGCGCCGCATGAGTGAGGGAGAAATTCTTCAGATCCAGAAAACCCGAAGTCTTGATATTTCTGAAGAGGATTATTTGAGCGTCATTGCCGACAAAACTGCTTCGCTCATCTCTTCGGCTTGCGCGATGGGCGCAATGAGCGCAACGACTGACGAGGGGCGGATTGCTGCCCTGAAAAGTTATGGCGAGTATCTTGGTCTTGCTTTCCAGATCCGTGATGATCTGCTCGACTATACGGGAGATTCCCAAAAAACCGGGAAGCAGATGGGTATTGATATTAAAGACAAGAAAATAACGCTTCCGCTCATTTATGCGCTGCTTCACGCTCCGGCTTCTGAACAAAAAACGATCCGCTCCATTTTGAAGAGTTCTCGTAAAAGGGCGGTAAAAAGCAGCGAGGTCATAGCGTTTGTGACCGGTAAGGGAGGCCTCACCTATGCCGCTGAAGTTGCCGAAAGGTTTGCTGCAAAAGCAGTTGATTCAATCAGCACTTTTCCTGACAGTCCGGCAAAAAAATCGTTGTTGCTGCTTGTGGATTTTGTCATGAAAAGGGAGTATTGAATACTTGCATGCCCTGCAGGCAGGTATTTTGATTGAAAAGAGATAATCGCATTAATAAAGTTTTGACAGCGTCATGAAAAAAGCAGGTTTGATCTTTCTTTTGCTCTTCGGGCTTTTTCTTGTCTTCGACAAGCTGATTATGCCGCTCTATATTTCACAGGGAAGTGTCAAGGTTGTCCCTGATGTGCTCAATATGGATTACGAAAATGCTTCGTTACGGTTGCGGCAGGCTGGCTTGGAGGCTATAAAAAGTTATGATGTCAAGTATCTTCCCCGCATTGATGCCAATATTGTTCTCTCCCAGATGCCTGAAGCCGGAACGGAGGTCAAGCCTGGCAGGGCGGTCTATCTTGTGGTCAACAAGCGCGAAAAGCCGGCTTTTGCCATGCCTGAACTGGTGGGAAGAGAAGAGTTCGATGCCCGTCAGATTGCATACCGTATGGAGCTGGAAGTTAGCGAGGTTCTGAGCAGCCCGGTTGCCAAGCCGGAATGGGATGGCCTGGTGATTAGCCAGTCTATTTCGGCTCAGTCCATTGTGAAGCCCGGCATCTCTTTTTCCATGGTTATCGGCAGGTATGAGTCGCCGGCTCAGGATACGAAAAAAATTGCCGTTCCCAATGTTCTTGGCAAGTCTCTTGTACAGGCACAGCAGGTTATCTCGGATGCAGGTCTTCCGATGGGCAAGATTACTACCGAATATTCAGCTCTTCTTGTCCCCAATACGGTCATCAGCCAAAGGCCAGGCGTCGGCACTCTAGTTTCTCCCGATCAGCCTGTTGAACTGACTGTGGTTATCATGGCAGAGTAGTCGAGGTCATTTGTAGTTGGCCTTTTTGTATTCCTCGCGAAGGTCTTTGATGCCGGTTGTCCGATCGTTACCATCGCTGATAATGCCGAAATATTCAAGTATGATGCGAACGACCAGCCAAAGGCCGGCAAAAAAAATTGAGAGTGATCCCCAAAAGGTCTGGATACTTTTTTTTACCATTGGTCTGTGTTGATAATCATAAAGAAAAGGCCACTCTTTTTACAAGAATGGCCTCACTATGTTGAAAAAAGTAATATCGCTTCAGTCGGTAAGGGAGTCTTCCGCTTCAAACCAGTCGTCAGAATCGGATCCTTCTTTTTTCCCTTTCTTCTCCCAGCGGTAATATGCAGCAAGCTTTATTTCTTCCTCGCGCATTTCAGCGATACGTGCTGCTTTGTTGTGTTTGCGAGTTTTTGATGAAGATTTATCCTCATCCTCGTTTCCCGTCATTTTTTTTGTCATTGTTTCAGTATGCTTTATTAGCTGATATGTTAGAGCCGAAAGCATGAGAAAGATAAAAAATAATCCCCTATTTCTGTAACCATCAAAGATTGTCCGCTCATTGTTGCTGCAATCGCCGTCCGAGAGCGCTGAAGGCAATGACGAGGATGATGGTGATGGCTTCGATGATCATGAAAATATCTTTGGGGATATAGGCGTTGACGGTCAGTCCGCCGTATTCGAGCACCCCGAAAAAAAGAGCCGAGAGCATGATCCACAATGGATGAGCGCCGGCAAGGAGTGCGACCGCGATGCCCGCAAAACCGACGCCTCCAGTCATTCCTGCCTCGTAGTAGTGCTTGTAGCCAAGAACGATATTTGCTGCTCCAAGACCGGCTGCGGCACCGCCGACGGCCATTGCGATGAGGGTGTGCATCCCGGCATTGATGCCTCCATAGCGTGCAGCTTCAGGTTGGAGACCGGCAGCACGCATCTCATAACCGAACCGGGATTTAAACAGGATAATCTGGAATAACAAGGCAACCCCGGCTGCAAGAAGCGTGCTGAGATTTGCCGGTGATTTGGCGAACCACCCGGTAACGGTGTCGAATGCCGGAATGATGGCACTGGCAATTATTGGTGCAGTATGGACCGTAGAGGGGAGTGCAAAGTGGTAGGTCAGCAGGTATCCGGTAATACCCTGGGCGATGAAATTAAGCATGATGGTTGCAATCACCTCATTGACGCCGAAACGTACTTTGAGTACTCCTGCTACAAGCGCCCAGCATGCTCCTGCCATCATTGCCGACATGATGCAGAGAAATATGGCAGCAGAGGATGGTATGCAGGCAGGAAGCATGGCACCGGTCATTGCCGCTGCAAAAGCCCCCATCTGGAGCTGGCCTTCAGCACCGATATTGAAGAGTCTGACCTTGAAGGGAATGGCTACAGCAAGACCTGCAAGCACGAGAGTTGTCATTCGGAACACCACCTGCCCGGCTCCATACGACGAGCCAAAGGTTGCCCGGAACATTTTCTGGAAAATCATGACCGGATCTCTCCCTGCCGTGAAAATAATCAGGGCGCTGACAGCAAAAGCTGTCAGGATGGAGAGGATGGGTATAAGAAATCTGACGCTCTTTCGACTCATGGCCGGATAGTTGTTCATGTGATATGAAGGCCGATCTCTTTCTGGAACGCATGCGGTGCCTCTCTTTTATGCACGACCTCCTCCAGAGTGAATTCATGGCGGATCGAACCCTTGTAGATACAGCCGATACGCGTTGAAAGTGCGATAATCTCTTCAAGTTCGGAGGAGACAAGAAGTACGGCTACGCCGCTTGTACGAGCCTCGATAATCTTGTTATGTATGGTCTCGATTGCGCCGATATCAACTCCGCGGGTAGGCTGGGCAAGGATCAGCAGCGAGATGGCAGGACGGTTGAGTTCCCGGGCAAGAACGACCTTCTGCTGGTTTCCTCCTGAAAGGGTGCTGAGCGGCTGGTGAGCCGGAGAGCTGCAACTGATGGCATAGTCGGAGATCATTGACTCAGCATAGCGGTCTAGAGCATGGGTATTGAACCCGATCCCCTGGTGAAATGAGTGCTCCCGATGCCGCCCGAAAAGAAGGTTTTCTGAAACCGTATAATCCCCGATAACGGCATGGCGCAGGCGGTCTTCAGGAATATGCGAAACGCCCATGAAGGCGATGTCGGCTGGTTTTTTGCCGATGAGTGACTTGCCTTTGAGCAAGGCTTCTCCGGAGATGACGGAGCCTGCGGGCGCAAGGCCCCAGAGAACTTGCAGCAGTTCGCTCTGTCCGTTGCCTTCCACTCCTGCAATGCCGTAAATTTCTCCTGCCCGGATATTCAGTGAGAGGTCATGCACCCTCTCTTCGGAATTTGCCCTGCAAAATCCGAGATGGTTGATGCTGAGGATAATATCGCCCGGCGAGGGTAGCGGATTGGTGACCCGTAAAAGGATGCTGCGCCCTACCATCAGTTGGGCAAGCTCAGATTTTGTTGCGGTGGAAGCTGGCATGGTGCCGACTATTTCACCTTTTCTCATGACGCTCACCGTGTCGGCTACGGCAAGTACCTCATCCAGTTTGTGGGTTATAAGGATAATGGTTTTTCCCTTGTCGCGAAGGGAGCGGAGCGTTGCAAACAGTCGCTCGGTTTCCGCCGGGGTGAGCACTGCGGTAGGCTCATCAAAAATCATGATGGCTGCATGACGGAAGAGAAGCTTGAGAATTTCAACCCGTTGTTGCTCTCCTATGCTGAGGCTTGCAACCAGAGCTTCAGGATCAACCGCCAAACCGTAGGCGTCAGCATCTTTGAGGATAAGGGCGCTGCATTTTTTCATCGGCAGAGGCCGAAACAGTCCGCACTGTTCATTGCCGAGGATGATGTTTTCGGCCACCGACAGTTCTGGAACAAGCATAAAATGCTGATGAACCATGCCGATTCCGGCCTTGATGGCCTCGCGGGGAGAGGTGAACCGCACCGTTTTGCCCTTTATCTGCATCTCGCCTGAAGTCGGCTGGTGCATACCGTAGATGATTTTTGTCAGCGTGCTTTTTCCTGCACCGTTCTCTCCGACAAGTGCATGAATGGTACCCTCATCCACAGCAAGCGAGATATTGCTGTTCGCCGAAAAGCTTCCGAATTTTTTTGAGATATCGCTCAAACGGACGGCAACACCCATAAGAGAAGATTTTCAGTGGTTAAAGCCAGCTCAACACGGTCTTGATGGAATCTTTGCTGTCAAGAGCCTTGCGGTATGCCATTTCGTACTGCGAGACAGGAAACGCATTGGTAAAAAACTTTTCGCCATCAAATCTTCCGCTTTCAAGTATGGCGGAAGCTTTGTCAAGATGGGCTATGGAAGTCATGGTGGAACAGATGATGACCGGCTCCTTATGCTGTATCAGGCGATAGTCGTAGGCCATGACCTCGTAATTGCCCATAAGCAAGACCTTTGCCTGCATTTTCATCAGGCGTACGGCTTTTTCAATCATCAGGATTCTTCCGGTGGTTTCAACAATAAGGTCATAGCAATTGTTGAACTCCTTCGTGAAATCATCGATGTCGAGTGCAATCTGTTCTGCATGGGAGAGCTGCCCCCGGATACTGAATGTTTCAACCGCATCGATGTGCTTGTAACCGAGCGAGGATAGGTACTCCGCTACCATGAGCCCGACCGAACCGAGACCGAGCAGAAGAATTCTTGATGATGCGTCAAGAGGTACCTTTTCAACCGCACTGATGGTATAGGCAAGCAGGCCGGTGAGCAGATCTCGGTGCACTGGCGGGCGACCAAGGGCAAAGAGATTCTCGCGCGATGTAGGGATAATTTCTGCATGGCAGCCAGCGTAGGGCTCAATTCCAAGCCATCGATCACCCTTGAAGGCATAGACAAAGTCGCCCGGAAACAGATCAGTTACCCCTGAACCGGTTTCAATCACCTGACCGATAGCCTCACTGCCTGGCATGATTGGATATTTGAACGCCCTCTTTGATACCGGTTTGTTGGTCAGAAGAAGACGGTCAAATCCCGGTGTTATGGTGCTTGCAATGGTTTTTACCAGAACATCACCGGGTTCACTGGCATGATAGGCCGTATGCTGCAGTTTCAGTTTGTTGGCTTTTTGCAAGACAATCGATTGAGCTTCCCCCTTCATGGCCATAGGTACGTTTTCTGAGAAAAGTGATAACAGCTTTATCGGAAAGATAGTGAAATGAAGAAGATAAACAGGGAGTCTGAATATGAAAACAGAAATAATCGATGCATATAGCTGAGGTGTTCAAGATAGCGTCAGCAGAGGTGATAAAACTGTCAAGAGAGTTTTTAGAGGTTTTTTTCTGTGGTTTTGGGATGTGATGTGTAGAAAAAAATGAAGAAAATTCGTAGAATATGCGCATGATACCATGGTAAATAGATGCTGATTTTTTCCCGAGTCCGCCATATAATTGTAGCCTCATGATCTTGTAAAGCTGGCATTTCCGAATACCATTGAAGAGTAGAGGGATTAAGAGCCTGCTGATGGTTCAGTTCCCTTTGTTGCTGGTTTGTAGCCTGTGCCGGTTTCACTGCAGCCAAGTTTTTATTATGACGGTGCTGACGGATAATTCCGTGCTTTATTTCGCTATTATCAGTTAATCACTATTCAGGATTGACGTTGTGTTCTTCTAGCTAATTCTGAGTTTTACCAAGTTTTTGTTCATAAAGCCAATCCATCGTTGATGCGTATTTTAACATTCACAGGGAAAGGCGGGGTAGGCAAAACCAGTGTTTCTGCGGCTACGGCTGTCCGATTGTCTGATCTAGGCTATCGAACACTTGTTCTTTCAACCGATCCTGCGCATAGTCTGTCGGATTCGTTCAACCTCTCTCTTGGCTCCGATCCAACAAAGATCAAGGAGAATCTTTATGCTATCGAGGTCAACCCCTATGTCGACCTCAAGCAGAACTGGCATGCCGTACAGAAATTTTATACCGGAATATTTCAGGCACAGGGTGTTTCGGGAGTTGTTGCCGATGAAATGTCCATCTTGCCAGGCATGGAAGAGCTTTTTTCTCTCTTGCGGATTAAGCGCTATAAAGCATCCGGCCTTTACGATGTTCTGGTGCTCGATACCGCACCGACAGGCGAGACCTTGCGGTTGCTTTCTCTGCCTGACACTCTTTCGTGGGGAATGAAAGCGGTAAAAAATGTCACCAAATACATTATAAGGCCTCTGGGAAAGCCGCTTTCAAAGATGTCTGACAAAATTGCGCAATATATTCCGCCTGATGATGCCCTTGATTCGGTTGATTTGATTTTTGATGAGCTCGAAGGTATCCGTGAAATCCTTACGGATACTCAGCATTCAACGGTTCGTCTGGTCATGAATGCCGAAAAGATGTCCATCAAGGAGACCATGCGCGCCTTGACCTACCTGAACTTGTACGGCTTCAAGGTCGATATGGTACTTGTCAACCGGCTGCTTGATACAAAAGAGAATAGTGGCTATCTGGAAAACTGGAAAGCGATTCAGCAGAAATACCTTGGAGAGATCGAGGAGGGTTTTGCGCCTCTTCCGGTAAAAAAACTCAGAATGTATGAGAATGAGATCGTCGGCCTCCGGGCTCTTGAAATGTTTGCCAAGGATATCTATGGCAACAGCGATCCATCGGATATGATGTATGACGAGCCGCCGATAAAGTTTGTCCGTAACGGCGATATCTATGAAGTGCAGCTGAAGCTTATGTTTGCCAATCCTGTCGATATCGATATCTGGGTAACCGGTGATGAGCTCTTTGTGCATATCGGAAACCAGCGCAAGATCATCACGCTTCCGATCAGCTTGACAGGGCTTGAGCCTGGAGAGGCCTTCTTCAAGGACCGATGGCTTCATATTCCTTTTGATCCGAATCACCACAAACTGGATCGAAGAACAACGCAGAATAATAAAGTACTCAATTGATTGATTTTATAATACCTTGATGCAACTAGATCAAGCTGGCCATGTTATGAACCCTGAACCTGCACCGCAACACAGCAAGCCACTCAAGATTCTCCTCATAGCCCCTAAGGGAAAAAAAGACTCGAAATCGAACCAGAAACCATTATTCAATATGGCGATAGGAGTACTGGTGAGCCTTACTCCAGCGCAGCATCACCTTGAAATTGTTGACGAACATTTTGGCGATGCGATCCATTATGACGGTGATTACGATTTTGTCGGTATAACGTCACGAACGATTGATGCAAAAAGAGGGTATGAGATTGCTGACAAGTTTCGCCAAAAAGGCACCACAGTTATTCTTGGCGGATTGCATGTGTCGTTCAATATAGAAGAGGCAAGAGTTCATGCCGACACCCTTGTTTGTGGAGAAGCTGAGAATCTTTGGCTGACCCTCCTTGAAGATGCAACTATCAACCGCTTGAAGCCGCTCTACGATTCCAAAGAGTTTCCTCCGGTCAAGGAGGTCGTCGCTCTTGATTATGAACGAATTGCCAAAGCATCAAAACGGGAAAAAGTGGATGGAACAAAATCCATTCCGCTCTATATCACCAGGGGGTGTCCCTTTGAGTGTTCATTCTGCGTTACCCCGAATTTTACCGGCAAGCTTTATCGCGCACAGAAACCTGAAGAGCTG
>CAJAOR010000234.1 GCA_903942355.1 uncultured Chlorobiaceae bacterium | reverse complement strand
TTTTACTGAACTTCAAAAAAGCATTGCAGCAGGCGAATCTGTGACGTTGGAACTCAAAAAGTCAACAGCAGAAAAAGAACGTGCCTGTCGCACTTTGTGTGCTCTGGCTAATGGCCAAGGTGGGCTGGTGGTGTTTGGTGTAACTCCATCTGGAAAAGTGGTAGGCCAAAAGGTGACCGATCGAACCCTGGAAGATTTAATCTCCGTGTCGCCCGCTTCAAAGGCACCAGTCGGGACGAGTTTCTCGACAACCGGCAATATACCGGCAATGCTTTTGCACTCATGCGTCGGGCCGAAAGGTTCTTGATTGATTGGCTCCGTGGCGAGGTTATTCGCTGATGGAAAAGATACAGCATACCTGAGTTTCCTCTCTCTGGCACACTTGATTCTGTTTTCAACGTCATCCTGTATATATTTGATAAGGCAAGCGGCTGATAGTGGAAACCAGGCCAGCCTCTTATGGCTATGCTGTGGGGTGCCGCCGCCATACTTTGGAATTTCCTGTTGCCAAGCCATCCTGACCGCACCAACGCTGGAAGCAGTTTCGAATGCTGATGGCCAGGCACTGAGCGTATGACAAACAACACCTTGAAATTATGGCGCTTCTTTTGAATAAAATTCTGCCGCTCATACTGTTGCCTTCGGGGTTCAGCCTGTTGTGTCTGCTGGCTGGCTTGCTGTTGCGCAAATGGTTTTTGGTGCTGCTTGGGATGCTGGTGCTTCTGGTTTTTAGTACGCCTTTAGTGGGTGATTTTTTGATGCGCTCGGTTGAGGTTGGGTCCGGAAGGGTGCCGGTGAGAGGTGTAGGGAAGGCTGATGCGATTGTGGTGCTGAGTGGCATGATTTTAACGGTTGACGGGGCGCCGCTGGGGGAGTGGGGTGATGCGGTGGATCGGTTTGATGGCGGTATTGAACTTTTTAAGGCAGGGAAGGCTCCTCTGCTTCTTTTTACGCGGGGGCAGTTGCCTTGGCAGCCGGATGCGGTGCCTGAGGGTGAGTTGCTGGCCAAAAGGGCTCGGCTGTTGGGGGTGCCGCAGTCGGCAATCCGTTTGACCGGCAAGGTGGGCAATACGGCTGATGAAGCGGTTGCGGCAAGAGCGGTGCTCGGTGTTGCGCAGCATGGGATGCCGAAGAGGATTCTTTTGGTGACCAGCGCATTCCATTTGCGTCGGGCGCTCTTTTTGTTTGAGCGTGCCGGTTTTGAGGTGACGCCGTTTCCGGTTGATTACCAGGTGAGTAAGCAGAGCGGTTTGACGGTGTTGCAGTTTTTGCCAAATGCAGAGGCGCTTGCAGAGTCGGAGAGGGCGCTGCATGAAGTGATCGGGTTGCTTTTTTACCGGGCGCGGAGTTTGGCTGGGCTGGATTGAGGCCATTACGGCCTTTTTTTCTTTGTATATTTTTATTCATCTTATCGCTTCGGGTGAGTGACTGCTTTTTGAATGGGGCGTGGTGCTGTTTTTGTTGACAGCAATATTTTTATGAATGCATGCAGATGATGCGAAGCGGGGTTGCGGGTGCCAGATAAGATATATATAGCAGGCCATCGGGGCATGGTAGGTTCTGCAATCGTTCGTCACCTCCTTGCTGGAGGTTTGAGTGCCGGGAATCTGCTTTTTAGAACTCATGCTGAACTTGATCTTACCGATCAGGTTTCGGTAAGAGGATATTTTGAAAAAGAGAAGCCTGATCAGGTTTACCTGGCGGCGGCAAAGGTTGGAGGCATTCATGCCAACAACTCTTACCCTGCGGAGTTCATCTATCAGAACCTGATGATTGAGGCTAATATTATCCACGAGGCGTGGCGGGTGGGTGTTCAAAAGCTGCTGTTTCTGGGTTCAAGTTGTATTTATCCCAAACTGGCATCGCAGCCGATGGGCGAAAATGCCCTTTTGACAGGTCCGCTTGAGCCAACCAACGAGCCTTACGCTATTGCCAAAATTGCAGGCATAAAGCTTTGCGAAAGCTATAACCGTCAGTATGGCGAGAGCCATGGCACGGATTATCGCAGCGTGATGCCAACCAACCTTTACGGCCCTGGTGACAACTATCATCCCGAAAACAGTCACGTTATTCCGGCCATGATCCGTCGTTTCCATGAGGCTAAAGAAGCTGGAGCACCTGTGGTCATGCTGTGGGGTACCGGTACGCCCTGCAGGGAGTTTCTCTATGTAGATGATATGGCTGCGGCCAGTATCCATGTGATGCATCTCGACAAAGCTACGTTTGAAGCCCATACCACCCCGATGCAGAGCCATATCAACGTCGGCAGTGGCCAAGAGGTAACTATCAGGGAGCTTGCAGGAACCATTGCAACGGTTATCGGCTACGAGGGAAGTATTGCATTTGATGCGGCAAAACCGGATGGTTCACCCCGAAAACTGATGGACAGCGGACGCCTCAACAACCTTGGATGGCAGCCGAAAGTCGGGTTGGAAGAAGGTTTGGCCTTGGCCTATCAAGATTTTCTATTTAATTGTCAATCTCTTCATTCGTCAATAACCCAATGAAAGTAGCTCTCATTACCGGCATAACCGGCCAGGACGGATCATATTTAGCGGAACTGTTGCTTGAAAAGGGGTATGAGGTGCACGGCATCAAGCGCCGGGCCAGTTCACTCAATACCCAGCGCATTGATCATCTCTATCAGGACCCGCATATTGATCATCGCAACTTTGTTCTGCACTACGGCGACCTTACCGACAGCAGCAATCTTACTCGCATCATTGCTGAGGTTCAACCTGACGAAGTCTATAACCTCGGAGCGCAGAGCCATGTTGCGGTCAGCTTTGAATCGCCGGAGTATACGGCCGATGTTGATGCCATGGGTACCCTGCGCCTGCTTGAGGCGATCCGCTTTCTCCGGCTTGACCAGAAAACGCGATTTTATCAGGCATCCACCTCGGAGCTTTACGGCTTGGTGCAGGAGATTCCGCAGCGGGAAACCACGCCCTTTTATCCTCGCAGTCCCTATGCCGTAGCCAAGCTCTACGCCTACTGGATGACGGTCAACTATCGTGAAGCTTACGGGATGTATGCCTGCAACGGTATCCTTTTTAATCACGAATCTCCGCGAAGGGGCGAGACTTTTGTGACGCGCAAGATCACTCGGAGCCTTGCCAATATCTCGCAGGGGCTCGAAGAGTGCCTCTATATCGGCAACATGAACGCCCTGCGCGACTGGGGCCATGCAAAGGATTATGTTCGCATGCAGTGGATGATGCTGCAGCAGGCTGAACCGAAGGATTATGTGATTGCTACCGGAGTGCAGTACAGTGTACGGCAGTTTATCGAAAAAGCAGCTGCGAAGCTTGGAATCACCCTTCGCTGGCAGGGAGAGGGAAGAGAGGAGGTTGGCATTATCGACAGTCTCACCACCCGATACGCACCGCTCAGTACTGGAGACGTGATAGTCAAAATCGACCCTCGCTATTTCCGCCCGACAGAGGTTGAAACCTTGCTTGGTGACCCGACAAAAGCCAAAGCTGATCTTGGCTGGGTTCCGGAAATAACGCTTGATGAGATGATTGAGGAGATGGTTGCGCATGACCTCGACCTTGCAAGGCGCCATGCCCTCCTCAAGGCCAACGGGTATATGGTTGAGGTAAGCAAGGAGAGTTGAGCAATGTCGGTTATTCACGATGGAGGGTTTGTGGCTTGTTGCCAGGCTTTTCTTTCATGGTCTTAAAAAAGGCAGATTACCATGGGACATATTTTTGCCGAGATTAAACTCAGTAATCCGCGAAATCAGCTTTTGACACCTGTCATTACTCGAGCTTTGGCTGATACCGGGGCTTTAATGCTTTGTATTCCTCAGCATATTGCCATTCAGCTTGAGCTTGAAATGGAGTCAAAGCGTGAAGTTACGGTGGCAGATGGACGATCAATGATGGTGCCGTATGCCGGGCCGATTAAAGTGGAATTTGGGGATCGTTTTTGTTATGTGGGGGCGTTGGTATTGGGTGATGAAGTGTTGCTGGGCGCTGTGCCTATGGAAGATATGGATCTGGTGCTGTCTTCAGGCCGGCGCGAAATTACGGTTGATCCTTTTAGCCCTAATATTCCCCATGCCAGAGTAAAGTATTTACCATAAATCCTTAGATGATATACCGGAACTCCTCTCAAACTGCCTCTTGTTGGCGGATGCGTGCATGCATTGCCTGAGCCTGCTTGCTAATAGCAAGGTAAATTGTTAGTTTTTTGAAAAGGAAGTGGTTATAGATGGTTTGATGAGCGACAATGTAGTATTAACAGGCAATTCGGTGACTACCCAATTACAACAGTTACAGCAGGAAAATGCACGTCTTAAGGCATTGCTGCTGGAGAAAGGGGAGGGGCTGATTTCCACCCTTACAAAGAGTGAGTGCCTGAATGAAAGTGAGGCAAAGTTCAGAAAACTCTTTGAGAGTCATTCTGCGGTTATGCTGGTTATTGATCCTGATACGGGTAACATCATTGATGCCAATCAGGCGGCTGCCAGTTTTTATGGCTGGTCTGTCGAGGAGTTGCAGCAGATGTCTATTAGCCAAATCAATCTGCTTTCTCCCGAAATGGTGATGCAAGAGATGGAAAAAAGCCGATTGCTGAAGCAAAACCGGTTTGTATTTCGCCATCGCAGGTCGGATGGTTCTGTGCGTGATGTGGAGGTGTTCAGTAACAAGGTTGAGGTTGCCGGTAAAGCTCTGCTCTATTCCATTATTCAGGATATTACCGAACGCATGCATGCGGAGCGTGAGCTGCGCCTCAGTGAGGAGCGTTTCAGGAAGCTGTTTGAAAGCCATGCCGCAATTAAAATTGTTCTTGATCCTGATACGGGAAATATTGTCGATGCCAATCGTTCGGCTGCGGACTATTATGGATGGTCTGTTGAAGAGCTCAGGAGCATGAATATTCGGCAGATTAATCCCCTATCAGTTGATGAAATCAAGACAAATCTTGAGAAGGGCCGTTCGTCTAAGCAAAACGAGTTTGAATTTCGCCATTACAGGTCGGATGGTTCTTTACGGTACGTGAAGGTCTTCAACAGCAATATTGAGATTGCAGGAAAGGAGTTGCTGTATGCAATTGTTTTTGATATCACCGAAAGCAAGTTGGCT
>CAJAOR010000233.1 GCA_903942355.1 uncultured Chlorobiaceae bacterium | reverse complement strand
TCCTTGCGGACATCCACCAGCTTGACCTTTACTTTCTCTCCGATCTTCAGGTGATCGCTCACTTTTGTCACTCTTGTGCTTGATATCTCGGAGATGTGGACCAGGCCGTCAGTTTTGGGAAGAAATTCCACAAAAGCACCCAGCTCATCACGAATGTCGCGCACCTTTCCAATATAGATCGTCCCTACCTCAGGTTTGGCGGTAAGGCTTTTTATGGTTGCAAGTGCGGCATTTGTTCCTTCGCTGGTCGAGCAGGCAATGGTAACGGTGCCGTCATCTTCAATGTTGATTTCTGCACCGGTCTCTTCGGTAATGCTGCGGATGGTCTCTCCGCCCTTGCCGATAATCATCCCGATACAGTCAACCGGTACCTTGATGGTTGTCAGTTTTGGTGCAAAGTTTGCAAGTTCCTGGCGAGTGGAGGGGATTGCCTTCTCCATTTCATCGAGAATGTGCAGGCGGCCTCTTCGTGCCTGCTCAAGAGCCGATTCAAGAATGTGATAGTCGAGTCCGTCGATCTTGATGTCCATCTGGCAGGCGGTAATACCGTCTCTGGTGCCTGAAACCTTGAAATCCATATCTCCGAGGTGATCTTCATTGCCCAGAATATCGGAGAGCACCGCGTATGATGCACCCTCTTTGATTAGTCCCATGGCGATGCCTGAAACCGGCTTTTTGATCGGAACACCACCATCCATCAGGGCAAGCGTTCCTCCACATACCGAAGCCATTGATGACGAGCCGTTCGATTCAAGAATGTCAGAAACGATACGGATGGTATAAGGGAACTCCTCCTCGGTCGGTGCAACCATTTTAATGGAGCGTTCTGCCAGGTTCCCGTGCCCGATTTCCCTGCGTCCGATACTTCCGAGCCGTCCGCATTCGCCGACGCTGAAAGGAGGGAAGTTGTAATGGAGATAGAATTTTTTGTCGGCACTGCTGGTCAGGGTATCAACGGACTGGGCATCTTTTTTGGTGCCGAGCGTAATGGTGACAAGAGCCTGGGTCTCTCCCCTGGTGAAAAGTGCTGATCCGTGGGCTCTCGGGATGATGCCAAGCTCAATGCTGATCGGGCGAACCTCGTCAAGGGCTCTGCCGTCAAGGCGTTTTGCATCGTCAAGAATCATGTGGCGCATGACCCTTTTTTCGACGGCATGAATCTGTTCGTCGATGATATGCTGGTTAAGGCAAATTGCTTTTGTCGGATCCGCAGCAATCTCTTCGCTGCTGAATGCCGCCTTGAAGTGCTCAATGGTAGCCGCTATGATTTCGCGGTAGATGAATGCCGTCTGTTCAGCGCGCTCTTCTTTTTTGAGCGGAGTGTAGGCAAGCTCCTTGAGACGGGTTTCGCACAGTTCGCGAACGGTTTCGGTGAGTTCTGCCGGAATGACTGTCGGAGCAAAGGGGCGGCCTGGTTTAGCAACTGCCGCAGCAATTTCGTTTTGGAGAGCACAGAGTTTGCGGATGGCTGTGTGGCCAAACTTGATGGCGTCAAGCATTTCAGCCTCAGAAATCTCTTTCATCTCCCCTTCAAGCATACAGATGGTGTCTGCTGTGCCGCCGATACAGATGTCAAGGTCGCTGTCAGCCAGTTCGTTGATGTCAGGGTTAATGACAAAAAGTCCGTTGATTCGGCCTACGCGAACTTCAGACATCGGGTTGTGAAAAGGAATATCGGAAACCATGATGGCCGTTGATGCGGCCAGACCGCCAAGTACATCGGCATCATTTATCTGGTCGGAAGAGATAACGGTTACAATAATTTGGGTCTCATAGAGGTAGCCGTCAGGAAAGAGCGGACGGAGCGCACGGTCTATCAGTCGGGCTGAAAGAATCTCTTTTTCGGAGGGGCGGCTTTCACGTTTGAAAAAACCACCGGGAAACTTGCCGGCAGCCGAATATTTTTCGCGGTATTCAACCTGGAGGGGAAAGTAGTCCTGATTTGGCGGAGGCGTTTTTTTACTCGATACAACAGTAGCAATGACCATCGTATCGCCAAGGCGGACAACGACAGCGCCATCGGCCTGTTTTGCCATTTTACCGGTTTCGATAGAGATAATCTTGCCTTGACCAAGATCAATTTCTTTGTTAATAATCATGAAGATCGTGTGATAGTAGTGATAAAAATCTTGTCCGATTGTTTTTTTCAGGCAATGAACATGTATTTAAATATAGCACAAAAAAGTCTCTTCCAGTAACCTGATCTTATGCTTGTCATATTACCTGATTAGGCTCTTATTTTCCCGTTATCGATAAGGCGGACAGTTCCTGCATAGGCCGCAATCAGCAGGCGGTACTCTTTTCCTGCTTCTGCAGTTTCTGCCGGTTCAAAGCACTCTTCATCGACAAAGGTGACATAATCGGTGCTGCAACCTGGTGTTGAATAAATCATCTGCTCAATCTCGGCGGCAATTTCCAAAAGATTTCTTTTCTGCTCGGCAATGCTTTTTTCGGCATGGCAGATTCCCTGGTAAAGAACTGCAGCCGCGCGGCGCTCCTGGCTCGTCAGGTATATATTTCTTGAGCTTACTGCCAACCCGCTTTCTTCCCTGATAACCGGCGCGGCAACAATAGTGATATCAAGATTAAAATCTTCGACAACCCTGCGGATGATGGCGAGCTGCTGCGCATCCTTTTCTCCAAAGATCGCGATATGCGGTTTTGTGATATGAAAGAGTTTGGTCACGACAGTTGCCACTCCGTTAAAATGGCCCGGCCTTCGCTCTCCTTCGAGCCGTTTGCCGAGAGCCCCGCACTCAAGGGTTATTTGATGGTTATCAGGGTATATGCTTCCGGCTTCAGGTGCGAAGAGGTAATCTACTCCTGCTGCTTTTGCAAGAGCGACATCCTGTTCGAAAGGTCTGGGGTATTGGTGGAGGTCTTCGTTAAGTCCGAACTGTGAAGGGTTGACAAAAATCGTGAGCATAACGGTGCCTGCGCTTTGCCGGGCAAGCTTGATAAGGCTCAGATGCCCTTCGTGCAGTGCACCCATGGTCATAACAACGCCAATGAGCTGCCGGTTGAGTCGCAGTTTTTCAGCTATTGCCTGCATCTGGCGTGGTTCAGTGATGATCTGCATGTTCTTCTTCTGGTTTGATGGTTTTATTTCCGGGCGGGTGGACGATCACGACAAACTCTCCCCTTGTTTTTCCGTCCGTAAGACGCTGGCGGATTTCATCAATGGTTCCGGTAATATACTCTTCATGAATTTTTGTCATCTCCCGTCCAATGAAAATTTGGGCATCCGGTACGACGTCGCTCAGTTCATCGAGGAGCCTGATGATTCGGAAGGGCGATTCATAGATGACAAATGTGGCATGCAGTGCGGCGAGATATTCGAGACGGCTTTTACGCCCTTTTTTATGCGGAAGAAAACCTGCGAAAAAAAAACTGTTGACGGGAAGCGGACAGGCTGAAAGTGCAGCGGTCAGTGCACTGGGGCCGGGAATCGGGATGACCTGAAGGGCACGATTGTGCAGATCGTGCAGGAGCGCGTAGCCGGGATCGCTGATAACAGGGGTACCTGCGTCGGTGATGAGAGCAACATCGGTACCCTCTTCAAGCAGGGCGACAATCTGGCTGATAGCTCTTGGCTCATTGTAGTTATGGTAACTGATGAGCCTTTTGCCCGAAATATCGAAATGGCGGAGCAGAATAGATGCCCGGCGTGTATCTTCACAGGCGATGGCCCCTGATTCTTTCAGGATTCTTATGGCTCTGAGGGTAATGTCTTCGAGATTGCCGAGAGGCGTAGCAACAACGTAGAGTGTTCCGGTATGTAACTGATCAGTTTGCAAGGGCAAAAGAAGGACTTGAACAAAGGGTTTGTTATGGTAGATTCACAATGGTTTTAGTATAATAATAAAAAATACGATAAACATCGTTCAGTC
>CAJAOR010000232.1 GCA_903942355.1 uncultured Chlorobiaceae bacterium | reverse complement strand
TACTCTGTGGTGTGACTATATTCGGCTGAAGGGGTTGCATAAATATCGTGTCTTATTTATTGACTTAAGCACCAATAATATAAGCAATTACGATATTTATAGCCCCCTTTTTTTATTGCTTTGATGAATAATTCAGGCTAGTCTTAAAATATTTTTCGACAACGTTACATCAAAAAAAACAAGGGAAGCAACATGAAAAAGACTCTTTCACTTCTCGCTGTTCTTGCGGTTGCCGGGATGGCAAGCGCACCAGTACAGGCAGCCAGCCACTACGTCAGTGGTATGGCTGGTATTTCATGGATGCAGAACATGGATGCGATAAATACCTATTCGGAATATTCTCCACATTTTGATGCGAAGTACGATCTCACCTCAGGCATCAACCTTCTTGGGGCGGTAGGTTGTGATTACGGCAGTTACCGTATTGAGGGGGAACTCGGCTATCAGAGCAATGACCTGAAGTCAATGACTGGTCTACATGTTCTTGACCAAGGCTGGGAAGGCCCTGTAAAAGGCGATATTTCGGTCGTCTCGATTTTGGCCAACGGTTACTACGATTTCGATCTCGGCAGCAAGGTTCAGCTCTATGCAACCGCCGGTGTCGGTGCCGCACAGATTTCGTTTAATAAGTTGGGTACTGATAATGTTGCGTTTCACGATCCTGGCGTTTACAGTAATGATGAAACCACATTGGCATGGCAGGTCGGTGCAGGTCTTGCAGTCCCGATATCCGACCATGTCAAGCTTGATCTCCGTTATCGCTACTTCGCCACAACTGATGTCACCATCAGTTCTGAGAGTTTCTTCTACTATGTAAACGAGTCGGAACCAATCAAGACCAACGTTTCCAGCCACAGTGTCATGCTTGGTTTGAGAGTCGACATCTAAAGGGAAGAGATTCTTTTTCTCTCTTGATCACAAGACCAAAAAGCCCTGCATTGCGGGGCTTTTTGGTTTAAATCACACGCCTTGCCCGCCGCATTTACACAGGGAAAAATATAACAAGTGCTACCAGTCACAGCATCAACCATTTTTCCCAGTGATCCTCTTTGACATACAGATTAATTACATACTTTTCATCTTTAAGAACTGAATTCCCCGCTGCTTGCAGTAGGGAGGGCACAAAAACCAACAAAGCTTTTTTAAAATCAATAGCACCATGAAATAATGCCTAAGGATTCCGATTTGAAAACCAAATTTGTTGGATTAGCCAGAGGTTATTGGGTTACGCAAATGATTTTCGTAGCCGCCGAATTAGGTCTTGCTGATCATCTTGCCAAAGGCCCTAAGAGTATTCAAGAGTTGGCCGAAATATGCCATACAGATGCGAGTAATTTATTCAGGCTACTCAGGGGGCTTTCCAGTATTGGCATCTTCAGGGAAATTCAGCAAAAAAAGTTTACTCTTACACCTCTTGCAAATCTTTTACTATCTGATCATCCCGATTCCCTTCGCCAATTCGCTAGACTTCAGGGAGAAGAACGCTATTTTACATGGGGCAAACTTCTTGACAGCATCAAAAACGGCCGCAGCGTCTTTCCGGAAATTTATGGGAATCCAGTTTTTGCATGGAACAGGGAAAATCCGGAGCGTGCTGCAATTTTTGATGAAGCGATGGAAAATATGGCCAGGATAGAGGTCAGGGCGCTTTTAAATGCTTTCGACTTTTGGCAGTTTCGTCATGTAGTGGATTTGGGTGGAGGGAATGGATATGTCTTGAGTGAGGTGATGGAAAAATACCCCCATTTGCAAGGGACGCTTTTTGATCTTGAACATGTTGTAGCCCGAACGATATCTCCATCTGGCTTACAAGAGAGATGCTCTCTGCAGTCCGGCGATTTTTTCTGTTCAGTGCCCGAAGGAGCTGATTGCTATCTGTTAAAAAATATTCTTCATAACTGGGGAGACTCCTATTGCGTGAAACTGTTAAGCAATATCCGTGAGGCGATAGGCTTATTTGGTGGCCAACTTATTATTTACGAACAAATCATTCCTGAGGGCAACGATCCATTTATCGGCAAGCTGCTCGATATCAATATGCTGTTACTCCATGAGGGTGGGATGGAGCGAACTCGCAGTGAATATGAACGACTACTTGAACTTGCAGGCCTTACTATCAAATCTATTATTCCGACAGATTGTTCAATGAGCGTGATTTTAGCCGGAGTTTGAATGGGGTACGTAAATGCATAATCACGTTTGGAGTATACACCCGATGATGAACGATCGGGGAGGTTTGCCACTTCGTCCCCCCCGTGAAGCCACAAGAATTATGTATGAGCTGGTAGCCCCTTTTCTTTATAAGGATGTTTATCGCCATGAGCTGGTTCTATTAGGCGTAACACCTGAAATTGTCGGACAACCCTGGCCAATAAACGTCAACTTCAGGGCATTTGACCAAAGTGAAGAGATGATTGCCTCCGTGTGGCAGCCCAATACCAGAATAACCTCTTCTGTTGAACAGGCATCCTGGCAGTCAATGCCAGTAGATGACAGAGCCGTTGATATTATCTTGGGCGATGGATGTACAACACAACTCCCTGATAAGCTCGCTTATGAGAAATTATTTGCTGAACTGGCACGTGTTTTACGGCCAAATGGAAAGATAGTTATACGCTGCTTTATTCGTCCTCCATTGCAGGAAAGTCTGGATCAAGTGGTTCGTGATGCGTTTGCGGGCAATATCAAGTATTTTGGATCGTTGAAGTGGCGACTTGCCATGGCACTTGTTGAGCAGCAAGATGATTTCAGCATCAGGGTAAGTGATATTTTTGATACATTTAATGAGTTGTTTCCAGATAGAGATCAGCTTGCCATGATTGCCGGTTGGCCTCTTGAAATGATCGAAACAATTGAACGGTATCACCGATCAGGTACTTGCTACACTTTTCCGACGTTGACCCAATTGGAAAAACTTATATCGAGATGGTTTACCATCTCCGAGGTTCATTGGGGCAAATATGAATTGTGGGAGCGTTGCCCTACATTGCTGCTGCGAGGTGTATAGGATAGTTTCATAGTATAAATTGTTCAAAAATTGATTGATACACCGAATACCGCAGAGTGTCTTGTTGTTCGTGCCGATGAGGCACCTCTCCTCTCCCCGATAGTTAGAGGGCAAAATATGCGGTATAAAAATCCACGACTTTCTCTTGAACAAAGAGCCCTTGGTCTTGTGCTGCCCGGTTATCTCCGATTGGAGATGATTTATGCAGGTATATGCGGTACAGACCTGCACTTGGTTAAAAGTGATGCCGCCGGACTTGTTTCAACATCATCTCCTTTGCGTATACCCCCTGAGGGAAGAATTATGGGTCATGAAGGGGTGGGAAGAGTGCTCTCTACCGGATCTGAGTCTGGTCGATTCAAGCCGGGAGATGTTGTCGCGCTTGAGTCGATTATTACCTGTCAAACATGTGAGCCGTGTCGTCGCGGCCAATTCAATCAGTGTCTGGATGCTCGGTTGATAGGACTGGAGAGCGATGGTTTGTTCAGTACCGTCGCCGATGTTCCGGAGTCAGTTGCTCATAATGTTACCGCAATAGCTCAGGATGATCGCAGCCTGAAAACCTTAGCCTGCCTGGAGCCTGCAGGGGTTGCATGGCTGGCCTGCGAGAGGTCCTCTTTAAGCGGCGGAGATCGCGTGATGATCTTTGGAGGTGGCCCGATTGGTTTTTATTGTGCCATGCTTGCGCGCCTGATTTTTGGCGCATCCTGGATCGGTCTTGTTGATCCGGTTGCATTCAGACGTGAACATGCCGCCAGTTGGTGTGACAATATCTATGATATCTCCGATGAGCGTATAGAGTCGGCGAAAGTAGATGTTGTGATCGAGGCATCGGGTTTTCTCGATAACCTCCAGCGGATTATTACCGGCGTCAAACCGAATGGACGGATAGTGATTCTGGGAAGAAGCGGACAACCCCTGAGGCTTGATGCTGTTGATCACATCATTACCAATGGTATTACTATTATTGGGGTTCGGGGTCATCTTGGTGGAGCATTCGGACGCATGATCGCTCTCTGTCAGGCAGGGCGGTTGCCGTTAAGCGATTCGATTACAACGGTGATAGAGTCACTTGATAGCCTTAAAGGACATCTGACACATCAAGAACACTTGATCAGTCATAATTGCAAGGTATTGGTCAAGTTGACGAAATAAATACAATCACCCCAAAAGGTTTCAGAGTGCATAATAAAATTATACAACTTGATTCAATGGTCTTGGTCAGGCATGGCTTTTTAGGCGAGTTGTCATACCCGTCTCTTTCTCTCTCTCTTTCGGTATGCCCTGAATTGGCCAAGAAAGATATCTTGCATGCCATCAATTGCTTTTTGGCCGATGCGTTACATCTTGAAAAAAAGCCACTGCTTACGGAAGATGACCGCATTGAGAGTTTATTAGGGGCTTTTTTGCATTGGGTTTATGAAATACAAGCTGCTGCTTATTGGCCAATCTTTGAGACAGGGCACATCATTGCCGTTCATGATCAAGAGCGTGTTTTTGATATTGTAATTCCAGTTGTTAAATATGGGCATGAATATGCTTTGAAAATAGTAGCATGGTGTTCAGCTGTTTTTAACAGTAAATTTTCTGGCCAGTCGGTTGCACCTCTTTTGGGTCAACTGCAACCACTGATTGCATCTCTCAAGGCAATTGCTCCCAAAGGTTCCAACTCAGGAAAATTTCTTAAAGCGGCTTTTGAGTTGCAGATCCCCTTTACTTCAGTTTCCAAGGATATTTATCAGTTCGGTTATGGTCATCGAACTCGCTGGATGTCCAGCTCTTTTACTGATGAGACATCATGGCTCGGTACCAGTCTGGCTCAAAATAAATTTCTATCCACGCAGATATTGCGTGAGGCAGGATTGCCAGTTTCCCTTAACAGATTAGCTGGTGATCTTAAGGCCGCGCTCGCTGCTGCTCATGAGTTAGGTTACCCTGTGGTCGTAAAACCAGTAGACCGCGATCAAGGCGTTGGCGTAGCGGTGGGTTTAACAACACCTGAGGATGTCAGAAAGGCATTTGGCTTGGCGAAAAGACACAGTGAAAATATTTTGGTTGAAAAACATGCTGAAGGTCGGGATTACCGGCTTGTTGTTTTCAGGGGAGAGTTGATTTGGGCAATCGAACGAGTCCCCGCTGGCGTTATTGGTGATGGTATCAGGACTATCAGCGAACTTGTCGATACGGTCAATAGTGATCCAAGAAGAGGCAAAGGCGCGCATGTATCCCTAAAAAGTTTAGCCCTCGATGCCGAGGCATTATCGCTACTGGCGAAAAATGGCATGGATGCAAACTCTGTTCCAAAGAGTGGTGAGTCAGTCCCGTTACGACGGATAGCAAATATTTCAGCCGGAGGCATGCCTGTTGGGGTCTTTGACAGGGTGCATCCCGACAATCAACTTTTGGCAATTCGTGCTGCAGCCCTTTTGAGTCTGGATCTGGCTGGCATTGATATCTTGATGCCGGATATCAGCCGTTCCTGGCTGGAAACAGGCGCTGCAATCTGTGAGGTCAATGCTCAACCCCAGTTGGGATCCATTACTTCCTCGCATCTCTATCCTGCCATATTAAAGAAATACATCTCAGGCAACGGTCGCATTCCTGTAGTGTTGATATTAGGGGCCGATCCAAAACTGCTGTTATGTAAAACAGTAGAGAGTGAATTACGTGCGGCAGGCTGGAGAGTTGGAGTGTTTGATGAGAGTAGTGCGTCAATAGCAGGAAGAGCGATTACTGCCAGTCCGGTTGATCTCTATAATGGTGCCAAGGCTTTAATCTGTGATCGAAGTGTAGAGGCGATTGTACTCAATATAACTGACGACACTCTCTTGTTGTCCGGCTTGCCATTGCAGCGTTTTGATCTCTTGCTTGTTGCCGGAACGCATATCGCTTCCTCTCAGGAAAACAAGAACAAATCCGGCAAGGAACTTTTGGACAATATTGTCCGTGCTATTTTACCTATGTGTGATGGTGAAATAATAAGCTTATCCGATACTGAGAACAACATCCTGCCTACTGCACTGAAGAAATATCCTGCTCAATGGTTATTACACGCTTTATCGCCTGAACAAAGCATTTCTGAGGTCATCCGCGCTTTGCATGAAGCCAGAGTACGACATGAGAACCCTTACTGCGGCGACTCCTGAGCTGCGTTTCAGCCGAGTAATTTCATCGCGCAACCGGGCGGCCTCTTCGTAGTTTTTTTGCGCACTCTGTGACGGATACGCGAAGCAAAGAGTTGTACGAGTTCACTGATTGATGCGGTTCGGTTAAGAGCGTTGTGACGTATATTCATCTCTGGAATACTCCGTCAGGCAGAATCACCTCCGTCAATGACCAGTACCTGGCCAGTGATCCATGAAGCGGAGTCAG
>CAJAOR010000231.1 GCA_903942355.1 uncultured Chlorobiaceae bacterium | reverse complement strand
GCTGCTTTCCTCCATTCTTATCGGCAGTATTTTTGCCTCTCACACGCTCATTGTCTACCCGGTTATCAGCAAGCTCGGTATTGCCAAAAACAAGGCGGTCAATATTGCAATCGGCGGCACCCTTATTACCGATACCCTTGCTCTTCTGGTGCTGGCGGTCGTGGTTGAATTGTCTGGCGGAGCGCTGACGGGCATGTTCTGGTTAAGGCTGGTTATCGGGGTAATGCTTTTCGGCCTGGTTGTCCTTTTCCTCATTCCGGTCATCGCCCGATGGTTTTTCAAGCGTTTTGATGACAGTGTCCTGCAGTATCTTTTTGTTCTCGCCCTGGTTTTTTTCAGCGCTTTTCTTGCCGAAGCTGCCGGTGTTGAGGCTATTATCGGAGCATTTCTCGGGGGTCTTGCCCTCAACCGCCTGATTCCGCGCACATCTCCGCTCATGAACCGAATCAAGTTTGTCGGCAATGCCATCTTTATTCCCTTTTTTCTGATCGGTGTCGGGATGCTGATCAATATCCAGGCCTTCTTCAAGGGTTATGAAACCATTGAAGTCGCTGTGGTTATAACTGTTGCGGCTACGATAGCCAAATACCTTTCCGCCTGGATTACCCAGAAACTTTTCGGTTTTTCGCTTGACCAGCGCAGGCTGATTTTTGGACTCATCAGTGCCCATGCAGCTCTGGCACTTGCGACGGTACTGATCGGGTACAATATTGTCACCGGGTTTACCCTCAATGGCGACCCCATCAGGCTGCTTAATGAAAGCGTCCTGAACGGCACAATTCTCTTTATTTTAGTCACCTGTACCCTCGCGACAATTGTCGGAGAAAAAGGCGCGCAGAATATCGCGCTTGCCGAAACGATGGACGATGTCGCTGAAACAGCCGTGCCAGCCACTGAAGAGCGGATACTGATCCCTATAAACCATATCAGCACGGTAGACGAACTGGTCAATTTGAGCGTTACCTTGAAATCGGGCAAAACCCATAATGGCATTTACGCCATGCATGTCGCCGATAACAGCATGCCGGATGAAACGGCAGAAAAGCATGCCGAGAAAATTCTTGAAAAAGCAGCGGTTGCTGCATCATCAACCGATAACAGACTGACAGGACTGCTTCGTTATGACAGTGATTTGGTCAATGGCATCGCCGGCGTGATCCGGGAGCAGAAAATCACCGTGCTGATTTTAGGACTTCATCAAAAGAATGGCTTGACGGATACCTTTCTCGGCAGTGCATCAGAGAATATTCTCGGCCGCTGTAACGTGACGACCTTTATCTACAAACCTGTTCAGCCTCTTGCCACTATTCGACGAACCATTGCCGTTATCCCTGAAGGGGCAGAAAATGAGATCGGTTTTGTGCTCTGGATCCAGAGAGTCATGAACATTATTAAAAACACCGGGAGCAAACTGGTTGTCTATGCTTCCAAACAGACTATTGCCTGCCTGAAAGAGAGCTATTCAGAGAGCTTTGCCCTTGCCGAGTATAAGATGTTCAAGGAATGGGATGATTTTTTGGCTCTGTCGAGAGAGATAAAAAATGATGATAACCTTATTATTGTGATGAGCAGGAAAAATCACCTCTCCTATCATCCAAAGATGTCGAGAATTCCACTTTATCTCAACAGGTACTTCCAAAAAAACAGCTTTATCCTTATTTACCCGGTTCAGACCGGTATTTCGGAAGATACCTGCGAGGATACTCCTCTTCAGTCTCTCCAGAAAACCCGTGTCAATGTTGAAAATATGCTGAAAAAAGTCTACAAAAGAGTGCGGCGATGAAGTTTATCTCTTACCTGGCACGAACGGTTTTTTTCATTCTGGTGTTTATGGCTACACTATCGGCATGCAATGGAGCGCCGCCACCGACAATAACCCAAAAACCCATAGCCATGACTGAAAAGCAACATCCAGCCAATCCATACTACTCTCGTACCGATACGACGAGTCTCACTCTTTCTGATGCGGTCTGGAAGGAGGTTTTGACGCCTGCGGTCTATGAGGTGGCGCGCCATGGATCAACCGAGCAGGCATTTTCAGGGAAATACTGGGACGCTGAGGCAAGGGGGACCTACTTCTGTGCGGCATGTGGCAACAAACTTTTCCGCTCCGATGCCAAGTTTGCCACTACCTGCGGATGGCCCAGTTTTTTTGAAACCGTACGCCCCAACAGTGTCCTCTACCGGAAAGACTCCTCATTCGGAATGGAACGAACTGAGGTCGTCTGCGGACGGTGCAAAGCGCACCTCGGTCACGTTTTTGACGACGGCCCGCCTCCAACGGGAAAGCGCTTCTGCATGAACTCAATCGTCCTTGATTTTGAGCCGGACAAGCCATCATCGAAAGGGCCACAGTAAGCTCACAAGCTTGGAGCAAACCGGTTTTGGTTGCCAAATCTATATCTGATTAATATCAAGATCGTCTGTCATCTCATTTTCTCCAAATCTTGATATTAAAAAATCAGCTAAAGATTTGATCAAAACAAAAACAAGTGCAAATGCTATGATTCCATATCTGGTATTTATCATTTTACTCGGATAATTAAAAGCAAAGAAACCAAGTATAATAACCAGATGTATCATGACCGAACGGACATTAAAAATCATATAATAGCCGTCAGGTTTAAATGTTTTATATAGCCCTGACAAGAAGTAATTATTGATTAATCTGATGAGCTGGAAGGCAAATAATCCCAAGATAGTGAGACGGAAACTCCTGTCGATGAATGCCAGATAGCTCGCAAATCCTATGCCCTCTTGTTTTTCAGCAACCATAAAACCGATAAAAACGACAATAAAGAACAGATAAAATACGAGTATTCCAGCGTGAAGTGCCAGATAAAATAGTGCATTCTTAATATGAGGAGGCTTTTCGGAAGAGTTTTGTGCTGTCAATATCATTATCGAATTGAAAAAAGTAATGCCTAATGTCTCAAGCCAATAAGAATAAATGAGCGCAAAAATGCTCCAGTTGAAAAATATCACTCCAAATAAGGGGATAAAATTCATTGCCAGCTGAAGTGCTCCGTTGTTTCGTTTTGTCATATATTTATTTATAATCATATGACCTATTTGTTTGTAATGATTCAAGTTACTGTTTAGTAAAGCTGTCTTCAGGTATTCTCAATATTCCTCGCATTGCATTGCCAAGATATTGCAATATCCCGAGCTTCTTTTTGTGACTAAGTGAAGTGTTAAAATTTAAGCATTAATAATTTAAACTGCGTCATCAACCATTCAGTCGGAAAACAAAAAGTTTTTCAGCAGGTCTGGCGCGTACTGAAACTGGGTGGGACGCTTATGCGCCTGAACATTGCAACGAAAAATGATGTTCAACGGTTGTCATGAACCATCAAGTTCAAAAGGATGTTAATAAACGTTATAATACAGCAGAATTCAGCAGTTGCCTGTCGTTTGAAAATTATATTGAGGATTATACTATGTCAATACTCTACACACCGTTCATTCTTGGCCCTATAGTGTTGCAGAACCGTCTGGTTATGGCACCTATGACGCGCAGCCGTGCACCTGGCAATATTCCTAATGCGCTTATGGTGGAGTATTACGCACAACGCGGTACGGCAGGGCTCATCATTACGGAGGGGACATCCTCCTCGCCGAATGGCTTGGGCTACCCGCGCATACCGGGCATATTCTCAACTGCCCAGGTTGATGGATGGAAGGCCATTACCGAAGCGGCGCATGGAAAGGGTGCCAAGATTTTTTTGCAACTCATGCACTGCGGGCGAATCTCCCATCCGCTGAACATGCCTGCGGGTGCCCGCGTGATTGCTCCTTCAGCCGTTGCAGCTTCCGGAGAGATGTACACGGATGCCGAGGGTATGAAGCCTTTTCCCGTGCCGGAGGCCATGACTGCGGACGATATCAAGGTCGCTATTGCTGAGTATGCCGATGCGGCCAAAAATGCCGTGGCGGCAGGGTTTGACGGAGTCGAACTGCATGCGGCGAACGGCTATCTCCTCGAACAGTTTATCCGCCCTAATTCGAATTTGCGTACCGACAGTTACGGAGGGTCAATCGAAGGCCGTGCGCGGTTTGTGCTTGAAGTTGTCGAAGCGGTGAAAGCGGCCATCGGCAGGGAGAGAGTCGGCATCCGGCTTTCACCGTTTGGAGTGTTCAACGATATGCCGCTTTATGAGAAAATGGAGGAGGAGTACACCTGGCTAGCCCGACAGCTCAATGACTCAGGTTTGGCATACATTCATCTTGTGGATCATTCGTCAATGGGCGCACCGCCTGTGCCCGACAGCATGAAGGCAACGTTCCGCAACACCTTCAAGGGTGCCTTGATTCTCTCCGGAGGTTACGATGCCCAGCACGCCGAAATCGATCTGAAGAGCGGAAAAGCTGATCTCATTGCTTTTGGGCGGGCTTTTATTGCCAATCCAGATCTTGCAGAACGGTTGAAAAACGGAGCAGCCCTGAATCCTCCTGATATGGATACGTTCTATACCCCCGGGTCAAAGGGATATACCGACTATCCGGCGTTGCATGAATTCTAACTCACAAAACCGATGAGTGACCGTATCCATGCTTTTTCGAGTGATGAACCACCGGAAATCCAGGTTCATTCGCATGAACGATATCATGCATTGCTGAAGATTTGCGACGGGTTATCGCCTATCGTTACGGCCGTTGTTCATCCGGTCGATAAGATTGTTATGCAATCTGTCGAGGAGGCTTTCAAGGAAAACCTTATTACCCCAATTCTGGTCGGTCCTGCCCTACGAATTGCCAGTGCCGCCGCAGAGGCTGGGATCGATATTTCACTCTGGCAGATCGTCGATGTTTGCCATAGTCATGCGGCGGCAGACAAGGCTGTTGAACTGGCTGCCGGAGGTACGGTCCAGGCGATCATGAAAGGCTCGCTGCACACCGATGAATTGCTGTGTCCCATTGTGGCGCCCCACTCTGGATTGCACACCGGACGGCGTTTGTCACATTCCTATGTGATGGATACGGCGGGCTACCATAAATGGCTCATTATTACCGATGCCGTAGTCAATATTGCGCCTGATCTGGCAGCGAAGGCCGATATCTGCCGAAACGCTGCTGACGTCTGGCGAGCTTTGAGCAATGAAACCCGCCTGCCGAAGATAGCCGTATTGGCTGCTGTTGAGGTCATTAACGCGAAAATGCAGGCAACGCTTGATGCTGCGGCATTATGCAAAATGGCTGAACGCAATCAGATAACCGGTTGCATGATTGATGGGCCTTTTGCTTTAGACAATGCGATCAACAGGGAAGCCGCAGCTGCAAAAGGGATCATCTCATCTGTTGCGGGAGACCCTGATATCTTGCTGGTTCCGGATATTGAGGCAGGGAACATTCTCGCCAAACATATGACCTTCATCAACCACGCTGACGCCGCAGGTATTGTCATGGGCTGCAAGGTGCCCATCATCCTTACCAGCCGTGCCGACGCGCTCCGCACGCGGATTCTCTCTTGCGCTTTAGCTGTTTTGGTTCTCCAGGCCTGTCGTGAGGGGCGCATCAAATGAGTGATGTGTTATTTTTCTGCACATGACACCCGCGCATGTTTTGGCGTAATTACTTGTTATTAATTATATTATCGCAGGAATGTATTCGTGCTTCTTGCTTTTACTGAAATTATATCAGGATGTTTGAAAACCCCGGACGGCAGACTTCCTAACCGGCGGGGTACTCTGGCAACCAAGGTGTGAAATGAACTTATAATAGGAGCTTTATAATGGCGTTATGGAATTCAGTTGCAGGACAGTTACGATCAGTCATTGAATGGAAAAATCCGGCTCCGGATGTTCTTTTTCAACGATGGACGGATAATGGAGACGAGATTAAAAATGCGTCGAAGCTTATTGTTGGTCCCGGGCAAGGCGTGATATTTGTTTATGAGGGTAAGCCGCAGGCTGTTATTGCCGAACCTGGCCTGACCGACTTGAAAACACAAAATATCCCGTTCTGGACGACGATCACGAAATTCATGCAGGCTTTCAAGAGTGAGCACAAGGTCGGGATCTATTTCTTTCGTACCGCTGAAATTCTGAATCAGGGTTGGGGTACTCCCGGACCAGTAAAATATATCGATCCGCAATACAAGTTTCCTGTAGGGATGAAAGGTTTTGGCAATTTCTCTTTCCGTATCTCGGATGCAGGAAGTTTCTTTGTTAATGTTATGGGCCAGAGGGATGAGTTCACTGTTGATGAACTCCGTCCGGTGATTGTGGCGAGGCTTGTCCAGCCGCTTACGGATTTTCTTGCTGAAGCAAAGTTCGGCTACAATGAGATTGATGCCAACAGGAATGAAATTGCTGAAGGGGTGCGGGAAAAGGTGGCTCCGATATTTTTGACTCTTGGCTTTGAGCTTAAGGATTTTCGTGTTGAAAATACTGATTTTGATGATGATACCAGGCGCCGCGTTGCTCGTATTGCGGATATGCAGGCCGAGGCACATGCGGCACAAGCCGTTGGGTTGAATTTTGCACAAGTCCAACAACTGGGGGCTCTTCGTGATGCAGCCCAAAACCAGGGAGGAATGGCGGGTATGGGAGTTGGTCTTGGTGCAGGCGTTGGAATGGGTCAGGCAATGGCTGGCATGATGGGCAACATGAATGCGCCGCAAACGACATCGGAAGATCCTGTAGCCAAGCTTGCAAAATTGAAACAGATGCTTGATAACACCCTTATCACCCAGCAGGAATATGATACGAAAAAGCAGCAGATTCTTTCGCAACTGTAATCACTGTAAGGAGTCACCCATGCAATCCAGCCGCTTTTTCAAGTTCCTTTTCTTAATCGCTCTTACAGTTCTTGGTATCCCCTTCATTGGTGAGGAGCTTATTGCGCGGGCGGGGGGTGGCGGCGGCCATGGTGGCGGACATGGAGGAGGGCACAGCGGTGGCGGATTCTCCGGCGGGGGGCATTTCTCTGGCGGAGGAGGCTATGGTTATGATAACTACTCCAGAGGATCCGGCCATCTTGGTTTTTCCCCATTCATTACGGCCATCATTCTCCTTGTGTTTCTCTACGTTGGATTCCGGCTTCTTTTGGCTTTCAAGGAAGCTTCGGTTACCACGTTCTCAAAAATGGCCGTGCATAAAAAAAATTCTTTTGAACAGGTCGACGGATGCAAGGAATTTCTTGCAGCCAATCCCCTCTTTGATATATCTGTATTCTTGCTGAAAGTCCGAAAAGCGTTCATCGAAGTCCAATCATCCTGGTCTGAACAAAATACCGGTCGCATGAGAAGGTTCATTACGGACGGGGTCTATCAGCGATTCAGCACCCAGTTCAAGATGATGGAGCTTCTTCGGCAGACCAATCCGGTAAGCAATATCAAAATTGCGGATATCTGGGTCGATAAAATCGAACAGGACGGCCTGTATGACATTATGCATGTTGGAATCGAAGCCAGCATGGACGACAAGTTTGCCTGTGCCCTGAATCATGAGCTGGATGAGGAAGGTTTCGATGATTTTATTGAGTTCTGGTCGTTTATCCGCAAGCGCGGAGTACCAAAAAAAGACATCTATGATTCCAGCAATTGCCCGAATTGCGGCGCTCCTTTGCCGGAGAATATCGGTGAAGTTTGCAAGTGTACCCATTGTAATGCAATGGTCAATTCCGGGGAATTCGACTGGGTACTTTCCGAAATTACCCAAAAGGATGATTACCACAGCAATGATGTTTTTTCCGGCAAGTTGGGTAATCTGGAAACCAAGGTTCACGAGATGACGTCGGTTTATGGAGATTTTTCCGTTCAACTGGTTGAGGACAAGGCTTCAAATGCCTATATGCAGATCATGACCGCTCAAGCCATGCGTGATCCTTCGGTTATGCGCAGGTTTGTCTCCGATGAGCTGTTCGGGCAGCTTGCTCCAACGTTCGAAAAGAATCAGGAGATTTTCAATCGGATTTTCCTGAACAAGGTTACTCTGATTGGCGCACAGAAAAAGGATAATAAAAACATCCTCATCTTTGCACTCATCTGTTCAATGCAGAGAGTGCTGGTTCAAAACAATAGGGTTGAGCTGGTCGATCCGGAAATTATGACGCGGGAAGAAGTAATTATTCTGACCCGGGATGCTCAGGCCGGAGCCGGAAAGGGTTCAATCTATCAGCATAATTGCCCGGCTTGTGGTGGCCCAGTCAAGAATACGCTTGATATCAAGTGTTCATACTGCGGAAGTCTGCTTAACAGTACAGAGAACGACTGGGTTGTCAGCGCACTGATGAGCCGGTCAGCATTCGCTGAATATTATGGCGCGAATAAGGGCTCTTTCACTGCGAAAGTTAATCCTGCTGTGCTGGATAAGCTTTATGGTGTTAAGGATTATGCACTTAATAACATCATGATCGTTTTTTCGGCTGATGGAGCTTTTCAAGATGAGGAAAGAACTTTTTTGACTGAAGCCGCGAACAATTTGGGGTTCAAGATTGACAATATTGAACCTCTATTCAAGATGGCAGCAAGCGGAAGGCTTTCGATCAGAATGCCTGAAGACCAGAATATGCGCAACAGTATTTACAAGCTGATGGAGAAGGCAGCAAGTGCTGACAAAAACATTTCCCCACTGGAACAAACGATATTGGATTGGGTCAAAGTGACTTATATCGACACCAAAGCCTGAATCCCGGT
>CAJAOR010000230.1 GCA_903942355.1 uncultured Chlorobiaceae bacterium | reverse complement strand
TGATAATAATAACTTAGTTTATGAGTGTGCGTCTTGACCAATCCAACAAAATAATTATTTCTTCACCCTTTCAATATACTCGCCGGTGCGTGTGTCGACACGGATAATGCTTCCGGTCTGGATAAACATCGGGACGCTGACTTCAGCGCCAGTTTCAACAACTGCCGGCTTTGTTCCGCTTGTTGCCCTGTCATCTTTTAATGCAGGGCTGGTTTCAGTTACCTCAACTTCAACAAATGTAGGAAGTTCAACGCCAAGAATGGCGCCATCATCAGAGAACACTATCGTTACGGTGATTCCATCCTTGACAAAACGGGATGCAGAACCGATAGCAACTTCCGGGACATTAATCTGGTCAAAGGTCTCATTATCCATCATCACGAAGTCACTGCCGTCACGATAAAGATACTGATACTGTTTTCGCTCGGTTATGATCACATCAACCGACTCCGTGGCACTGAACCGGTACTCAACATTTCTCCCGGATTTCAGGTTTCTCATGTTTGCCTGGTAAAAGGCCCGCAGATTTCCCGGCGTTCGATGCATAAGGCTTTCGATACTATGAGGTTCACCCTTGAAGCGGATAATTGCACCTTTAGACACGTTACTGATTGAAATCATAAGCCAGATAAAAAATTTGTCCTGTACAAATCAGGGTTTCCCCCTATTGTTTAAATTGAAATATAACACAGTCCAAGACGAATACAAAGTGACTTGAAACCAAAGAAGGATAATGGTAAAAAGCCATTGCATGTTTGTTGCCTACTGTTTAAATTCAAAAAAAAGGCGACAATGTCAAAAAAGCGTAATCTACTTCAATAACAACAATAAACATTTCATATGTCTAAAGCTGAGTTAGTTGAGAAAATTGCCGATCAGGCAAAACTTACCAAAGTTGATGCTGAACGTGCACTAAATGCTTTTATCAATGTTGTGACGGAGACGTTGAAAGAGGGTGAAGATGTCACACTTGTGGGCTTCGGAACATTTGCTGTAGGAGAACGGGCTGAAAGGTCAGGCCGCAACCCTCAGACGGGTGAAGCCATTACCATTGCTGCAAAAAATGTTGTCAAGTTTAAGCCGGGAAAAGCGTTGAGGGATGGGATCTGCGGTTGATTTTTTTGTTTTGATTGTTGCGTTCTTTTAAAGCCCATCATGAGCCTGTTGCCTGATGGGCTTTTTTTCTCATTAACATTGCAGCACTATGGCCACGAAAGTTGTCCTTGATTTTGAAAAGCCGCTGTTTGAGCTTGAAGCTAAACTCGGTGAAATGCGCGAGTGTGTCAGGAGCAGTACGAGGGAGCAGTCTCCGTCTGAAACTGAAATGCTCAATCACGACATAGAGACACTTGAACTGAAAGTTGTCGCACTCCGTCGTTCGATTTATAAAAATCTTACTCGCTGGCAAAAGGTGCAGCTTGCCCGTCATCCGTCAAGACCCTATACACTTGACTATATCCATATGATGACCAGTGAGTTTCTTGAACTGGCTGGAGACCGTCATTTCAGTGATGACAAAGCCATTATTGGTGGCTTCGCCCGTCTTGAAGAGAGTGCATCAGGTTTTTCCCAACCGGTCATGATCATTGGCCATCAGAAAGGTCGCGATACCAAGTCCAATCTTTACCGAAATTTCGGTATGGCTCAGCCGGAAGGATATCGCAAAGCGCTTCGTTTGATGAAGCTTGCCGAGAAATTCCGCAAACCCGTTATTACCCTGATTGATACTCCGGGAGCATTTCCAGGAATAGAAGCTGAAGAACGGGGGACTGCCGAGGCAATTGCCCGAAATCTCTTTGAAATGGCGAAACTTACTGTTCCGGTGATTTGTGTTATTATCGGTGAAGGCGCAAGCGGGGGTGCTATCGGTATCGGCGTCGGTGACCGGATTCTTATGGCGGAGAATAGCTGGTATTCAGTTATCTCGCCTGAAAGCTGTTCATCTATTCTCTGGAGAAGCTGGAACTATAAAGAGCAGGCGGCAGAAGCACTGCAGCTTACGGCTGCTGATCTTCTGCAACAGGGCATTATTGACCGTATTATTCCTGAACCGCTCGGAGGTGCACACACCGATCCTGAAGCAATGGCGGATACCGTAAAGTCCATATTGGTTGAGGAGCTGAAAGCGCTTCTGATGAAGGATCCGACTACGCTCGTTCATGACCGGATTGAAAAGTTTTCAGCCATGGGCGTCTGGAAGGAAGAGGTATAGGAGATTAAACAAAAAGCCGGCATAAGAGCCGGCTTTTTGTTTGGTAAAAGATCAACTTGCTGACTTGATTTCGTAGGAGTTTTCTCCCTTGAGGAGTTGTTCAAGAGTTCCATATCCGTTTTTCTGTGCATCCTGGATTTGCGCAACAAGAGCATCTTCATAGGTTATCCGATCTTCGGCGTAGAAGACTCCGATAGGCCTTGGAAGAGAATCATCATCAGCAAAGCGTGCAAGAATAGAGGCCTTGTTGATATCAGACTCATCATGAAGCCACAAGTCACTGGTTGAGAACTCCTCTGTGTCAAGATCGACTACAATCGGCGTGAATCCATCAAGCATGACCCCGCGGTTTTTATTCTTTCCGAAAACAAGCGGCTTGCCCTGTTCAACATAAATCGTGTTATCGGCTTTACTGTCGAGCGTGGCAAACGCCTCGAAGGCAGCATTGTTGAAAATTGGGCAGTTCTGGTAAATCTCCACCAGCGATGTTCCCTTATGTTCTGCAGCGCGTTTCAGAATCGTGCGCAGCAGTTTTCCGTCACGATCAAACGCTCTGGCAAAGAATGTTCCGCCGGAGCCAATTGTCAGGGCGGCCGTATTGAACGGGTGGTCTATGACACCGGAGGGTGAAGTAACGGTTTTTAAACCGATTTTCGATGTCGGCGAATACTGGCCTTTCGTCAGACCATAAATTTCATTGTTGAAGAGCACCACATTGAGATCGGGATTTCTTCTGAGGGTATGAATGAAATGGTTGCCGCCAATTGAGAGCGCATCGCCATCACCCGTTCCGACCCATACGCTCAGCTCCGGCCGTGCAATTTTCAGTCCGGTTGCCATCGGCAGCGCCCGGCCGTGAATACCGTGAACACCGTACGTTGCGAGGTAATAGGGAAGGCGCGATGAACAGCCTATCCCCGAAAGAAAAACTATGTTTTCCGGTGCAACGCCCAGTTCCGGCAAAACTTGTTTCAGTTGCTGAAGCACTGAATGATCACCGCAACCGGGACACCACTTCGGTTCCTGGTCAGAAGCAAAGTCCTTTGCTGTAAGAGAAACCGGTAAGGCTTTCATTTTTCTATCGTTATCGGTCATGATTTAAGCTCCTTTAAAAGGTCTGTGATTTTAGACAGTATTTCCATTTCATTAAACGGTACACCCTGCACCTTAGTATAACTTTCAGGGGCGAACAGGAATGTATCACGGATAACATGGACAAGCTGCCCGTTATTCAACTCGGGGATCATCACCTGTTTATAGTTGCCAAGAATTTCTCCAAGGTTTTTCGGGAACGGATGGATATACCGCAGGTGCGCATGAGCGACGCTGTATCCTTTTTCGAGAGCCTGCTCAACAGCGGTTTTAATGGCTCCATATGTTGAGCCCCATCCGAGGACAAGCAAATCGCCCTTGAGTGGTCCGTTATCGATGCTCTGAAGCGGAATGCTGTCAGCTATCCGGTCGATTTTTTCGGCACGAAGCTTTGTCATCAGCTCATGATTTTCAGGGTCATGAGAGACATTGCCGGTTTCATGCTGCTTTTCAAGTCCGCCGATACGATGTTCGAGCCCTCTGGTTCCCGGTATTGCCCAAGAGCGAACCTGACGGTCATCGCGTTTGTAGGGAAGATAGGGAGCGTCTTTCGGCTCTCTTGGTGGCTGAAAACGGGGAGTGATATCCGCAAGATTATCCGGACTTTCGACTTTCCATGGTTCAGAACTTAACGCAAGATAACCATCAGAGAGGCAGATGACCGGTGTCATATGCTCAACGGCAATTCTTGCAGCTTCGTAGGTGGTATAGAAACAGTCAACGGGAGAACATGCCGCAATAACCGGCAGCGGCGCTTCTCCATGACGACCGTACAATGCCATGAAAAGATCGGACTGTTCCGGTTTTGTTGGCAGACCGGTGGATGGGCCACCACGCTGAACATTGATCACCACCAGCGGGATTTCAAGGATAACGGCGAGGCCGAGTGCCTCAATTTTTAAGGCAAGTCCAGGGCCCGAGGTGCTTGTGGCGGCAAGCGCACCGCCGTAAGCTGCGCCAATGCTGCTGACGATACCGGCAATTTCATCTTCAGCCTGAAAGGTTTTTACGCCATATTTTTTCTTTTTGGCCAAAGTCTGCAAGATCTCTGTTGCTGGCGTTATCGGGTATGAACCGAGGAACAGTTCAAGGTTCGCTTTTCTGGATGCTGCGGTCAGAGCGATAGCGCAGGCTTCATTTCCGGTAACCCGGCGATAGATGCCATGCTGTTTTTGCGGTGAAATATCGAAGCGTCCGAGGTTGGCAAAAAGTTCAGTTTCATCACCGAAATAATAGCCAGCCTTCATCGCCTTGATGTTTGCTTCGGCCATCCAGACATTCTTCTGGAACTTGGCATACATGGTCTCCATTGTTCCTTCAAACGGCAGGGTGTAGAGCCAGTAAAGCAAGCCCAACACAAACATGTTTTTACAACGGTCAATCTCCTTGCTGCTCAGTCCGCTCTCTTTAAGGGCTTCACGGGTAAGCTGCAGAATCGGTACAGGAAAAACAATATAGTTGTCGAGAGATCCGTCATGAAGGGGATTTGCTCCTTCTGGATAGCCCGCAAGCTTCAGGTTTTTCTCATCAAAGCCTTCAGTGCCGGCAATAATGATGCCGCCACGGTGGAGGTTTTTCAAATTTGCCTTCAGTGCCGCCGAGTTCATGGCGACCATGACATCAAATCGGGCACCCGGTGTATAGACTGGCTTGCTGCTGAACTGGAGCTGAAATCCCGAAACGCCTGCAATAGTCCCTGCAGGAGCCCTGATTTCGGATGGAAAATTCGGGAATGTATTCAGCTCTGTACCGTGAATTGCCACGGTATTGGCGAATTGTGTACCGGTCAACTGCATGCCATCACCGGAATCTCCTGCAAAAAGCACGGAAACGCTGGTTTTCGATGTCACATTGACCTGTCTGGTTGTCTTTTTTTTATCAGTCATTGTCCCTGTAAATTACTTTTCAAGGTTAGTAAACAGCAAGAAAATCCCTGTGTCAATGAACATCGCCACACGGAGGCCATTGAGTTGTTATCTGGTGAAATGTACTATTGGTGGGTAAAGTAGAAGACAAAACGAAACCAACACAGTCTTCTGCAAGAAAAAATATAAGAATTCAAGGGTGTTAAAACAAGCCTTTCGTCGTTTTAACTAAGAATTTTTTTCGATGACAATATTGTTTTTTTTCAGGTATTCCTGCCATTCCTGCTCTTCAAGGATCGGGCAATCAGGAGACAAATCACAGAAGTCACAACGTTGTATGCCATAGACCTGTTCCATCCAGCACCCCGTTGTGCTTTTGGAGACTTCATTGACATGATTGGGATTTGCCTTTACTATTTTGGCCGAAATATCCATCAGTTCCAGAATATCCTTTCGCCGTTGATGATGTTCTACTCCCCAACTCATAACAATTCTCCTGTTTTAACCTGTGAATAGAAATGGATGCCGATAACGAATGCCTTGCTTTACTAATATAGTTTTTTTCAAAAAGAAGTATACAAGGTGCCTCCAGTTTTCAAGCAGGCCCTCAAAAGCAAGGCCTGCTTTCTCTGGGTAGCAATAAAATTTAAGTTGGCTACAAGCCCTAAAAAAGAGTAAATTTAAATTCGTCAGAGTCTGCTGCGTTGTTCAGTTAACGGCATGACGGAAAGCATTGCAACAAGATAATCATCTCTATGAAATCACGAGAAATCAGACAATCGTTTTTGGATTATTTCGCTCAAAAAGGTCATACCATAGTTCGTTCAGCTCCCGTTATTCCTGCCGATGATCCTACCTTACTTTTTACCAACGCAGGCATGAACCAGTTCAAGGATGTTTTTCTGGGAAAAGGAGTCCGGCCCTATGTGCGGGCAACCGATACCCAGAAATGCATCAGGGCATCAGGCAAGCATAACGATCTGGAGGATGTTGGTCGCGATACCTACCACCATACGTTTTTTGAAATGCTCGGGAATTGGTCATTTGGTGATTATTACAAGCAGGAGGCCATAACCTGGGCCTGGGAGCTGATGACCGTAGTCTGGAAACTGCCCAAGGAGCGTCTCTACGCAACCGTCTATCATGATGATGATGAGAGCTTTCAGATATGGAAAACAGGGACAGACATCGATCCGGATCATATTATCCGCTTTGGTGAAAAGGACAATTTCTGGGAGATGGGTGAAAGCGGCCCCTGCGGTCCCTGTTCTGAAATACATATTGATCTTACCGAAGAGTGTTCCGGCCGGAGCCTGGTCAATGTCGGCGATCACCGGGTCATCGAACTGTGGAATCTTGTCTTTATCCAGTATAACCGTAGGAGTGACGGCTCTCTCGAACCGCTTCCCATGAAACATGTCGATACCGGCATGGGCTTTGAACGAGTCGCCGCCGTGTTGCAGGGAAAAGGGTCAAACTATGATACGGATGTTTTTCAGCCGCTTTTTGACCGCATTACCGAGATTACCGGTGTTCGCTACGGCGCATCAATGGATGATCCTCTTGATATTGCCATGCGGGTTATTGCCGACCATGCCCGTACTCTTACCTTTGCCCTCTCTGACGGTGCGATGCCCTCCAACGAAGGTCGCGGCTACGTGCTTCGCCGCATTCTCCGCCGAGCCCTGCGCTACTCGAAAAATCTCGGCTATAACGAGCCGATTCTTCATCAGCTGGTAGGCACACTTGCTGTTTCGATGGGCGATGTCTTTCCCGAACTTCGGAAACAGCAGGATACGGTCAGCAAAATCATCAGGGCTGAAGAGGAGAGCTTTATTGTTACCCTTGACCGGGGCATTGAAATTTTCAACGAGGTTGTCGAGCAGGTCCGTTCATCGGGCAGCACAACCATTACCGGTGAAGATGCTTTCAAGCTCTATGATACGTTCGGTTTTCCATTTGACTTGACCCGCCTGATGGCCTCCGATGTGGGCTTTTCTGTTGACGGTGAAGGTTTTGAACACTGCATGCAGCAGCAGAAAACCCGAGCCAGAACCGACCGCAAAGAAAAACGGCAGGTACAGGATGACGGGTCAGAGTGGCTCTGGTTCAGCGACGTGCATCGCACGGATTTTGCAGGCTACGACCAGCTTGAGATGCCGGTTGTGATTACCGCCATCAAGCCTGTTCAGGGCAAACTGCTTCTGGTTCTCGACCGTACCCCTTTTTACCCTGAAAGCGGCGGCCAGGTTGGTGACAGGGGCTGGATAGAGTGTGGCACGTATCGTCTTCAGGTATCCGACACCATCAAGGATGGAGACGCCATTGTTCATATTGTTACCGAAGTCTTCGACAAGATTCTTGATACACCCATAAATGTTGATGATCTTGTGCTCGAGGAACATGAACTTTCCGCCGAAGCTTCAGTAGATCGCCGTCTTCGTCAAGATGCCGAGTGCAACCACACTGCAACCCATCTTATGCATGGTGTGCTCCGCAGGATTCTTGGGCAGCATGTCCAGCAGAAAGGATCATTTGTCAATGCCGAACGGCTCCGTTTTGATTTCAGCCATTTTTCTCGCCTCTCTGAAGAAGAGATCGAGGCTGTTGAAGCCGAGGTTAATGAGCAGATCAGGAGAGCTGAACCGGTGGTCAAGCATGCTGACGTGCTTTATGATGACGCAATTGCCAAGGGCGCACTTGCCTTTTTTGGCGACAAGTATGCCGACCGCGTAAGGGTTATTGAGGTTCCGGGCATTTCGGTAGAACTTTGCGGCGGTACCCATGTAGACAATATCGGCCGAATCGGACTCTTCAAGATTGTCAGTGAATCATCGGTAGCATCAGGAGTGAGGCGTATTGAGGCGCTCACCGGAAAAGCGGCTGAAAAGCTCTTGTGGAAAGAGTACCGCGAAATGCAGCAGATTCGCCTTCTTCTCAAAGTAAAAGGGGATGAGCCGGTACTTGAGAGGGTTTCCGAGTTGCTTGAGGCAAAAAAAGAGCTGGAAAAAGAGCTCACCGAAAGCCGGGTAGGCTCGCTTGTCAACTCTCTTACGGCTGAAATGCAAACCTCTCCCGATATCGGCGGTTGCCGGGTCATGACCAAAATTCTCGACGAGGTGGACGCTGATACCCTTCGCCAGGCCGCGCTTGCTCTCCGCGAACAGTTGCCTTGTGCAGCAGGTTTGCTCTGCAGCGTGGAGGATGGAAAAGTGTCACTGGTCAGCTTTGCGTCCGACAAAGCTGTTCATGACTGCGGAATTGATGCAGGGAAACTGATTCGTGAAGCAGCAAAGCTGGTGCAGGGCGGCGGCGGCGGAAAGCCCGAGTTTGCAACGGCTGGAGGCAAAGATGTGTCAGGCATCGATAAGGCCTGTGAGGCCTTCATTGCCTCGGTCAAGGGTGTGCAAATGAACAACAATTGAACGGTTATGCTGCTTCTTGACTGCTTTTTTGGGCTATGCTCAAAGCCCTCATGCGATAGCTGTGCTTTGCGGCTTGTTCGTTCCCTGCGCATTGCGCTCAAGTCGCGCGCGATGCAGAGAAAAGAAGAGTCTTCCGTCGGATCGGCCCGTTTATGGGAGAAACCGGAGACGGTGACGCCGCATGCACGCACGACGCCGCAGAAACAGGATGCAACGAAAAAACGGAAGAGGCTGCTCTTTCCGAGAGAAGAGATAGCATGGTACCCGACGATCAAGCCGGAGCTATGCAACGGTTGCGGGGACTGCAAGGTGCTCTGCAAGCCCGGCGTGTTCGAGCTTGGAGCACCCGATCCCACGGGCATCTGCCGTCCGAAACTGATTGTCGCGCATCCGTACAAGTGCCTGGTGCTCTGCAACAGGTGCGTACCGATTTGTACCTCCGGAGCCATTATTCTCCCCCCGAAGGAGGAGTTTGAACACTTCGTGGAATATCTGGACTGACAGCAAGCCAGCCGGAACAGACCAGAAAAGAATAAACAACGGAGATGATCATGAGCGGTTCAGCGACACCAGCTAAGAAAAAACGAAGGCTTCTTCTCCCCCGCGAAGAGATTGCCTGGTTCCCGGAACTTGACGCCTCAATCTGCAATGGCTGCGGAGACTGTGAGGAGTTCTGCAAACCGGGAGTTTTTGCCCTCGGTGAGCCGGAAGGAGTCAAACGGGCAAAAATGACCGTTGCCAACCCTTATAACTGTGTTGTGCAGTGTGCCAGATGTGAGCCGGTCTGTCCTTCAGGCGCAATCAGCCTGCCAATCAAGAAAGATTTTGACCAGTTTGTGGAGTTTGTTGACTGACCGAGAGGTCGTCGCGATCCCTGAAGCCCATAAGATAGAGGATTGCATCAAGTCCAAGCGTTGAAATGGCCTGTTTTGCACTCTCCCTCACAATCGGTTTCGCTCTGAAGGCAATACCGAGGCCTGCCTTTCCAAGCATCGGCAAGTCATTGGCGCCGTCACCCACCGCAATGGTCTGTTCCAGCCGAATGTTTTCCTTTCTTGCAATAAGCTCCATCAGTTCAGCTTTTCTCTGACCGTCAACAATTTGGCCAAGAACATTTCCGGTCAGCCGGCCATTCTCGATTTCGAGGGTGTTGGCATAGACATAATCGATATTGAGCTTTTTCTGCAGGTAGTGGCCGAAATAGGTGAAGCCGCCGGAGATGACCGCAGTTTTAAACCCAAGGTTGTGCAGGTTATGGAAAAGCGTTTCAGCGCCCTCAGTTAACTGGAGCCGCCTGGCTACCGTTTCAAGCACATGTTCGTCAAGCCCCTTCAGCAGCAAAACCCTCCGTTGCAGGCTGCCGCAGAAGTCAATCTCTCCTCGCATGGCCTGCTCCGTAATTGCCGCCACCTGTTCACCAACACCGGCCTCAATGGCAAGTTCATCAATCACTTCAGAGGTAATGAGTGTCGAGTCCATATCAAAGACCACCAATCGGCGGTTGCGCCGGAAAATATTGTCTTCCTGAAACGCAATGTCAATGCCGAGACTGTCGGTAATGGCAAGCACTTGCTCGCGGAAACGGTTTTCGTTCTTGAGCGTCCCTCGTATCGAAAACTCAACGCACGCCTTGGTGTGCCCGCCATTCTCGTTTTCAAGGGGAATACGTCCTGAGAGGCGGTTGATGGTATCTATATTAAGGCTATGCTCGGCAATGATTGATGAGACTCGCTCAAGATGTTCCGCCGTGATTTTTCGTGCAAGCAGCGAAAGAAGGTAGCGGTGCTTCCCCTGTTCCTGCACCCACTCCTCATACTCCAAGTCGGACACCGGGGTAAAGGTGATCTGGATGCCGAGCGTGTGAGCACAGAAGAGCAGATCCTTCAGTACAGGCGAAGAGGCCGATTCTTTGGGCACCTCAACCAGCATGCCCAGCGAAAGATGGTTATGGATTACCGCCTGACCGATATCGAGCACTGGTATCCTGGAATCAGCAAGAATGGCCGTTATTTTCGATGTTAGTCCCGGTTTGTCCGGGCCTGTAATATTGATAAGGAGAAGTTCGCTCATTGTGGTCTGGTATGGATTTTCTGTACGTCAAGATATTATTAAACTTTAAATGTTATCTGCTTTTTCAGAAAATCCGGGCGGATCAGTTTATACCATATTTTTCACCAAAATGGCACCGGTTGTCCGATGCCATTTTGGTCCTTGCTTACGATGTCAAGCGAATGCAATTCCAATACCGGCCATCAGGAATGGAGAGATTTTGCCTTGATTGAATGGAAAATGTATTGATGAAATATCATAGACCACCCGGTTGTTGTTTTTTCCAGGGGATCCTGTTGCTGCCAAGCAATGCGACCGGCAGCAACAGGATGAAAAACAGGATGTCCCGGACAATCGGGCCGATACCGATCTCCTCTTTGAGTCCGTACCATTGGGAAAGAAACTCAAAGCAGCCGCAGTCATGCTCGAGCCCCCTCATCGCATTGTTTGTCATGGCGGCGATGAAGATCGCCATCATGCAGAGCATGACCGAAGCACTGATCCGCGAGAACAGGTCGAAAAGAAGCATGGTGCCGCACACCAGTTCACAAAGGGAGACGATGAGCGCAACGGCGGGGATGAGCAGTGAGGGCAAAATCTGGTATTCCGCGATGACAAGAGCGAAAAACTTCAGATCCAGAAGTTTTTCACCTCCTGACATGATGAATAATGCGCCGAGCAACAACCTGAGAGCTGTGATCAATGCTGATTGAAAGCCAATCCTTGGCATAGGCGTTCTTGCGTTTCCTTATTTATGGAAAGGCCTTGCTTCAAACAAGCTCATCCTTCCATCGGGAAGCCCGCATGAGACCATTCTGTCAGGCCGCCTGAAAAAACCCTGACATTCCTGTACCCATTTTTCTTAAGCTTTTCAGCAACATGTCGGGCTTTGCTGCAACCTGGCCCAACGCAATAAACCACAATAAGGGTTTCAGTGGATTTTTTTTGCCTGAACTCAGGAAACTGCTCGTCAAACCTGCTGTCAGAAAGAGATAAGGCTCCTTTGATATGCGAACTGTAATAGGCGTACTCGGAACGTGCATCGACAAAACATGCCGAATGGCTGTCAAAAAGGGCTTTGGCGGCAGAGAGATCGAGTTCGCCGGATCCTTCCTTCGCAAGGGCTGCAGGTTCCGCCGCATGAAGTTGTGAGGCGGCAGGCAAAAAGATTGAAAGCAATATAACCGAAGCAACCAGCGTCCTCCGTAATGTCTTGCCTGCCATGATGTTTAAAGGTATAGTTATTCTTTTAAAAAAAATCCGATCGGTATCGTCATTCCCACTCAATTGTTGCGGGGGGCTTTGACGAAATATCATAGGCAACCCGGTTAATCCCGCGTACTTCGTTGATGATTCGGTTTGAAACACGGGCAAGAAAATCGTGCGGTAACTGGGCCCAGTCGGCGGTCATGCCGTCGGTGGATTCAACAGCCCGCAGCGCCAGAACGTTTTCATAGGTGCGCTTGTCGCCCATGACGCCGACGGACTGAACCGGCAGCAGCACGGCAAAGGCCTGCCAGACTTTCTGGTAGAGTCCGCTGGATTTAAGTTCTTCAATAAAGATTTCGTCAGCATCCCGGAGAATGTCGAGCCGTTCTCTAGTGATTGAACCGAGTACCCTGACGGCAAGACCGGGGCCGGGAAAGGGGTGGCGCATCAGGATATCTTCGGCGATACCGAGCTCGCGACCCACAGCACGGACCTCATCCTTGAAGAGTTCCCGAAGCGGCTCAATCAGCTTGAGCTTCATCCGTTTCGGTAGTCCGCCCACGTTATGGTGCGACTTTATGGTTTCCGATGGGCCTTTGACGCTGACACTTTCAATAACATCCGGGTAGAGTGTACCCTGCACCAGAAATTTTTCACCTTCCATCTGCTCTTCAAAGATCTGGATAAAGGTGCGTCCGATGATTTTTCGCTTTTTTTCAGGAGAAGCGACCGTTTTCAGCCGTTTCAGAAAGAGTTCCGACGCATCAACCAGGGATACCCTGAGGCCGAGCGTCGAAAGGAAGCTCATCACTTTTTCAGCCTCATTCTTTCTCAACAGGCCGTTATCGACAAAGACGCAGTGCAGTTGCTTGCCGATTGCCTTGCCGACCATGACGGCGGCAACGGTTGAGTCGACGCCGCCGCTGATGCCGCAGATAACCGTCTCTTTGCCTGCCTTGCGGCCAATCTCCTCAATCTGGTGACTGATAAAGCTTTTCGATGACCAGTCAGGCTTGATGCCGGCAATGTCGAGGAGAAAGTTCGAGAGAAGTTGCTTGCCGTAAAGGGTATGCTGCACCTCGGGGTGAAACTGTAATGCGAAGATTTTTAGGGCGCCCTTGCTGCCGAAGCTTTCAAAGGCACACATTTCAGAGTTATCGCTGCTGGCCGTTACCCTGAACCCTTCAGGAAGCCGCACCACTTTGTCGCCATGGCTCATCCAGACATCAGAATCCGGAATATTGCGGAAGAGCGGGCTTTCATGCTCTTCGTCTCGGGCAACCAGAATTTTTGCGCGCCCGAATTCATGCTTTGACGAACTGGCTACTTCACCCCCGAAATGTTTTGCTATGGCTTGCAGTCCATAGCAGATGCCGAGCATGGGGATGCCGAGCGAAAAGATTCTCTCATCCGGCAGAATGGCCGATTCGTCGTAGACGCTTGTCGGTCCTCCTGAAAGGATGATTGCCTTTGGGTTGTGTTCCCTGATGCTTTCCGGTGAAGCATTGTAGGGAAGAATTTCAGAATAAATACCCAACTCGCGGATACGACGGGCAATCAACTGCGTGTATTGTGATCCGAAATCAAGAACTAAGACCGATTGCATAAAAAAACGGTTGTGCGTTAAATAAGCGAGAAATCAGAACACTTTCTCTTCTTTTGGGTTTTGTGCCGGCAATTTATTTGACGGAATAGCCTCTCCATTTCTGGTTCCGGTATTCGTGCTGTCTCCCTCTGCCGGGACAGTTGTTTTTTCGGTCGGGTGTACCGGATGTGACTGATAGTATTGGAAGCCCTTCGGTGTGAAATATTCCATATAGGAATCATTGCTGAGCGAATCGGAAGGAGTATTGGTCTGGCCTGACATCGGTACGGCAATAACGGTTGCAGGAATATGGAAATTCCTGTTGTCAAGTTTCAGTGTTGGATCGCTGTAACAGCGTTTCATAAAGCCGGCCCAGATCGGAAGGGATGCGCGGGCACCTTGTCCGTACTCCATAGAGGTGAACTTGATGCGTTCATCATCAAATCCCGTCCATACCACAGCAACAAGCTGGGGTGTAAATCCTGCAAACCAAGCATCTCTCATGCTCTGGGTTGTGCCGGTTTTGCCTGCAGCCTCAACGTTAAAGGCATAACGGGAGCGGACAGCCGAACCGGTTCCTTTATTGATGACATCCTTGAGCATCGAGACCATCACAAAGTTGGTTGTGGAGTCGATGGCAACACGGCGATTCGGAGTGTAGTCCGATATGACGCGGCTATGCTTGTCCTCAACCTTCAGGATTGAAACCGGTTCGCTCCAGATACCGTTGTTTGCAAAGGTTGAGAATGCGCCGGCAAGTTCAAGCGGGCTGACTACCGATGTTCCTAGAACGAGAGAGAGGTTCGAAGCCAGGGGAGACGTGATGCCCATTCTTTTCGCATAGCTGATGATTTCCGCTGTTGTCAGTTGCTCGTAGGCAAGCCGGACCGTCACCTGGTTCAACGAATGGCTCAATGCTGAACGCAACGTTGTCATTCCGCCGGATGAACCGTCGGAGTTCCTTGGCGACCAGACGGTATTGCCGATAGTGAAGGTAAGAGGCTGATCAAGGACCTGGAAGTTTGCGGGCAATCCCTTATCGATGGCTGCGGTATAGACAAAGGGCTTGAAGGTTGAGCCGGGCTGACGCCTTGCCTGCCAGACATG
>CAJAOR010000229.1 GCA_903942355.1 uncultured Chlorobiaceae bacterium | reverse complement strand
TTGTAGCGGCGGATCATATGCGCGAAAATCTGCTGCGCCTCCCGGTGCGGCAACTCCAGCATCTCATCATGTGAAGCAGCAAATTCCAGCACGGCATTTCCATACAAGGTGCTTTCAAGCAGCGCTTTTAAAAAAGTCTTTTCTAGTACGGAAAGTTCTGCGGCAGGCTTGCGTGGGGGCGGAACATCCTGTCGGTTTTCCACTGACGATCGCTTTTTTTCCTGACTGGACTCTTCGCTTCCAAGAAGTTCCTGGAGAGCCTGCAGGCTGATTTCAACTTTTTTTGACAGTTCCTGAAGATAGAGCTCCTGGCGGATATGGTCGGGGATCAGTGCAATCGTATGCACCATTGTTCTGATGGCTTTTGATTTGAGCTCAGGCTGATCGAAATTTCCCGATTCCCTGAAAAAACGGATCTGAAAATCCTGAAACGAAAGCATCTGCTCTTCAGCAAACTTTAGAAATTGTTCTCTTCCTTCGCGGCGAACAAAACTGTCGGGATCATCACTCTTTGGAAGCATGATGACAAAGGGAGTGAGGTTCTCTGCAAGAAGTGTGTCGATACCGGTCATCATTGACTTTTGACCGGCACTGTCAGCGTCATACATGAAGAGTACCCGGTTGGTGTAACGCTTCAGGATTTTCGCCTGGTAGCGTGTCAGTGAGGTGCCGCATGAGGCCACCGCATTGGTCATCCCTACCTGGTGAAGGGCCAAAACATCCATGTATCCTTCAACGAGCAGTGCGCACTCCATCCGGCGGATCTCATTTTTGGCGGCATGGAGGCCGTACAGGAGTTTTGATTTTTCAAAAAGCTTGCTTTCTTGTGAATTCAGGTATTTTGGCGTTTGAGGGTCACTTTCGAGGGTGCGTCCTCCAAACCCGACAACCTGCCCTCCAACTGAAAAAATGGGAAAAATCACCCTGTTGCGGAAGGTGTCATACCATGAGTTTGCCTGTTTTTTTTGCGTTATGAGCCCCAGGTCAAGCAGGTGCTCCTGCCGTATCCCTGCCCGTTTTGCCGCAATAAAGAGATTATCCCATCCCTCCGGTGCATAACCGAGACCGAACGTTTTGATCGTATTTTCCGATATTGCTCTTTCCTCTTCAAAATAGAGAGAGCCCTTTTTTCCCGTATCAGTTTTCAGCATTCCGTGAAAGAACTTTGCCGCCCAGCGGAGTGTTTCTGTCAGGCTCTCTTTTTGCTCCGGTTCACGCTCTTTTTTTTCGGTAAAACGGCTGATATCAATGCCTGTTCGTTTGGCAACCAGTTCGACCGCTTCTGGAAAGGAGACCTTTTCCATCTCCATGACAAAGGAAAACGCGTTGCCTCCCTTGCCGGTTGAAAAGCATTTGTAGATCTGCTTGTCGGGTGAAACGACAAAAGAAGGGGTTTTCTCCATGGTAAAAGGAGAGAGCGCCTTGTAGTTACGCCCTGAAGGCTGAAGGGTCAGGTAATCAGAGATAATCTCAACAATGTCTGCTGCCTGCCGGACTTCGTCAACGATTGCTGGAGGGATCATGCGCCGTTTCTGTGTAATATTGTTGCAGGAACACGTGCTTTTTTTCTTTTGATCAACGATTACTGTTGAAAAATCAAAAACTTATTTACTAAATTCAGAGCTAATATTTTATTATTGTTTTGGCTGGGTGTTGTCTTTCAACTCTTTTGATGGATAAAACAGTGCAGGTTTTCGCGTTATATATCGGTTTATGGCGCTTTTCGTTGCTTTCAAATCGGTTTTATAGAGCATGTAATTTGCAGAGTGGTTCTTAACGCTTCGTTTACTTTCAGGATAGTTAAAAAAATAAGAGTCTATGAAACAGGGTTTTTTTACCGGGGCGCTCATTGTTGTAACCTATGCGGTTTCTCTGGGCTTCTATGTATGGATGGGTACTACTCCGCCGGAGTCAATATTCCATGCCGTATGGAAAGGGGGGCCAGTTGTTTCCGTGCTTATGGCGCTTATCCTGATGCTTGTTGCCTACATCGTTGAACGGATCATCGCCCTGAAGAAAGCATCCGGCAAGGGAAATATTCCGGAATTTGTACGGAGCCTCAAACAGGATATCGAAAACGGCTCCATTGATCAGGCCATTGCAAAATGTGATGACCATCAAAGCTCTCTTGCAGCTGTCCTTCGTTCGGTCCTTGACCGGTATAAAAAATTTGTCTCCTACAACGTGACTGATCGAGAGAAAAAGATCAGTGAGATGGAAAAGGCTGTCGAGGAGGCTACGGCTATGGAGATCCCTCTTCTTGAGAAAAATCTCGTGGCAATATCCACCATTGCTTCGATTTCGACCATGGTCGGCCTTCTTGGTACAACACTCGGCATGATCCGCGCTTTTGCTGCCATGGCGACCAGCGGCGCTCCTGATGCCGTGCAGCTTTCGATGGGTATCTCAGAAGCGCTCTTCAATACCGCGATTGGTATTCTTGGCGGTATTATGGGCATTGTTACCTATAATATCTTTACAACCAGAGTTGATCACTTCAGCTACATGATTGATGAAGCGGCCTTCTATATCATACAGACTCTCGGAACCGGTAAACCGGAATAATCACTCATGTCGAGAATCAAGGCTAAACGGGTCGGGTTCCGGATTGATATGACGCCAATGGTGGATGTGGCATTTCTGCTGTTGACCTTTTTCATGCTGACCACCAAATTCCGTCCTCCCGAAGTTGTAAAGATCGATCTGCCCTCATCTCATTCGGAGGTGAAGCTTCCTGAATCGAATATTCTGACGGTTACCGTCAGTGGCGACAACACTTTTTTCATGGGGGTCTCTTCACAGCCATCGAGGGTAAAAATTTTCAATGCCGTCGTGAAGCCAAAGCTGCAAGCTGCAGGGTTATCACCCGTTGCGGTAGCCGATTCCCTGAAAAAATTCAAACTTGCCGAAAACTTTCGGGTTGAGCGCGATGAACTCGACCGGTTTGTAGTCATGGCACGCTTTGCAGACCAGAAGCTTCGTCCGGTGATCAGGGCGGATGCCGATGCGGGATTTGACGCAGTCAACCATGTCATCAAGGTTTATAAAAAAGCCAACCTGCTCACCTTCAACCTCATTACCGTTCTTGAAAGGGAGGTTCGCTGATGGGTCTTGTTGATTCTCCTACTGGACGCGGCAACCGGAAAAAAGGCAGACGGCGCTCAAAAAGGATCGGGTTTCATCTTGATATGACACCGATGGTCGATGTGGCATTTCTTTTATTGACCTTTTTCATGCTCACAACGACCTTTTCAAAAGCAAACACAATGGAGATCAATATTCCACCCGAAAAGGCGGAAGTGAAGGTTGCCGAATCCAACGTGATGACGCTCAGAATTGCCGATAACGTTATGGCCTATTGTTCTCTGGGTAATGAGGTTCCACGGAAAATCCCGTTGTACGATTCTCGCGATGTCCGTCAGACAGGATTGAGCGGAGAGCTGCGCCAACTTCTCCGACAGCAGACAGCAGCTAATCCGAAACTGGTCATTGTTGTCAAGATCAGCGATAAAGCGAAGTACCGGCATCTGGTCGATATTATTGACGAACTGAACCTCATGAAAATAGACCGGTTCAGTCTGGACGACTATACGGATCAGGACGCACAAGAAATACAAAGAGCTATTTAAGGTCGAGGAATCAGAAAAGGAGTTTGTTCAGGTGTCTCCAAAACTTGATAACATACATGATGAAGCCCGCAGGAAAGCCCTTTTATGGTCTTTCCAGGAGGAGTTTCTTGATACCGATCGTCTGCGGCAGTTGTCTTACGGCAATCTGGTTCTCCGCCGTCAGGCACATCTTTTTCTCAGCCACGGGGTCATCACGGCCATTGTGTTGCTTGGCATGTTCTGGCTTGTCACGGCCAACTGGCAGACCATTGCCTCATTGACCGGACTGTTCAAGAAGAATGAACCGATGGTTGAATGCTATGAAGTCGTCACCAATGTGACGCAGCTTCCGCCGCCGCCGCCGCTCGATATCCCCGAACCGCCTCCGGTGACGCCGTCATCTCCTGCAGTTCCCGCGCCGCCAAATATCGGCAAAATTAAACAGGTCACTCAGAATGAGGTCCCTCTGCAGCAGACTCTAGCGACGCAGAAGGAGCTGAAACAGGCAATACAGACTCAAGGTACCGGTTCCGGAAGCGGAAACAGCTCATCAGGTGATGAAGTACCAATGTTTGTTCCCTGTGAAAAAATGCCTGGTTTTCTCGATCAGAAAAAACCGGTCTATCCTGAGATGGCAAGAATCGCCGGCATTACGGGAAAAGTTTTTGTCAGCGTGCTTATTGGTGAAGATGGCCGACCCATCAAGGCAAAGGTTATGAAACGTGTTCCGGCTGACTGTGAAGTGTTTGACGCGGTTGCCCTGAAGTCCGTGATGGAATCACGATACTACCCAGGCATTCAGAACGGCAGCCCGATCAAGGTCTGGTTTACCGTTCCGATCCGCTTCCAACTCGATTAACCTGCCTGCTTTTTCTCTTGCTTTGGGCGGTAGAGCACGGCAAAAGCAATCCATACGTAAGCCCCGATCAGGGTTACAGGGCTTATATAAAGGGCAAAAAATCCGTCAACTTCCCGCTCCAGGTACATTCCCAAGTAGCTTACGGCAATCACCAGAGCTCCGAAAGCAATCATGATATAGTTGATGGCTTCCAAAGGCATTGCAGCGGCTTTATCCGCGGCTTTTTTCGGCTGCGGCTGTTTCTTCGGTAAAGATTTCATCAAGTGTTGTGATACAGTGTTGAGCTTCTTCCCGGCTGATAACAAGGGGAGGGAGAAGGCGAATAACGTTTACGCTGGTGGCATTGATAACAACATGTTTCTCCAGCGCCTTGCCGACATACTGTTTTGCCTCTTTATCGACGGTGATGCCGATCATTAGACCGTACTGCCGGATCTCAAGAATTTGCGGATGTTTTGCTGCCAGTTTCTGCCCTTCATTATTCATAAAGGCGCCGATCTCCAGTGCGTGTTCTATCAGGTTATCCGCTTCGATGGCGTTGATCATGGCAATACCTGCAGCACATGCCACTGGGTTGCCGCCAAAAGTAGTGCCGTGGTTGCCGTAGGTCAAAACATCCGCAACCTTTTCGCTACCGATCACGGCAGAGAGGGGCAAGCCACCGCCCAGCGGCTTGGCGAGGCATACCAGATCAGGGTCGGCATCGACCTGCGTATAGCTGAAGAATGTTCCTGTTCTTCCGCAGCCAGCCTGTATTTCATCGGCGACAATCAGGAAGCTGTACTGCTCTCGAAGCTCTTTCAGCCGGTCAATAAAGGGCTGCGATATCCGGTGAATGCCTCCCTCGCCTTGAACCACCTCAATAAAAACAGCTGCAGTTTTTTCGGAGACCTGTGCTTCAAGGTCAGCGATATCGTTGAAGGCAATCATGCCCGTGCCTGCAAGCAGCGGTTCGAACCCGTCAACATATTTTGGTTTGGCGGTCAGCGACATGGCGCCGTACGTCCTTCCGTGAAAACAGTTGCTGAGTGAGAGTACCTCTTTTTTCTCTTGATTGCCCGATAGTCCTGCCCATTTCCGGGCAATCTTGATGGCCGCCTCAATAGCTTCAGTGCCGCTGTTGGCAAAAAAGACCTTTGAAAGACCGGAGAGTGCAAGCAGTTTCTCGGCAAGTTCAAACTGCGGCGGCATCATGAAGAGGTTTGACGCATGAATAAGCTTTGCAGCCTGTGAGCTTATGGCCTCTACAAGGCGCTTGTCGCCATATCCGAGGGCGTTGACGCCGATACCTGCAATCATGTCGAGATAGCGGGTTCCGTCATCACTGACTAGCCAGACGCCTTCGCCGTGCGTTACGGCAACAGGAAACCGGGCATAATTGTGAAAAAAAAGCTTCTGTTCTGTTTCCTGGTTTATGGCCACTCTTTTCATGCTGTTTTCTGACGGTTGGTAAATGCTTGATTATAATGATGAATAACCATGCTTTCAAACATTTTTTTTTAGGCTTCTCTCCATGCAAGCCAGACGCGGATAAACCGCCAGACACCATAAGTGCCGGTCAGCAGGGCGTAAAGGCGGAGATCCTGTTTCATTCCGGCAGGGGAGATGTCGGGGAAAAAAAGGAGATAGAGGGCTATACCGACAAAGGTAATGCCCATAATCAGACCCGTCGTCATCACCATCAGGCTCTTTTTTTTCACTCCTTTGCCTCCTGATTGTGTTGCGCACAGGGGTCGGCATCAGGATAAAAACGCCATTCCCGGTTGACAATCAGGCGGGCACCATAGCTGAAGGTGAAATAGGACCATCCCCATTGCAGCAAGACAAAGACCCGGTGACGAAAGCTGGTCAGGAAATAGATATGCACCAGAAGCCAGGTAAACCAGGCAAGAATGCCATCAAACTTAAGACTGCCGAATTCAACGATAGCCTTGTTTTTTCCGATGGTTGCCATCTGGCCTTTATCCCGATACCTGAATGTCTTTCTTGCCTTTGTTTTCAAGTCGAGCAGAATGTTTTTTCCGATAAACCGTCCCTGCTGCAAGGCAACGGGCGCAAGCCCCGGCAATGGATTTCCATTTTCGCCCACAAAGTGTGCAAGGTCTCCGCCCACAAATATTTCAGGGTGACCCGGAACACTCATATCTTCGTTGACCACGATGCGCCCGATCCGGTCGGTTTCCACCCCGGTCATTGTTTTGCCGATTTCTATGGCGGTAACACCGGCAGCCCAGAGCACCGTTGCCGCTTCA
>CAJAOR010000228.1 GCA_903942355.1 uncultured Chlorobiaceae bacterium | reverse complement strand
TGGCCAATCATCAGAATGGTTGAAAGATGCGAACTGGAGAAGATGTTAACCGTCTCTGTCCAGAAGTAATAGAAAATACCGGCTGAATAGTGATGTGAAAGGTGCGCCACAGAATCCCATGCCTTCGCATCGGCAGCAGGCACGCCATACATCATTGACGCAATCCATGCACCGTCGATATACCAGCAAACCGCAGAAAGACCCTTGATTCCCCACAACATGGCAAACCAGAGCTGATCCTGTATCGAAACACCGCACGTACCGCCATAAACAGGCCCGAGACACGGGAAGGAGTAGGAATTTTTCTTGAGACCAAGATCATCCCAAAGCGGTGAGGTGTGGGCAAAGAAAGCAATACGAACAAGAGCAATCAGCGAGAACAGTGAACCGGCAACGATAACATGAACCATCACCCAGTCATTGATACTTGGATCGCGGAACATCCACTGGAAAATCGGAAGCGGTTTCAGCCAGTAGAAAGACATCAGAATGTTCGTGCCGAAAAGATTCAGCTCACAGATGGTATTCCAGCAGATCACCGCATAAACGGAAAGCATGGTGGCAAAGCAAAGTGCCATGACCGTACCCAAAATCTTGACCTGAACTTCCTGATCACGTCCTTTGGTAATGAAAACAGACTTGATCTGGCTGTAGAGACCGTTGAGCTGTATTTTGAGGAGATACTGTCCGCCATGGTAAACACCGGCAAAAACATAGAGCACACCGCAGATGATATGGTTGAAGGTAATGAGGTTGATAACCGTCCTTGCCATACCAAATGTTGCTCCGTTCTTCGGAAGAATTGCATATGCCTCAAAATCGGCAAACTCTTTTGTTCCGGAGATGATTCGGCCACCCTCCTGAACAAAATTATAGCTCACCCGGTTGAAAGGCTCTCCGTAAAGATAAAAGACCAGATTGTCAAGCTCCTTGTAATAGTGCGCAAAGGATGGCTGCTGGAAAGCAACGAATGCAATACAACCCAAGGCGATATTGATATAGCCGATGGCTGTCAAGTGGACAGAAAAAGCGGCTTTCATGTCATCGTTCAGGTGGGTAGCGGCATTCGGCGGGTGATTCCACCAGTAAATACCCATGACAAAGAAAACAACAGAGAAAACAAACGACATGAATGTCTCTGCATTGATCGTCTGGAAGTCAGCAACCGCCGGAAAACCAAGCACAAAGGTCATAACCAGACCCCAGCCAAGAAAAAGCAGCGACATGTAAACTGCGTGTGGACCAAGCGCCTCACGATAACTCTTGGCACTTATTCCACCAAAAACGAAATCACCAAACTTGCCGAGGAACCTGAAGTCACGGAAATTTCCGGTTCGGCCGGTAAAGGGATTGGTGAGATTGTGAGTCCAGTGACGCCATCCGCCAAAAAGCAGAACAGATCCAGAAAGGAAGTGAAAGCCTGCCCAGCCAAGAAGTTTGGTTGCTGCAAACTCAAGATCCTCTGTTTTTGTACTGTAGGTATCAATACCAAGAGAGACCATTCTGGGCTTGATCGTCAGATAAAACCAGTTGTCATGAAAACCGGGCACACCCCAAGGAAACACCTGAATTCCCGAGATGTAGTAGATTGCCATAAGAAAGCCCAGCACACCAAGCAGCGCAAGATGGGCACCGACTACCTGTTCATCATCAATCTTGTCAGTATCAAAAATCTGGAACCACTTTGTTGAGCGGGTTTCCGTTCGCTGGAACAGAAATCTTCTCATTTTTGAGGCATCCTGCTCCTTTATAACCGATGGAGCACCCGAGGCGCCGTTTCCCTTCGGAGAAGGAGCTTTCCCCTTGGGAGGTGGGACCGTGCCCTTTGGCTTTTCTCCTGCCGGATTCACTTGTTCAGCCATTGTATTCTCTCCTTTGTTTTGGACATAATTCAGGTTGAAGAAACCAAAAAGAAAACGCTTGCGCCATAACTTGCAACACCTGTAAACAGCTCCTTTGTTGCAAAAACTACGCACGAACCTGTCAGCTTTTCCTCAGAATCGAAACGCTATACACATGACCACCAGGTTCAAAATCTATAGAATAACAGAAAAAAATCAGCTCGAGTACGATAATTTGACCAGCAAACCACCTGATATAGTAGTAAATAAAATAAGAAAAATTATTTAATAATAAATTATTT
>CAJAOR010000227.1 GCA_903942355.1 uncultured Chlorobiaceae bacterium | reverse complement strand
CTTGCTGTTCAGGGTTATCGAACGACGCGAAGAGCAGCTCCCCCATCGGGAATGCTGCAGGCGAATACCGGCAGCATCATAACTGAAATCATGCGCAGCAGCAAGTTTTTCAAGTGCTGGCAAAAGGTGTATTTGAGCCCGGTGCTTCAGCCAGGAACAGAGCAGCTTGCACGAAAGCGCGGTGTTGGCGACATCACCTGAAACAAGCAGGCTGTTACCTTGTCGCTCAACCATCTCTACCTCCCCGATTCCGGTTTGCGTGTAGGCCACCGACCACAATTCCGCAAGATCGGGAAAAGCAATCGTGGTAGGCATCCCGTTTTCAGCAAGTTGCGGCGGGCTCTGGCGATGGGCATCAAACTTTGCGGTAACTTTTCTTATCCACTCTTCATGACAAAGCAGCAATGCGGCAATCTTTTTTTTATCGAATCCCGGAGGCACAACCACCACAAGGCCGCCATGCGGCGTCATTTTCAGACGGGCAGACTTTGCCCTCAAACTCACCTTCAGGGTATAGGGAAAGGGCGCTCTCTGCGTCGGAGCAACGTTATCAGTAGATAAAAAAAGAGGCATTATCAGAAAGTGATCCGTTACCGGCAGGTCATGACGTCATGCTTCATAACCTGCCAGAATTATCTGTTCATGCCGTAATGTACTGAACCCCATCGAACAATGCACACCAAGACAAAAAATCATCTTCAGCTAAGTGCACTCCGCAAATCATCTATAAGGTCATCACCATCTTCAATACCCACTGAAAGTCTGATAACCGTATCGGTTATCCCTGCAGCCTCCCGGTGATCATGATCCATTGAAGCATGGCTCATGGTTGCAGGATGCTCAATCAGCGATTCAACACCGCCAAGGCTTTCGGCCAGAGCAAAAAGCTTTGTGCCCTTCAGCACCCGGTTGACATCCTCAATGGTGCCATCAAGCTCAAAAGAGACCATGCCGCCGAAACTCCGCTGCTGTTTTTTGGCCAGTTCATGTTGCGGATGCGCCGGAAGGCCGGGATAAAAAACCCGTTTCACCTTATGGTGCTTCTCCAAAAACTCCGCCACAGCCTGTGCATTCCGCTCATGCTCCCTCATACGCACCACCAGCGTCTTGATACCGCGCAGCACCAGCCAGCAATCAAACGGCTGGGCGCAGGTACCGAGAGCATTGACAATAAACTTCAGGCGTGCATCAAGATCTTCACTGTTCGACAGCACCGCACCGCCAACCACATCAGAATGGCCATTCAGGTACTTGGTGGTCGAATGCACCACAATGTCAGCTCCAAGCTCAAACGGTTTCTGGCCGTATGGTGAGAGAAAGGTGTTATCGACAATGGTCAACAGTCCCCTCTCTTTTGCAATTGCTGAAACCTCCGCAATATCAACCAGGTTCAACAGCGGATTGGACGGAGTCTCTACCCATACGGCTTTCGTCTTCTCGTTCACATACGGCAGAAGGTTGACCGCCTCCTGAAGATTCACAAAATGCACCTTGATGCCAAAATGCTCTTCGACCGTCTTCATCAACCGCGACGTACCCCCATAGCAGTCATCAGTACAGATGATCTCATCGCCGGATTTAAAGATATTGAGTGTCGAGGTAATGGCCGCCATGCCGGTCGTTACCGCAACAGCAAAAGAACACCCCTCAAGGGCACAAAGATTATCTTCGAGCGCCTTGCGAGTCGGGTTGCCGCTCCGGGTATAGTCAAATCCCTTGTGCTTGCCAATATCCTCAAATACAAAGGTTGAACTCTGGTAAATCGGGGTCATGATGGCACCGTATGCCTTGTCGGGACCCACTCCGGCATGAATCGTATCAGTCTGAAAACTCATGGATAGCTCGTTTAAATAATTAACAATAAAAAACCTCTTCCCTGACGAGCACGGAAGAGGTTTTAATGACACTCTGTTTCACTAAGGCACGGGGACCGAAAGCCCCAAACCTGTTTTGAAAAGAGAAGCACAAAAGCTCCTTTTCACGCATCGTTCTTCTGCTTCACCGGTACAAATAGCCCGATGCATAGAGTGCAAAAGTAGAATGTGGCACCGTGTTCCGCTGTTGAACGGAATCGGTTGTCAAGGCTTCACCGGGTCTATTCCCTCAGCCTTTCTTGATGACCAGCAATGGATAAAGAACGTAATAACGATTGTTAATGTAAAGATTCAGCAGGAATAATGCAAATGTGCAACAATCATCAGTCAGCATAGTGCCCATATACTGAAAGAAGAGTTACTGTTACCCTCTTTTCTTCCACTTGGTAGATGAGTCAATGCTTTTTGTTTATCCTGCGTGACCAGCAACCTGAAAAGTCAAACTTGAGCTGTTCTGGTTGACCCGTCCCTGTGAAAGGATGCTCAATAAGCTCTTCAAGCAACTTGGCAAGTTTTTTAAGACAAACCTTGTCACCTGATTTTTTTAGCCAGTCTATGTCCTCCAGAGCATTATCAGTGTATATCAGCGTGTATCCCATTACTCAAGACCAAGAAAATTTTTGATCTCCTCTTTTTTGAGAACACGGGTTTTTCCTGTTTGCGCTTGTTCAATAGAGCTTTTAAGACGTTCATTCACCTTGGGATTCAGGAAATTCTGATCGGTATCACTCATCGTTCCGGTAGGCACAATTTCATAGGTCTCTGACTTCCCGCACTGGACAATTACCCGTTCTTTATTGGCCATGTCAAGGTATTTCCGAAGATTGCGCCTCAACTCAGTTGTGCTTACAGCTATCATGTTATTTCAACGTACAAAATATTAGCAAATTTTTATTATAAAGTTGAACAGCAATGACTGCCGCATCCCTGACGGGACGGGAATTGAAAACTTCAATTGAAAGGATTGTTCGCAAACACAAGCCAATAACGATGCCATGTCCTTTTATTCAGAATTTGCCGTATGGTATGAACAGATTTTTCCGTTCCGTGAGGAAGTCTATCTTTTTCTCCGTGATCATGCCGCTCCTCCGGGAAGCGCCTTACTCGATGCCGGATGCGGGCCGGGTCACTATTGCAGCCGGTTTCAGCACGACGGCTTCCGGCCAACAGGAATTGATCTCGACTCAAAAATGATAGCTGCGGCTGCAGCAACCTCACCGGCTGTTGCATTTCATGCTATCGACATTGCCGATCTGGCCTCCCTGAAACAATCGTTCCGCTTGATCTATTCCATCGGTAATGTTGTAGCCCATCTTTCACCTGACCGGTTTTCCGCTTTTCTGAGTCAGGTTCATGCCGCTCTTGAGCCCGGGGGAAGCTGGATTTTTCAGACTGTAAACTGGGATTATCTACTCAGACTCACCGAATATCGCTTTCCGGCCAAAACTGTTGGCAATGGCTCCGTCTCTTTTTACCGTCGCTATCTCGATATCTCACCGGAACAGGTCATTTTTGAAGTGGAACTTCTGGCTGACAACCAGAAAATTTTCAATGACCAGGCAGTACTCTATCCGCTTACCGCCGACAGCTTCCGTCAAAAGCATGAGGCTGCGGGATTCTCCCTGGAGGGCACCTATAGCGGATTCGATAAAACACCGTTCAGCAGAGAACACAACTCCGGACTTGTCATGGTGTTCACGAAACGTTGATGAGCAGAAGAGTTCTATCCCGCAAGAAACTGGCCGGGAGAGAGAGTGCGACCATCTTGAATTTGCGATCAAATACGATGGAAGTGTTCTTTCCCGAAGCAAAGTCACGTTGTGCCTGACCCGGTTGTGCATCGATATGAAGACACCAGAGTGTTTTCTCTGCAAGAACTTCAAGCGGTTCACGAGGATTCGGTTGATCTGGCTCTGGCTCCCTGTTTGCTAAAAATCAGAGCGTAAGACAATTTCACCTCACCTCATGGTAATGGAGCGGATCATCCGGCCTCTGATGCTTAAACGGGATTTCATGGTACAATGATGCAATAATTAACCATTGACTTCTCTTAATAGCAACAGTTGCCCAAGCGCAAGTAGAGCTTTCTCGACTAGCGAGCCAATGCCAATTTCTGTCTTGCTCGAATTATTATCCTCAGTTTTCATGGGCCTGGGCGACCACCTTTTTATGCGGTTCGACCATTTGTTTTTTTATCATCTTGTCGAACTTTTTCCGAATGGAGGGCAGGTTAACAAACGGGGCGACGAAAGTATTCAACAGGGCGGTGTTGAGTTCTGCCGGGGGAAAAGTCTTGTAAACGCCCATGCGGCGGAAAGCGCGGTGATCGGCGGCGAAAATGGGACGCAGGCGACCGTAAATATCATCACGGAAAACTTTCAAACCAGCCACTCCATGGAAGGTCTGCGGGCGGAGGTAACCAGCCTGGACGTAGGCCAGCGCGCGGGCCAGCAACTGGTCGAGCAGGCGGTCGAGGTCGGCGGAATTGCCCCTTCAGGAACTGCTGGCCAAACCGGGCAAGCTGCTGGCGGCCTTCTTCCTTGAGCAAGTCATGCATATCGGGCGAAAATGAGTCGACAAAGCGCATTTCCAGGTCATCGCAGATGGCATGGATGTAATTGTGAGCCGTGTGGTCAAAGAAGTGGATGGAAGTAGAAAGCGAGGCGGCGTATTTGCCAGCGAAGGCGGCCTGAGCGCCGCGTTCGAAGATCAGTTCGATGAAGCGTTTGTAGTGCGCGTGAACGATGAGGATATACAGGGGAAAGCTCCACAGGACTGCGTCTGAGGCGCTCACCTGATCAATGACCTGATTGAAAACTGCCTGGTTGGTTTCGAGCCGCTTGATTCTTTGAGCGATATGGATGATGTTAAACTCATGCTGCGGATAGATCTTGGCCAGATAGGCCACCGACTGGATGGTGACGCTCAATTCGCCCTTTGGACTACCATTGAGAACGGTGATTTTCATGGTGATTTTTCCTTATTAATCCTATCTGCTACTTGCCAGGTGGGGATTCGACAGGTTGCTGGTGATGATAATGGTATAACCCTGAAGCTGTTTACGTTTTCAAACCGGAATCCGAGGCCGGAATGAAAGTCATCATTTCATTCAGCATGGCCGGCGAGAGCAATTTCCCGGCAAAATGATTCTTGAAAGAACACATGCATATCTTCTGCGGTTGACGCCATCGCCTCCGCAGTGAAGGCCAGCATGGAACAATAATAATTAGATGGATCGGCATAAGACCGCACTGCCTACAACCCGTAGTTCCATAATTTTCCTGTATGGTTAGACAATAGGGAAATATACGTCATATTCAATAATATTACATCCTCAGCATCAATCGTCATTGTTACTGACAGCATGAGGCAACTCATCTTCATCTGATATCGTGTCCTGCACAGGATCTTCTATAAATCGATGACCCCCTGCCATCTGGGTACCGATCGGAGAAATCATCGAAATATTCTTTCAGAGCCGATTAAATGTATGGAACGATCAAGGAAGCGAATAACACGCTGAAGGAAGAAGTATCAGCAACTGACAGGTGAAACAAAAAAGCCTGCAAGCGTTGAACTTGCAGGCTTTTTTGTAAAATGTGGACGATAGAGGATTCGAACCTCTGACCTCTACAGTGTGAATATCATATCGAGGCTACATGACATTGATATAAAAAGAGTTATGGTGATTTTGAAATTTTTATGTCGCATCCGCGTCGCAGATTTTTTATCAAAATCTATGGACAAATAAAAACAACAATTACTTCTGTCATCATCAATCCTAATCGATTTTTGTTTTTTTTATCCCTATTCCCGCGTCTGCCATCAACCTCTGATAATGAT
>CAJAOR010000226.1 GCA_903942355.1 uncultured Chlorobiaceae bacterium | reverse complement strand
GGTTGACGGTGTCCTGAACGGCAGCCGCATTACCTTTGACTGCAACGGGGGGGAAATTTGTTCAATCTCGGTCAGGGATGCCGTCGCCATCAAGGAGGCTCTGAAACAGGGTGTGCATATCGCGGTTCTGTCGGAAAGAGAGGCAGAAGGGTACCGTCCCCTGCTTGAAGCACTTGGTGTGCAGGATCTCTACCTTAACGGTGAAAACCTGCTCTATTCCTATGAAGCGTTTCTCCAGCGCCACGATCTTTCCGATGAGGAGTGCGCCTATATCGGTGACGATATCGGTGATGTTGGCGTGCTTTCAAAAGTCGGCTTGCCGGCAACCGCCATTGACGGTGCCGATTATCTCCGGAACAGGGTCGGTTATATCTCCGGCTATGAAGGCGGAAAAGGATGCGTGAGGGAGTTGGTCGAAATGATTCTCATCAAGCAGGGCAAATGGCCCTACATCGAGTGTCCTGCTGCTGAGGAAGAGTGAACTCCGAACTGGAGGGCAGGGTTCATAAGCCCTGCTGTTTCAGCAAGTGAAAGCATACCGACAATATTGGTGCCGTGACAGGGTTCAACATGCACATCTCCCCGGTAGGTCGTCCCCTGTTCAAGTGCCATTTCAAGTGCGGCTATCTTGCCAAGAAGGCTGTATGCTGCCGACTGAGGAGTTGAGCAGGCGACAGGAGGGTTCTCTGCTCCGTGAAGATGGTATCCTTTTGGCAGCAGTTCGGTGTCCGGATAATCATGCCAGTGTGTCATTGTCGCTCCGAAGCGGGCAAGATGGTGCGGGAAGCGCGCTTTTGGCCTGAGCCTCATCAATATACTTGCGGTCAAAGCATTGCCAAGAGCATGAGCCAGAATGGTGAGCGTATCGAAGGAAGGTTTGGCAACAATTTCCGGAGAGTATCCTGTCGGAGTTTTCAGATATGCGCGTCCCCTCCCGTTATGCTGTATGAGTCCGATTTCCACAAGATCGTTCTTCACGTCAAGATGATTTTTTCTGCATCCCGACCTGGTTGTGATGATGCGCACCTCTGGTACCGCAACGAGCATGATGCGCCCCTGAACCCGTATTCTGATCGTGTTCAGTATCTTTTCACCATATTCCGGCGTCGAGTTTGATTCTTCTAAAAACAGAGCAGGATGCACGGCAACCGGCAACTGGCGGGCAAAGAACCCATAGCTCATGCCGCTTCTCTGGTCGAGATAACGCGCAACAATCCGTTTGTAAAAGTCGTTGCGGTATTCGAGTCTTTCAGTCGAGGTATGCGTCAACAGGCAGGCGTTGCTGCTCCACAGGTCGCTGCACTGGAGAAAATCTTCGGCAACAGCTTTAAACTCCGCCGTTCCGGTCTGTAATGCTCCATGCTCAATGTCAAGCTCTTCAGCTCTTGGCGGAACAACCTGCGCGGTGAGTTTCGGTACCAGCGTATTTCGGACATCCTCGCGGGAGGGAAGCGGAGTGCTGAAGGCAACAACTCCGCCGTTCATGGTGCATATGGTCCACGAGTGGTCCGTCACAAAGACAAGAACATGTACCATATCTCGGGCAAGCCTGCCCACAATGGCATCAAGGCGTTCCTGGGGAAGCGAGTCGGGAGTCAGGGGTGCAGGCTCGTCGTAAATGCCGACAATGATGTTGTTGTAGAGTGTTGTAACCTTGTTGATTGCCAGCATGCTATCAGGAAAATATCCCGGTGCGAGAATAACCGTGCCGGGTGCAAACCGTCCGTTATCTCCCGAGGCCTCCTCCTCTGAAAGAACAGCTATCCCCAGCTCGTGCATGGTTGCGGCAAGAGCTCGGCAAAAGCGTTCCAGCCGCGCCGAGAGCTCAGGTGCAGGGTAGATTACCGGCTTGAGCCTTTTGCACATCTCATCAATCTCCATCGGAGTATCAAGAGGGATGCCGAGGAGGTGGTGGAGTGAGTCGTAACTGATGCTGTTACTCATGAAGCTGTTCTGGCGGATTCGTTCAGAAAGACAATCGGCACTTTACTGACCGAAATTATGCTCGCGACCCCAGAGCAGTTTTGTTCGCAGGATTTCACAGTAATCCCGGTTTTCATTGGCGACAAGATTGATGGCTACAGCCGATTTTCTGACCGTGATGCACTCCTGCGGATGGAGCATTTTTTTGATATTGCCGTCGCAGTTCAGGGGAAAAGAGCCATCAGGAGCATCAACCGAGATTTCAATTATTTTTTCGTCGCTGATGACGATAGGCCTGACGGTCAGCATGTGCGGGCATATCGGCGTAATGACAAAAACGTTTGATTTCGGCGCAATGATCGGCCCTCCGGCAGACATGGAGTAGGCGGTTGAGCCGGTGGACGTGGCAATGATGATACCGTCAGCCCGGTATGAGCTGAGCAGCTCTCCGTCAAGCTTTATGACAAATGTCGGAATACGCGGATAGGCCCCTTTTTCGATGACCACGTCATTCAGCGCCCGAAGATGCTGGACTTCATTGTCGATAGAGACTGTTGCTTCAAGTTGCGAGCGAGTCTGGATGGTATAGGTGCCGTTCAGCACTCGCTCGATAGCCGTAAACATCTCTGTCTGGGTAAACTCCGTCAAAAAGCCGAGGTAACCGACATTGACGCCGATAACCGGCTTCGTTACAGCGTAATGTGAGGTGAAGAGCAGCGTTCCATCGCCGCCAAGCGAGATAAAGGCGTCGCAGTATCTGTTAAGCTCCTCAATTGGAGCGGCATTGTCGGACAGCAGTTTTTCTGCCGAAAGGGCTTCAAAAATATAGCCGACCTTCCGTTCGTCAAGCCATCCGGCAAGCCTGCGGGCAAGGTCAAGTGCGTTTTGCCGTGAAACATTGACAACAATGGCGAATTTCATGACCGGTTCATCTCTTTTAGGGTTTGATAGAGCTGATTGGCCTCATTAAAGCGCGATTCAAGCGGCCCGAGGTCGTGTTGCCGTATCTCGCTGGAGAGCAGGGCCAGCTCTCTGGAAAAGTGTTCAAGTTCCATCGCTATGTTCTCGCTGTTTGTCGCAATGATATCCCGCCAGATCTCCCATGAGCTGCCGGCCAGCCTAGCAAGAGTGGCAAAACCCGGTCCGGATTTGCTGATCGACTCTCCGCAGTAATTCATCAGAAGCGTCGAAAGCAGTTGGGGCAAATGGCTTACTTTTGCGATGATGCGGTCGTGTTCATCCGGGGTCATTGCAAGCGTTGTGCACCCGGCTGATTCAAGCAAGGCAACAAGAAAGGAGCCTTTATCGCCGTCAAGCAGATGGTTATCGTCACAGAGGATGATACGCCGTCCATGCAGCAGCTCCTCATGGCTTTCACGGTAGCCCTGTTGCTCCTTGCCAGCCATCGGGTGCATACCGAGAAAGGGAAGGTCAAGCTCACGGGCTCTATGGGCGATGAGCGACTTTGTGCTCGACACATCGCTCACCAGTGTTGAGGGTGGCGCAAGCTGCTTTATCTCCCCGAGCAGGGCAATATTGACCTCGACGGGTGCGGAAAGAATAATAAGGTCAGCCGTATAGAGGATTGCTTTATCATCAGTAAACCGGTCAAGCCCAAGCGTTTCGACACATTGACGATCGCCGTCGGTAAAATTCGGGTCAAACCCCTGAAACAGGATATTGCTCTCAAGCGCAAGCGGTGAGCACTTTATGGCCCGCAAAAGTGACATGCCAATCAAGCCGAGGCCGATAAATGAGATGCTCCTGATAGGTGACTTCACAGTCGTGCAGTTAGTTTTGCTTGTTTGCCCTGCTCCCGGGCGCATCTATTGGCACACCCTCTTTGCAGAGCGGGCACTCTTCAGGAGTATAGCTTATTACCTCCATCGAAAGGACAGAAAAATGGTCATCGGCAAGCTTCGCCCGACCGTTGCTGCGGTCGACAACCGAACCGACTCCTACAAGTGATGCGCCGGCACTCTTGATCAGCTCTATCACTTCGGCCACTGAACCGCCAGTGGTTATGACATCTTCAATAACCAGTACCCGCTCATTGGGTTCGAGCGTGAAGCCGCGGCGGATGGTCATGATGCCATCCTTGCGCTCAGCAAAAATGGTTTTCAGGCCGAGCTGGCGTCCAACCTCAGTTCCGACTACAATTCCGCCAATGGCCGGAGAGATAACTGTTTCGACCCCTTTGCCGGCAAAATGCTCTGCAATTTTCCCGCAGACCGCCGTCAGGTGTTCCGGATGCTGCAAGACCTTTGCGCATTGAAAGTAGGCATTGCTGTGACGGCCGGATGTCAATTTGAAGTGGCCATCAAGCAGGGCGCCGGTTTTTTTGAAGATCTCAAGCATGGGTGTGATAGTCATAAAAATAATTGCTGTAAACGTTAAAGATAAAGAAGCCGCTCCCAAAAGCTAAAGGAAAAACATTTCTCTTCAGCAGTTCTTCGGGGCGCATCTTTTTATCGCGCACTCTCCTGGTTTTCAAGGTATTCGCTGAGCAGGACGCATGCTGCCGCACTGTCGAGCCGTCCTTTCTGCTGCCGGTTTTTTCTTGATTTGCCCGATGCAATCAGGATGCTGCGGGCATCCCGCGATGAATGGTGCTCATCGACGGTTTCAATCCTCAGTTGGGGGAATTCTTCATGAAGTGTTTCGATAAAGCGGTCAATCACTCCGGTCATCGTGTTTTTCTCACCACTTTCACTGAGCGGGTAACCGACAATGACGAGGGCAATCTCATCCGATTTCAGCATGGTATCGAGGGTCTTCGACAGTCCGGCACGGTCAAAGGTGCCGACCGGCTGGGCGAAGAGCCAGAGAGGATCACTCTGGGCTACTCCGATGCGCTTTGTTCCGTAGTCGATGGAGACCACCCTTTTTTTTTGAGTCAGGCTCATGGCAGCACCCCTCTTCTCTTGCATAGTTGTGAAATATTTTTGTGGGAAGCGTTTTCCGCATCGGTAAAATATAGCAACTTTATCAAGGGAACCGTGGCCTTTGATAACTGATATGGTTCCGTCTCAAACCTTTTCCCGGTTATGGTTGTTCTACCCTGGAGAGTGGTTTCAAGAACAACGTTCTATCACAGGAGGATATGATGGCAGGATTGTCGCTGTTGCTGATGACAAGTTTGATGCTTACCGGCTGTTCAGTTTTGGGAAAGCGTACGGCAAAGGAGCCTCCCTACAAAGTACTGGCGGAGGAGGGGGATTTTGAGGTCCGGCAATACGCAGAAATGATTGTTGCCGAAACGGTTATTGAAGGGGCATACGGGCAGACAGGAGCGCCAGGTTTCAGTCGTCTTGCCGGATATATTTTTGGCAAGAATCGCTCAAAAGAGAAGCTGTCGATGACCGCCCCGGTGCTTCAGGAGCCCGTCAGCGAAAAAATCTCCATGACGGCACCGGTGCTTCAGGAAAAGAAGGGAAATGCCTGGGTGATGGCATTTGTGATGCCTGAAGGGTCACGGCTCGAAACGCTTCCCGTACCGCTTGATCCTGCCGTAACACTTCGTTCTGTGGCGGGAAAAAAAGTGGGAGTTATCCGTTATTCGGGTCTGCATTCCGAAAGCAATCTCCGCAGCTATGCCGGCAAGCTGACCGAATGGCTTGAGAAGAACGGGTACCGTGCAGGCTCTCAACCGCGTGCAGCAAGTTACGATCCTCCCTGGACCCTTCCTTTTTTGCGGCGAAACGAGGTGCATATCGATATTGAGTAACGATAGATGCCCAAGCCGGCGGGGTGCCGATTTTTTAGTGGACTTATTATTCTTACATTTTACTAAGAGATAAATCACTCAATCAAATGCAGATGGTATGAAGCCGCACTATTACTTTATTGGAGCAACGTTGTCCATTCTCCTCTCAATCTATCTCTTTATTTTCGGGACAGGGGTTAACCATGAGCTGATAGCCATTTTTATCGGGTTATGGGCTCCCACCATCATCTGTGTTGGCATTTTCAATACCCTGCTTGGTATCCTTGATGAAATGTGTTGTGCACACAAGCGCATAGAGGACGGGCAAGTCGGTGGTCATGGCCGTTAGACTCATGTTGTGCACGACAGGACATTCAGGGAGGAGCCGATTATGAAGCATGCGGGGGCGTTGATGCTTGTCGGTGCGGGCGGCTTTCTCGGTTCCGTGGCGCGCTATGCGGTTGCGTTGCTCTTTGCTCCCTTGGCTCCGGGTTTTCCCTTTGCTACCTTGACAGTCAACATTCTGGGCAGTTTTCTGATCGGGTTTCTTGGTGAACTGGCGGTTTCAACGACCCTTGTATCACCTGAAGCGCGGCTTTTTCTGGTCACGGGTTTCTGCGGAGGGTTTACCACCTTTTCTGCCTATATGTTCGAACATTCGGCACTGCTCAAGGATGGCCAACTTTTTTATGCCGGCATCTACCTTGCCGGCAGCATAGCCGGCGGGCTTGTTGCCCTCTACACAGGAATGCTTTTTGCTAAACTATGGACATAACGGAGGCGAACACACATGGAACTACAGAATCAGGAACTGCTGCGGATCTTTGTCGGTGAACAGGTACGTTACGGTCATCGGCCGCTTTATGAAGAGCTTGTCCGTGAAGCCCGGCTTTTTGGTCTGGCCGGTGCTACCGCGCTGAAAGGGGTACTCTCCTATGGTCACGACATGCACATCAATACCTCTAAAATCATGGAGTTAGGCACAAACCTTCCTATGATTGTCGAGCTTGTTGACTCCACAGAGAAGCTCGACAGCTTTCTGCCGATCATTCAGCAACTGGTCAGGGATGCGTCAGGACGGGTTATGATTACGAGGGTACAGGTTCGCGTGGGGATTATCGAATAATAAAAAAGGGAAGCGGTAACGCTTCCCTTTTGGATGTTGTACTTGCCAAGGAGGTTACTTGCCGGAAGCAACAAGGGCGTTATAGTTCGCCTTGATGGTTTTTTCAAGATCCTCGTCAGTGTGCATGAAGCTGATGAACATTGCTTCGAATTGCGACGGGGCAAGGTAGATGCCCTGGTCAAGCATGGAATGGAAGTATTTGCCGTGTTTTTTTGTATCGGCCGTTACGGCGGTCGAATAGTCTACAACCGGTGTTTCCGTAAAGAAGAGGCAGGACATTGAGCCAACACGGTTCTGCACATAGTTCAGACCGAGTTTTTTCAGGTTATCGCTGAAACCTGCTTCAAGGATCACTGCTTTTCTTTCGAGTTCCGGATAAGGATTTTCGTCAATTAGGATTTTCAGGGTTTCAAGACCTGCGGTCAGTGCCAACGGGTTACCTGAAAGGGTACCTGCCTGATAGACATCGCCGAGCGGAGCAACACGCTCCATGATCTCGCGTTTGCCGCCGAACGCTCCCACCGGAAGACCGCCACCGATAATCTTGCCCATGGTGGTCAAATCAGGCGTAACGCCGTAGAGGCTCTGCGCACCGCCAAGTGCCACGCGGAAACCGCACATCACTTCGTCAAAAATCAGCACAATGCCTTCCTGGGTACACAATTCGCGAAGAGCTGCAAGGAAGCCCGGTTTGGCGGGGATAACGCCGGTATTGCCTGCTACAGGTTCAATGATGATAGCGGCAATCTGGCCCTTGTTTTCGCCAACGAGGAGCTTTACTGAATCGATATCATTGTAGGTTGCGTTGAGCGTATCCATCGCGGTGCCTTTGGTGACGCCGGGGCTGTCGGGAGCGCCAAGCGTCAGCGCGCCTGAACCTGCCTTGATGAGGAAGCTGTCGCCATGGCCATGGTAGCAGCCCTCAAATTTGATGATTTTATCGCGGCCGGTGTAGCCTCGCGCAAGGCGAACAGCCGACATGGTGGCTTCGGTACCACTGTTGACCATGCGCACCATTTCAAGCGAAGGGACAATTTTGCAGAGAAGTTCGGCAATTTCAATCTCCATTTCAATCGGAGTGCCGAAGCTGGTGCCGATATTTTTCAGGGTATACTCAAGCGCGGCAGTTATTCTCGGGTGCATGCTGCCAAGAATGAAGGGACCCCACGAGCCGACATAGTCAAGGTAGCTGTTGCCGTCAACGTCGGTCAGGTATGCTCCTGACCCCTTGGCCATGTAAACGGGAGTTCCACCAACGGATTTGAATGCGCGGACCGGAGAGTTTACACCGCCGGGAATAAACTTCTTTGCTTTTTCAAAGAGTTCAGCAGATTTGGTGAGTTGAGGCATGTCGGACAATGCTGTTTATTGATTGAAACAAGACGTTAAAAGAGTAATAAAAGGCTTCGTCAAG